>NZ_DASSWP010000158.1:0-12720 GCF_035704785.1 Gracilimonas sp. | reverse complement strand
CACCCTCCGCCGCCCATTCGGTCGGGACCTCCCTCAAGGGAGGACTTCGTTTTTTTGGATCCAAATGCCTGCTCTTTGTCCTATCATCAATTTGTTGCCCTAAACTCCGACCTCCTCTGTCTCCTCCTTAACAAGGAGGAGGACCCATTATCAAACTTCACAACCATGAAGAAGTATCGAAATTATTAATGATCTCGAATAAGTCCTCTCCTTGCCCACGATTTATCGGGGCAGGCGAGGAGAGGATTTAGGTGAGGTCGAGGATTGGGCCCGCTAAGTTAGACCACCAACAAAAACCCAAAAGCTTCCTTGTTCTTTTGTACCGACAAAAGAACCAAAAGCTCCCGGCTACAAAAAAAAAGCTAAAGCTGACTCCATTCCGCTAAAATAAATCAATGCTCCATAACCGGGCTTGCCGGTAATTCACATGCCATGCGGTACCCCGAATGCTCGGGGTTTTTAAACGCGTCATTGCGTCAACTTCTTAACGCTCTTTTTTCTAAGGCCGAAGGAACATCCAGAAAAGAACGTTTAACATTTAACGAAGAGAGTCAAATCACAAATCGGTTATTCGGTCTATCGGTCCATCGCTATTCTGTTTTAGTTTATCGGCACCCATTATCAAGCTTCACAACTATGAAAAAGCATCGAAATTATGAATATTTCGAATAAGTCCTCTCCTTGCCCACGATTTATCGGGGCAGGCGAGGAGAGGATTTAGGTGAGGTCGGGGATTAGGGCTGGTAAGTTGGATCCACACCAAAAACTAATTATTGAATCAAAGGCAGGGTTTTGTAACTTTCGGCAAACAAAACCAATGGAGAACCCATGAAACGTATATTACCTCTCACAATACTATTAATTGCAATTTTTTCGGCTACTACCTTTGCTCAGTTTGAGATCGGTGCTTCTTATGAACTCCGGGACGAAGATCCTGAAAACGGATTTGGATTAAGAATTCAAAAAGGAATTTTTGAAAGTCTGCCAATTGTAAATCTTGGCCTTAGATTGCACGCCAGCTACTTCAGTGAAGAAAACAGCATTAGCGAAAACAATTTCTCTTATTCTCAGGATCTGACCCATTATGATATTGGTTTTGCCGCTATTGGTGGTATTTCACTTGGGCTGCTCGAACCTTATGTAGGTTTAGGTCTTGGAACTGAGAACTACGAACGTGCAATACAAGACGTTCAGAATGATCCTAACAATCTCGCTCCTGAAAGTGGAGACGAAAGCAGTTTATATTGGAATATGCTGGCAGGAGCAAAAGTTACGATCATTCCCATGTTAAGACCATTTGTGGAGTATCGTTATTCAGTTACTGAATTGGAGAAACCGGAATTAGATGATGTGAATTCTCAAACAGGAAGAATTATGTTTGGAGTATCAATAAGCTTTTAGTTTAAAAAAGTAGGAAAAAAGCGGGTATGAACTTCATATCCGCTTTTTTTGTATCAAATTGCACAAGTTAAGTGCTTTATAAAACGTTAATAATTACTTTTAAAGGGAGTAAAAACAGAACTAAGAATGAGTAGAGTTGCTTCTATAGATAAATATGACCTGAAGGGTTATAAATTAAAAAAAGCGCAGAGTGAAGATCTGAAGCAGCTGCTCGAGGTGTGTCGCGAACATATCCCGAATGCAGATGAAGAGGCGATCACTTCCGCATTCAAGCTTTGTTACCTTTCGCATGAAGACACAAATCGCGCTTCAGGCGAACCTTACTACTATCACCCGGTTGAAGTTGCCAAGATCGTAGCAAGTGAGATCAACATCGATGATGTTTCGGTTATTGCGTCCTTGCTGCACGATACGGTTGAAGATACCGATGTGAACTTAGACGATATCCGCTATTGGTTTGGGGAAGAAGTAGCCGTGATCATTGATGGCGTCACTAAAATAACGGGAGTTTTTAAAAGCCGCGACAGTAAGCAGGCTGAAGCTTTTATGAAGCTGTTGCTTACCATGGCTGAAGATATCCGGGTGGTATTGATCAAATTTGCCGACCGCTTGCACAATATGCGTACCATTCAGCATTTGAAACGCGAGAAACAGGTCAAGATCGCATCTGAAACCATGGACCTTTACGCGCCCCTTGCCCATCGTTTTGGACTGTTCCGTATTAAAAATGAACTGGAAGACCTTTGTTTTAAGGCCATCGATCCGACTTCTTTTAAATTTGTAGCACGGAAGCTCCGAGAAAAAAAGGAGGACAGGGAGGAGTTTATCAATGAGTTCATGGAGCCTATCAAAAATGAGTTAGGCAAAATGAAATTTAATTTTGAGATCAAAGGCCGCCCAAAACATATCTTCTCCATTTATCGCAAGATGCAGAGGCAGCAAAAGCCTTTTGAGGAAATATATGATCTGTTCGCGATTCGCATCATTCTTGAAGATCCTCATAACAAAGAAGATTGCTGGCGCGTGTATTCTATTATTACTGATTGGTACACACCGATTCCTGAGCGTTTCCGTGATTTTATTTCGGTTCCAAAGGCAAATGGATATCAGTCGCTGCATACCACAGTGATCACCAATAAGGGGCGTAAAGTGGAAGTTCAGATCCGCACCCGGCGTATGGATGATATTGCAGAGAAAGGCCTGGCCGCTCACTGGAAATACAAGGAAGGGGCACAGCAGGGCTCAGAAACACTCGATAAGTTTGTGAGCTGGGTCCGTGATATTTTGGATAATCCCCGCCCCGATGCTGCAACAGATTTTGTCAAGGATTTTCAGCTGAATTTATATAAAGATGAGATCTACGTTTTTACTCCTGATGGAGAGCTTTTGACATTACCCAGGGAAGCTACCCCCATTGATTTTGCTTTCGAGATCCACAGTGAGATCGGTGAACGAGCCATGGCCGCCAAAGTGAATGGTAAGATGGTGCCGCTGCGACAGAAATTGCACAATGGAGATCAGGTCGAGATCATCACAGGTAACAAGATCAATTTAAATCCTGACTGGATCGATGATGTGGTTACCCATAAGGCTAAATCACGTATACGCCAATTCATCAAGCAAAAGCAGCGTAAAGTTGCTGAAGATGGAAGGGAGATCTGGGATAAGAAAGCTAACAAAGGTAACATCGAGATCTCAGAGCAGGAGCTGAATAAATTTGCAAAACGGTTCAGCTATGAATCAACACTGGATATGTTCTTTGATATAGGCTCCGGTGTTTTTGAGGTAAGCAAGCTTTTTAAAGAGGTCAAAAAATTTAAAAGTACCGGGCGTTTTGAAGAGACCAATACTCCGGAAACCAAACATGTTTCTGAAGAGGAAATTCAGGATAAATATCTGAATGAAGCACGGTCGGCGGGAGATGGTAAATCACTTTATATCAATGGTGAATTAAGTAATATTAAATATTCTTACGCAAACTGCTGCAATCCTATTCCGGGGGATGATGTGATCGGATTTGTCAGCCGTACCGGGGATGTCAAGATACACCGGGCAATGTGTAATAACGCTCAACATCTTTTAAAGACAGAAACCGAGCGTATTGTGGATGTGAATTGGGCACGGAACATTGATACTAAATTCCTGGGAGCTATCAAGGTTATTGGCGGCGACCGTGTGGGAATGATCAATGATATCACGGATATTCTTTCAAAATCGTTGGAAACAAATATGAAAAGTATTAATGTAAGTAGTGATAGCGGCATGTTTGAAGGTATTATCACTTTATACGTTGATGGTATCGGACATTTGAACCGGATCATGAAAAGGCTTGAAAAGATAGAGGGAGTTAAGAACGTATTACGATACGAGTGAAAATCTAATATATATAGTAGATTTTTTATAAACTTATCTTTACAATGTTGAGTATATATTCGCTTTAGGTGAAAAACCCTAAGTACAAATGAGATGCGAATAATTGGAAGGACAAAAATAACAATGCCAACTTAAGAGACTGGCACAAAAAAATGAATAAAACTATGATGACTTACACAAAACGAGATGTTGTACGTAGGGTTGCAGAATCTATGGATGAACCCATGATTCAGGCAGAACCGTGGGTTGACGCGGTAATCGTTGCTTTAAGGGAAATTATGATGTCGGCTGACACTGAGTGTCGTATCGAGATCCGTGATTTTGGCGTTTTTGAAGTGAAAGAAACCAAAGCGAAACCCAAAGCACGTAATCCAAAAACAAATGAAGTGATCTACGTGCCTGCGCACCGTAAAACCCACTTCAAACCAAGTAAATTAATGAAGAAATTTCTTCGTCAACCATTGGAAGACGTAAAGAAGAAATAAATTAAAGTTTAGTTATTTGCAGGAATATGCACGCCTGATAGGCATCGACGTTGGAAAAAAAAGAGTGGGGATCGCACAGACCGATCTCCTTAAAACTATTGCAACCCCGGTGGGAACCTTTTCACCGGAAAAAGTTTTTTCTGAACTCAAGGCTATCACGGAGCAGGCTCCTGTAGAAAAATTTGTGGTTGGCTGGCCTCTTTCTCTTAGCGGAGAAGAGGGCTCGGCTACACAGATGGTTGATGATTTTATAAAAAAACTGAGCCAATCTTTTCCAAATATTGAAATAGCTAAAGTTGATGAGCGCTACACTTCAACACAAGCTCTCAGCCTGATGGTTGAAGCCGGAATCCCGAAAAAAAAGAGAAAAGAGAAAGGAAGAGTAGACAGGATCGCAGCCGCCATTATTTTACAAAACTATTTAGATTCGAATACATAATTAAATCATGCCTATACTACCTATTGTAACGTATAATGACCCTGTTTTACTTAAAAAAGCAGAAGAAATAGAAGAAGACAGCCCGGAATTGCAAACCCTCATAGACAATATGCTGGAGACCATGTACAATGCCGATGGCGTTGGTTTGGCAGCTCCCCAGATCGGGCGGTCCATGAAACTATTTGTAATGGATACAGATGCGATGATCGAGGATGGAGAAGTGCCTTATGGCCCGATGGTCTTTATAAATCCATTGATCCTGGAGAAAAGAGGAGATAAAATACCTTTGGAAGAAGGATGCCTGAGTATCCCGGAAGTAAATGATAAAGTTTTTCGTCCTGAAACTGTGATCATAGAGTTTTTTGACCGGGATTTCAATAAACACAGGCTCGAAGCAGGCGGATGGACCTCAAGAGTTATTCAACATGAGTATGACCATCTGGAAGGGATCCTGTTTTTGGACTACCTGAGTACTTTCAAGAAAAGATTGCATAAGAAAGAGCTTGAAGAGATTAATTCAGGAAACAAGAAAGTTAAATATCCGATAGTGCCTAAAAAGGAAGAGTAGCTGTTATGAATATTGTATTTATGGGGTCTCCTGAATTTGCGATTCCAAGTTTAGAGGAAATCCACCGTTCCGGGCATACCATAAAAGCAGTAGTCAGTAATGTTGACAAACGCCGCGGCAGAGGCTCTAAAACCTCTCCGACTCCTGTTAAGGCTAAAGCTTTGGAACTGGGGTTGCCGGTAATAGAAGTTGAAGACCTGAACTCTCCTGATTTTACCGGTCAGCTTGAAAAGCTGAAAGCCGACCTTTTTGTAGTTGTGGCTTTCAGGATATTACCAAAGAAAGTGTTACAGATTCCTAAAATAGGTTCGGTTAATTTACATGCATCTTTGTTGCCGAAATATCGGGGGGCAGCCCCAATTCACCGGGCAATTATAAATGGTGAAAAGGAAACCGGTTGTACGGTTTTTTTCCTGAATGAAAAAGTTGATACAGGGAATATCCTTATTCAGGAAAAGACAGCTATCGGTGAAAATGAAACGACCGGAGAACTTTACGAGCGGTTAAAAGATATGGGGGCTACTGTATTGGTAAGGGCTATTCAAAAGATCGAATCTGAAGATTATAAGCTCATTCCTCAAAATGACGAATTGGCAACACCTGCCCCAAAATTATTCCGGGATGACTGCCATATCGATTTTAACCAACCGGCACAGGATGTTCATAATAAAATTCGTGGTTTAAGTCCTTTCCCAACAGCCTGGGCAGATTGGAAGGGAGAAAAATTCAATATGTATAGATCTACATTGGGGAAAGGTATAAAAGCAAAACCGGGTGAGTTGACGGAGAGAGAGGACAAGCTTTTGGTTGGATGTAAGGATGGAACGGTAGAATTACTTGAAGTTCAGCTCCCCGGGACAAAAAGGATGAGCGGTGAGGAGTTTATCCGAGGCTACGATGCGGAAGGTTTTTTGGAGTAAGTTGCTTTTCCAACGGCCAAGGCTCCTAAGTTAGAATTAAATACCCTCATCAGATTTAGTATCTTATTTTAAATATTTAGAGAACGAGTGAACTTATTTTAAATAATTTTTCTGAAAGAATTAGTTTGAGATATACGTTCCGTTTTTTATCATCACGGCAACAAAAACGGTAAAAATTAACTGCATTATGGATCAACCAGCAATTATTGAAGCGGCTAAAACCGGCAATTTAGAAGAAATAAAGAAGCTCCTTAAAGGAAAATCTGATATCAATGAAACCAATAAGAGTGGTGCATCTGCTTTAATAGTGGCAACGGAAAAGAACCATCCTGATGTAGTGAAGTTTTTGGTTGAAGAGGGAGCCGACCTGAATATAGAGACAAAAATGGGGGGAACGGCTTTAAACAGAGCTGCTGAAAATGCTAATGCTGAGCTGCTGAAGTTCTTTTTGAATAAAGGTGCTAAGATCGGAGACCTGGCACTGATAGCAGCTGCTAGAGTTGGAAATCTTGAAGCCGTTAAATTATTGGTGGAAGCGGGAGCCAATGTGGATGCACAGCAACGCTGGGGCCACACCGCTTTAATGCTTGCTGCAAAAGCAGGTAATACAGATGTAGTTAAATATTTGATAGAAAACGGCGCTAATGTAAAGCTTCGGGATAAGAACGGAGATACCGCCATGATGATAGCCATGGATAATGAGCAGGAAGATATTGCACTGATCTTACGAAGGGCAGGAGCTAAGGCTGAAGTAAAACCCAAGAAGGATGTTGCACCTGTAACGGAGGATGAGGATGAAGATGATGATCTGGATGATACTCCCGATGTTGATGAGCTGGTTGCAGATGACGATGACGCCCCTGATGATGTAGATCTGGATGAATAAAAATATTTCAGCAGGAGTTACTTTGTACTTCTGAATGAAATAACTTCCCGAAAAGAATTAGAATAAAAAAGCCCGAACTCAGATGAGTCCGGGCTTTTTTTGTTTAAGATGTGATATAGAATATTACTTATCAGCAAATTCAAATTTCTGCAGATTGTAATCTACTCCATCCGTTGGGCGGAGGGTGGTAGATTTTGGCTCTAAGAAATATTTAAGATAATCACGTCCGCCGGCTTTGGCATCAGTTCCGCTTAGCTTGAAACCACCGAAGGGCTGTGCTCCAACAAGAGCTCCTGTGCACTTACGATTGATGTAGAGGTTGCCGACACGGTATTCACGAAGAGCTTTGTCGATCTTTTTAGGATCTTTGGAGAAATAAGCTCCGGTTAGTCCGTAATCAACACCATTGGCTATACGTAAGAGGTCGTCCGTGTCTTTACCTTTAATGAATGCTGTAACCGGGCCAAAGATCTCTTCCTGGGCAATTCGGTCATTCTCATCAATATCAGCAAACACGGTTGGCTCAATATAATGGCCTTCGTTTTTGGTTTCAGCACGCTTACCGCCGGCCATCAAACGTCCTTCTTTTTTTCCGATCTCAATATAGCTCATGATCTTATCTACGGCTTTTTGATTGATCACAGGTCCTGAAATGTGGTTTTCTTTGGAATTACCAATAGAAAGGGCTTTGGTTTTTTTCGTTACTTTCTCAAGCAGCTCGTCATAAATTTTTTCGTGAGCGATCACACGAGAACCTGCTGAGCATTTCTGTCCCTGAAAACCAAAAGCACCTTTGACGATCTCAGTTGATGCAACTTCAAGGTCGGCATCTTCATCTACAACAGTAGCATTTTTACCACCGAGCTCACATACAAGTCGTTTCAGGAATTTCTGATCTTCGGGTACTTCCGCTGCAATTTTGGAAAGGTGAAGTCCAACAGCTTTTGATCCGGTAAAGGATATAAAGCGAGTTTTTGGATGTTTAGCAAGATTTTCTCCTACCTCAATATCACCGCCGGTTACAAAATTAAAAACTCCGGCAGGCAGTCCTGCTTCGTCTAAGATCTCTGCAAAAAGTTGTCCCATTTTGGGAGTATCAGGAGCGGGTTTGGCAACAACGGTATTTCCAACAGCGATCGGTGCGATCGCCATTCCTACAAAGATGGCAAATGGGAAATTCCATGGTGATATAGAAACACCGGCACCAATAGGCATGTAGATGGTTCGGTTGTGATCACCCCAGGTTTCCTCAAGAACATCCATTCCGTCAGCAATACGAAGAGCTTCATGAGCGTAATAATCGATAAAGTCGATGGCCTCACAGGTGTCCGCATCAGCTTCCAGGTAGTTTTTCCCTGCTTCACTGATCATCCAGGCATTGATCTCAAGTCTGCGTCGGCGTACTATGTCGGCTGCTTTAAAAAGATATTCAGCTCTTTTTTGGGCAGATACATGTTGCCAGCTTTCAAAAGCATCCCAGGCTTTATCCAAAGCATCGAAAGCTTGTTCCTTACTGGCCATTTGGAAAGTACCAATGGTTTCATCCAGGTTTGATGGGTTCTTGCTTTCGAAAGTTCCGGCATCTCCTTTCACGAATTCACCGTTTATGTAAAGGTCATATTCTTTGCCAAAATTAGATCGAACTTCTTCAAGGGCTTGTTTTTGGGCTTTGTCATTTGTGGGATCTGAAAAATCCAGGTAAGTTTCGTTTTTAAACTTTTCTAAAGTTTGGTCAGGCATTTTCTCTGTTTTTGAATGAAAAATATTTTAAATAGATACTCCAAAGATACGCAGAAAAGCACTCCCATTTCAAAGGTTCTGTGAGTGCTATTCTTATAAAGCCTGGAATATTGAATATCGGGCTTTATAGTGGTAGCTTTGGATAATTCATAAGAACTTTATAGATACTTATTACATTGTACTAAATGTATTATAAGCGTTAAAAATTCAATCAAAAACAGGATTAGAAATGGCAAAAATTAAAGTGGGAATCAATGGGTTTGGCCGCATAGGTAGAATGGTGACCCGTTCAATTCTGGCAAATCATAAGGATAATATTGAAATTGTTGGGGTAAACGATCTTACCGATACCAAAACTTTGGCTCACCTTTTTAAATATGACTCTGCACAGGGTACCTATCCCGGTGATGTCAGTGTTGACGGAAATAAGCTGACCATCGATGGAATGAGTTTTGAAGTAAGTGCTGAGCGTGATCCCGCTAACTTGAAATGGGGTGATTTGGGTGCAGAAGTTGTAGTTGAATCGACCGGATTCTTCCGTGATTCAGCAAGTGCCGGCAAACATATTAAAGCCGGAGCCAAGAAAGTGATCATCTCTGCACCAGCTTCAGGTGACGATATCCAAACTATCGTATTAGGTGTGAATGACGAAAAGATCAATAAAGACGTTGAGATCTATTCCAATGCAAGTTGTACCACAAATTGCCTGGCACCAATGGCAAAAGTACTTGATGATACATTCGGACTGGAAAAAGGCTTCATGACCACTATTCACTCTTATACAGGTGATCAGGCTTTAGTAGACGGGCCACATAAAGACCTTCGGAGAGCACGTGCTGCAGCAGTAAATATCGTGCCCACAACAACAGGTGCTGCTAAAGCTGTAGGACTTGTACTTCCACACCTGGACGGCAAACTTGATGGTAATGCTGTTCGCGTTCCTACTGTAACAGGGTCATTGACTGATTTTGTGGCTGTCGTGAAAAAAGAAACTACTGAAAAAGAAGTAAATGCAGCTTTTAAAGCAGCTGCAGAAGGTCCAATGAAAGGGATACTTGAATATTCTGAAGTTGAGTTGGTTTCAACAGATATTATTGGAAATCCTCACTCAAATATCTTCGATAGTCAAATGACAACAGTGGATGGCAAGTTGGTTAAAATAATCGGCTGGTATGATAACGAAGCAGGTTATTCTGCACGTACTGCTGATCTGATTACTCAAATTGTCTGATTTGGCATATACTTCTTAGAATAAGATCTGACTCCTGTTCTCTATTGAGGGCAGGAGTTTTTTATATCTGTTAACTTGTAAAACTGCCCTGAACTCCTCACATTTCACAACACCCAAGAATAAAAAAAGGATGCAATGAAACAGGCACTATTTTTACTATCGGCACTTATAGTTCTATCTATTTCCGGATGTGTTCAGCAGGTTGAAGAAGATGAACCGGCAGAAATAGAATATGATTTTGAAATCTCGGATACAGAGACTCATGCACGCTGGAGCAGCACTATTGAACCCGTTCTTACCGTTCCGTCTGGTTCAGTTATAAAAGTAGCGACCCAGGAGGCATCTGCAAACCAACTGGATATTAACTCTACGGTAGAAGATCTGGGAACCCTTAGTTTTGATCCCATTCATCCTTTAACAGGCCCTGTATTTGTTGAGGGAGCTGAACCCGGAGATATTCTTAAAGTAACCCTTCACAAAGTTGAAATGGGGGATTGGGGATGGACTGCCATTATTCCCGGTTTTGGATTCCTGGCTGATGAATTTGAAGAACCCTATCTGAAGACATTTGAACTGGGTAAAGACCGAAAAACAGCGAAGTTTTCAGAAGATATTGAGATTCCACTCAAGCCATTCCCTGGAGTAATGGGAGTAGCTCCTGATACAGATGAAATGCTTTCAACCATTCCTCCACGGGCAAACGGAGGTAATATGGATGATCCGAATATGACGGAAGGTTCTGTGATCTACTTCCCCGTTTTTGTGGAAGGGGCATTATTCTCAATTGGAGACACTCATGCAGCACAGGGGCATGGAGAAGTTTGCGGGACTGCCATTGAAGCTCCCATGAATATTATTTATGAAGTAGAAGTGATAAAAGACGGAAGGGCTATTACTGAACCTCAATATGAAACTGAAGAATACTATGCAGTAACCGCCTTTGCTGAAACCATTGATGAAGCAGCTAAAAAAGCCACAAGATTTATGATCGATTACCTTGAAGAAGAAAAGGGAATGAGTCGTGAAGATGCCTATGCTTTATGTTCTTTGGCCGGCGATCTTAAAATTGCTGAAGTGGTGGATGTTCCACATATGCTGGTAAGCATGCATATGCCAAAAGATATTTTTACAGATGAATAACATATATAATTCAATCCATTAAAATAAATATGAAGAAGTTATCTATCCTTTTTGCAGCCTTTTTATTCACTATAGCAGGCTGTACGTCTCCGGAACAAAGTTCAGTTACTGTTTTAGATACTGATCAGCTCATTGAAGACCTCAAAGTTTTAGCCTCAGATGAATTCGAAGGCCGTAGAACCGGTACAGAGGGTAATCGGAAGGCCCGGGAATTTCTGGTTCAGCGTTTTGAGGAGGAAGGTGCAACCCCTTTTCAGGGATCGTTTACCCATGAGTTTGAATTTTCAGGGAGTGATGGAGAAACGATGACCGGAGTTAATGTAGTAGGGGAGATTGCCGGTAAAACTGATTCGGTGATCGTAATTACTGCCCACTATGACCATTTGGGTATTCGGGATAGTTTGATATATAACGGTGCAGATGATGACGCTTCAGGAACCGCAGCTTTACTTGCCTATATCGACTATTTCAGTCGTGAACAGCCGGAACATACCCTGGTATTTGCAGCATTTGATGCCGAGGAAATGGGCTTACGCGGCGCACGAGAGTTTGTGGAGGATTCTGTATTCCTTGATAAAGTTGTTATGAATATCAATCTGGATATGATAAGTAATAATGATAAAAATGAGCTTTATGCCAGTGGCACTTATCATCATCCTGAATTGAAGCCGGTTCTTGAAGGTATTGAAACCGGAGAGATCAGCTTGTTATTTGGCCATGACCGCCCCGATCAAGGGTACGATGACTGGACCAATGCCTCCGATCACGCTGCATTTCATGCAAAAGGAAAGCGATTTATCTACTTTGGAGTGGAAGATCATGAGCATTACCATCAGCATACGGATGAGTTTGAAACGATTCCACAAACCTTTTATAAAAATTCTGCTGAAGTGATACTGAATGCTATTTTAGCATTTGATGCAATGTAAGTGTAGGGTGGGTTAGAACTTACGGAGATAACTGGTGCATTCTTTGCACTCTTTGCCATCTTTACGGGCGTCTTCTTCTTTCTCAAAACCTTGACTGGAAAAAGCTTCAATATCACCTTTTTTATTAACTCTTCTCCATCTCCATTCGCCTTTAACGTCTTGGTATAACTCACATTTAGCCATAGGTATCTATTTGATTTATTGGTATTTAATATCCCTGTAACTTAATGATTATGTAGCGATAGCGCAACGGCAACGCATAACATTTAAATAATTTCGTAGTCGTAAGAAATCTCCGATCCTTTTTCCAAAGCTTTTGAAACAGAGCAGTACTTGGTAATGGAAAGCTCAAGTGCCCTTTCAACTTTTTTACGATCCAGCTCTCCGGATAAAGTGAAATGCATATGTATGGTTTTGTATTCAGAATAACCGGCTTTCAGTTTTTGACGGTCGCCGTCTACTTCTACTTTTAAGTCTGTTAGCTTTTGTTTTTGTTTTTCAAGTATGGAAATAACATCAATAGCACTGCACCCACCAATACCGGCCAATAATAACTGCATGGGAGACAAACCTCCTTCTAGTCCGCCAATGTCATTATTTCCGTCAAT
>NZ_DASSWP010000144.1:0-11517 GCF_035704785.1 Gracilimonas sp. | reverse complement strand
GTTATACTTTTCAACGACTTCCCTGACCTTAATGAGTTGCCATTGCTCCAGGTTGTAAAGTTCGATCCCTCCTTCTCCTACCCAATCAATGAAATCAAGTTGGGTTTGTTTGTTGAAGTCGAGCATATAAGAGACTTCGGTAAGTGCCGGCCAGGTAGAGATCAACCGGCCTTCAAAGCTCTTCATAAACTTCATCATTTTTTGATGATGCTGATCGTCTTTATCGAACAGAGCTATTATAGGGCCGGCGTCAATCAGAGCGCTTGTCACGGATCTTCGATTTTATTCTGGATTTATAGGTGGTAGAACGATCGTTCTCTCCACTACCGTTCTTTCCAAAGTAGCGGGCTCCTATCTCAAAGGGTTTGTTATATTTTTTTTCTTTCGCCATATACTCCACCAAAGCTTCTTTTATGATATCAGATCGAGAAACTTTCTTTTGATTTGCCAAGCTCTCTAATTCTTTATCGATATCTTCGGGTAATCGTACGGATCTCATATTAAATTTATTGTTTTACAAAATGTATTACATTTTTCCCAAATCTTCAACACTTTATCTCTGATACTAAAAAACCCTGCCTATTGCGATAATAAGCAGGGTTTTAAAAATTATAACCTAAAGTGTTCTACATGGATGGAGTTGAATATCCACCGAATGTATTCAGAATATCCATTAGTCCTTCTCCGGGAAGCAAGGGTTCAACACCATAGTAAAGCGTAAGTATTGCAAGAATAGCAATAGTGCCTTTGTAGAGAAGTGTTGGCGAAAACAATTGAATGGGTTGATGCTCCTCTCTGAAGTAGAGATAAACCATCACTCGTAAATAGTAATACACACTGGCGGCACTGGCCAACACACCAACAATGGCTAACCCGATCATCTCCGCATTAATGGCAGCCGCAAACACATAGTATTTACCGACAAAACCTACCAAAGGAGGAATTCCTGCCAGCGAGAATAAAAATACGGAAAGTGAAATACCCATCAGCGGTTCTTTGTAGCCTAAACCGGCGAGATTTTGAACCTGGTTGAAATCCAAGCCTTTGTTACGCTCATAGTAAGCGATCACTCCAAAGGCTCCAACATTCATGATGGTATATGCAAAGAGGTAAAAAAGTACTGCACTATATCCTTCAATAGTTCCTGCTGCCAAACCAACAAGTGCATAGCCGGCGTGAGCAATACTTGAGTAAGCCAGCATTCTTTTCACATTATCCTGAACGAGTGCAATGATGTTACCAAACACCATGGTGATGATCGCAATCACGCTTAACACCAACTGCCAGTTCAGGCCTTCCATAATTGGCAATGCTCTTGAAAGCACAAGTATAAAGGCAATGAATGTCGCGGCTTTAGATGCCGTTGCAAAATAAGCGGTAAGTGTGGTTGGGGTACCCTGGTACACATCTGGAGTCCACATATGGAATGGCACTGCTGAGATTTTGAATAAAAATCCTACAAGTAATAGTCCGGTACCGGCAAGGAACAGAAGATCAGTACTGGCTGCCGCTCCAATTTCAGGGATAGTCGTTGTTCCTGTGGCACCGTAAAGAAGGGCCATACCATAAAGTAAAAATCCGGTTGAAAAAGCTCCCAATAGGAAATACTTCAATGCTGATTCTGCACCTGACTTTTCATCCTTGATCAACCCTGCCATCACATATAAACAGATGGACATTGTTTCAAGTCCTACAAATAATGTGATCAGGTCATTAGATCCGGCAAGGGCTAACATCCCTGTAGTTGCAAATAAAATGAGTGCATAAGTTTCACCATAATAGTGTCCTATACCTCTAAGATAATCCTCAGATATAAAGACACAGAAAACAGCTCCGGCCAATATTATCATATTACCAAATGCTACAGGACCTCCATAAACCAACATTCCTGAAAATGCGGTATCCAGATTAGTATCTAAGGCTTGCATGCTTACTATAAGTGCAGCCACCAAAGAAAGTGCTGTGATCCAGAAATTGAGGAGGCTTTCTTTCTTAAAAGATTCCACAACAACAACCACCAAACCGGCTACGGCGGTGATGACTCCGGGTAAAAAAGCTTGTATATCGCCTAAATAATCCATTCGCTAATTTTATAAAACGCTTTCTATTGCTTTAGCCAGATCTAAGTCTTTTTGAGTGACTTTATCTCCGGCATCATGTGTACTTAACTGAATTTTCACGGTGTTATACACATTGAAAAGTTCAGGATGATGTACTTGTTTCTCAGCTTCAAGACCAACCCGAACTATAAATCCGAGCGCTTCGCTGAAGTCATTAAATTCAAATTCTTTTTTGATCTTGTCATCGCCAAATTCCCATCCTTTCAGAGAACCCAACGCTTCTTGAATATCATTTTTGGAAAGTGGTTGTGCCATGATCTTATTTGGTTGTCGCTAATTGTGATTCTGATTCACTTACATCATAAAATTTTGCGGTCCAGTTAGGCAACTCTTCATTGCGAGCTTGTTCCAAAACGGCTACGCTTTTTGCTTCCGAAGCTTCGATCAATTCTGTAACCTGAGCTTCAGAATACTTTGTAAAATCTACGGGATGAACTCCGATCCAAAACATAAAGATCACCAAAGGAACCAATAACCCGATCTCACGGCCATTCAGGTCAACTAATTTTTCATTTTCAGGATTAGTGAGCGGGCCGAACATCACGCGCTGGAACATCCATAGCATGTAAACCGCAGCCAGAATAACACCGGTAGTCGCAAGTATTGCAAAAACTTTATTGTTATACAGTTCGGAAAAGAAGGAGCCGTTTAAAATCAGAAATTCTCCAACGAATCCATTCAAGCCGGGAAGTCCTATAGAAGCCAAAGTAGCTATCATAAACATTACCGTAAATACCGGCATCTTTTTAGCAATACCGCCAAAGTCTTTGATCATACGTGTGTGACGTCGGTCATAGATCATTCCAACTATAAGGAATAATGCTCCGGTTGAAAGTCCGTGATTGATCATCTGAATGATCGCACCCTGTACGGCAACGGTATTCAGAGCAAAAATTCCCAATACCACAAAGCCAAGGTGACTAACCGATGAATAGGCAACCAATTTCTTAACATCTTTTTGAACCATAGCCACGAGTGCACCATATATAATTCCAATCACAGCTAGAGTGGCCATCCATGGAGCAAATTCCATAAAGGCATTTGGGAAGATCGGCAGACAAACGCGGATCAAACCATAAGTACCCATCTTCAGCATAATGGCTGCAAGTACCACGGAACCTGCTGTAGGAGCTTCGGTGTGAGCGTATGGCAGCCAGGTATGGAATGGAAACAGTGGCACTTTAATACAGAAAGCCAGTGCAAAAGCGAGGAATAAATAGGTTTGCTCAACAAGTCCAATCGTGTAGATATCACTGGATAAGAATCTCCAGTCGGTGGTAAAACTAACACCTCCTCCCATTGCTGCGCCGGCATCATATCCTAAATAGATAAGCCCAACCAACATGATGAGTGAACCTACCAGCGTATAAATGAAAAACTTAACAGTAGCCTGGATTCGTCCGGCTCCACCCCAGATCCCAATAAGGAAATACATCGGAATCAGTGAAAGCTCGAAAAATACGTAAAACACCATCAGATCCAGAGAAGCAAAAACTCCAAGCGAAGCGGTTTGGAGGAGCAACAGCATGCTCAGGTATCCTGCTAAATGCTTTGTTACGGAATTCCAGGATGACAAGATCACGATCGGTCCCATAAAGGTAGTCAGCATGAAAAGCAACAAGCTTAATCCATCCAGGCCTACCAAATATTTGATATCCAGGGATTCCATGAGACGGCCGCCTTCGGTTAAGAACTGTGCAGTACCGGAATTGGCTACATCAAAGCCGAACATAAGCGGCAGCGAAGCCAGGAAGGTAATGATAGTCACCAACAGAGCGATCCACTTTCTGGAGTTTTCATTCTTGATCAAGAGGATCAGCGGAATTCCTAACAGTGGTAAATAAATAACGATATTTAAAAGTGTTTCCATCAACTAATTTGTGACAATTACATTACCATTAAATAGAGAATTACAATTACGCCGATCACAAATGCCAGCGCATAACTTGATACCACACCGGTTTGAACATAGCGGAACAAGCTGCCAAATAACCTGACCGTTCCGGCAGTAGCGTTTACAAAACCATCCACAACTTTCATATCGAACACAGCGAGTACTTTATCTGAAAATCTCACCAGCGGACGAGAAACCAACCCTTCGTATACTTCATCAAGATTATACTTGTCTTGCCAAGTTTGGTACAGACCGCCAAATCGCTTAGCAAGTTTTGCATCTGACTCAAGCTGCTGATTATTGTTGTACATCCTGAATGCTGTAAATACACCGGCAACCGCAATGATAATAGAGACGGACATCAGCGCCCATTCTATTCCGTGAGAAAGTGTAAGCTCATAATCGGCGGTGACGTTATACAACCAGTTGTGCAGTAAATTGATATGAGCTTCTTCGTGGGTGAAGGTTTCTACTATGAAATTGGGTACTCCCAAAAATCCACCAACCGTGGCAAGCCCGGCTAAAGTCCATAATGGAATGGTCATGGTAGCGGGACTTTCATGTAAATATTTTTCTGCACCGATAGCTTCTTTGAATCGTTGCCCCAGTTTGAATTCACCGTGGAATGTGGTGAGTGTTAAACGGAACATATAAAATGCAGTAAGGAAGGCAGTAATAATTCCAACTACCCAAAGTGCCATGTACATGTAGCTCCCAAATTCTCCTGCGCCGGCATTGGCAGTCATTGCAAGTACTTCATCTTTTGAAAAGAAACCGGCCAGTGGCGGGATACCTGCAATAGCGATCGTAGAGATCAAAAAGGTTTTGTAGGTGGAAGGCATGTACTTTCTTAATCCACCCATATTGCGCATATCCTGCGGATCGAAATGAACTTCTTTGCCATCATGTTCCAACTCATGCTCAACATGATGCATGGCATGAATCACAGATCCGGAACCAAGGAATAAACAAGCTTTAAAAAATGCGTGTGTTACTACATGGAACATCGCTGCGGTAAATCCACCGGCACCCAGAGCCAGGAACATATATCCCAGCTGCGATACAGTTGAATAGGCAAGCACGCTTTTAATATCGTTTTGAGTAATGGCGATGGTGGCTGCAACAATAGCTGTGAGCGCTCCAATAACTGCAATGATCAACATCACTTCAGGCGACATTACAAACATCGGTGACATTCGGGAGATCAGGTAGATACCTGAAGTTACCATGGTAGCGGCGTGAATAAGAGCTGAAACCGGTGTGGGGCCTGCCATCGCATCCGGCAACCAAACAAATAATGGGATCTGGGCTGATTTCCCGGTTGCTCCGATAAACATCAGCAAACCAATTCCAAAAATATACTCACTGGAAAAAGCATCCAGGTTACCAAGGATCACATCAAAACTCAGGCTTCCTACAGTTTGAAATACCATGAACATGGCGATCAAAAATGCAAAGTCACCGATACGGTTGTATATAAAAGCTTTTTTGGCTGCATCTGACTTCGCCATATCCTGATACCAAAAACCGATCAGCAAATAAGAACAAACGCCTACGCCTTCCCACCCAAGGAATAACAGTAACAGGTTATTACCTAAAACGAGATTCAGCATCGCAAAGATGAACAGGTTCAGGTATGCAAAAAACTTCCAGTAGCCTTCGTCATCCGCCATATACCCCATGGAATACAGGTGGATCAAAAATCCAACGCCGGTAACCACAAGGGTCATTAAAATTGAAAGCTGATCGAGACGGTAGGCAATATCAACACTGAAGCTACCTACTTCCATCCATGTGAACAGCTTGTAAACCACCGCATCAGAATCGGCGTTGAGGTTTAGAAAGAAATAAACTGCGATCAGAAAGGGAACAAAAACAGCCACATTAGCGATAATGCCTATTAACTGTTTCTTATTTCGATAGTTCTCTGCGAATAGCCCGATGATCCCGTTGATCAAAAAGCCGGCTAATGGAAGAGCAATAATGAGAGAAAACAACGCCGTAGCGGATTCCATTTATTAAACTTTATTTGTTTACGATAAAAATAATGTAACCGCGGCTACCACGGCTCCGAAATGGATGGCAAAGATACAAAAAACTTTAGGAAGGTAAAGAGCGTTTTGGATGAATTTTAAGGAATTTAGGGTATGGAAGAATATTGAACATTGTAACATTTTTCGACTTTGGCTCTATTTCAATTTATTGCAAAATATCACTCTCTGCTAAAGCTTGCATCATGGTATTCTCATTCCTCAAAACCCCTATCTAATCCATCGCGCCTAATGGAATCGGGCAGTCTATAGAAACCGTGATCGCTCTCAATAGCTCTTTTTCTCGAATTGTGATTTTCTTATCGGCTACAACACAATGTATCATAGCACTCGCGATATATTTTTTCACCGGATTTGCCGATGCCGCCAGCTCATCTATAACTACGTCGAGTTGGTCAATTCCACATTGATCTTCAGGCAATAAACGAACATTCCCGGGTATCACTTTTTGAATAGGCTTAAGACCTGCCTGCCAGGCAGATTCCGGATCTTCATCAGAAACATATGACAGCGCAGAAAGCAGTATAGAAATTTCCTCCCCAAGCGTTTTAAGATGATGATGGCGAATTTCAGGGTCTTTTGTTTTGGTGAAAGCGGTATCAAGTTGTCTCTCAATAAGCTTTTCAACTGCAAATGAGAAGATGCTTTCACTTTCATGTGCAAGCTTTCTAACCATTTCCCGGAAGGACTTGTACTGGGTGTCGCTCATCTTTCGTAATGCAGGAAAAGATAATTCAGCCAAAGGTAAATGCCACTTTCTCTCCCCTTTGATAAGGTGTGAGATCAATTCTTGCAACTGCTTGGCCATACCCTCCTCAAGCTCATTATCAATCCATTCGGGAACAGTTTCTTCTTTGGTGTCACTTGCTGTTAACAGCAATGCATAAATTAGCACTTCTGCAGTAAGGGGTTCATGGGCAGCCTTTTTTAGAGGATCGGGAATTTCGTGCAACAGTTTACCGGCTCGAGTTACATTATTGCCATTGAGTGTCCCGATGGTTGCAAGAATAACCTCCGGTGTCAGGGCCGGATGTCCGGCTACTCCTGATTCAGACTTTTGTTTCAAACCGGAAACATGATCTTCTTGAAATTTTTGCCGGATGTTTTTTACTCTCTTGCTGTTACTTCCACTTAGTGCAGGACTGATGGCTTTAATACGTTCTTCAATGGGTGGATGTGTAGAATAAAGTTTATCAAAAAAGGAACTAAAGCTGCTCGCAAAGAAAAGATGGCTCATCTCCATGGAGTGACCATCCTGAATTTCTGCTCCATTAGCACTTTGTGATATTTTCTTGAGTGCCCCGGCCAAGCCATCCGGGTTTCGGGTGTATTGAACCGCTGCTGCATCGGCCAGGTATTCTCGCTGCCTTGAAATAGCCGATTGTATCATTCTCCCAAACAACATTCCGATATATCCAATAACAATCAGTGCCAACCCAAAAAGCAGGATCACTAATTTAGATTTACCACCTCCATTATTATCCTTACTGCTTTTCACCCTCATTCCGCCCGAATAAAACATACTGCGAATAACGATCATCCCCATGATATGTATAAGCAGAATGCCGTTGAGGATGCCGATCAAGCGAATATTAAGACGCATATCTCCATTGAAAATATGGCTGAATTCATGTGCGATAACACCTTGTAGTTCATCCCTATTGAGCTGCTCGAGAGCACCCCGGGTTACTCCCACCGCCGCATCCTGAGTGGTAAGCCCTGCAGCAAAAGCGTTGATGTTTTCTTCGTTGTCAAGAACATAAATGTCCGGCACAGGAAGGCTCGATGCGATTGACATTTCCTCAACAACATTCATAAGCTGCTTTTCAGCCAGATCGGTTGTTGAGGGCTCCAGTTTTCGACCACCCAACATTTCAGCAACGGCTGAGCCACCCTTCCGAAGCTGAGCAATCCGAAATAGTGTTCCTACAGCTATCACCATAAATACTATAGAACTGACAACTAAGAGTAATCCCGGATTCCAAATTGAACCTGATACACCCTGTGAATAGAACAGAACCATTACGACCAGGTACACCGACAACACAATACCAACAACAGCCAGCAGATATAAAAATACAAGCTTTCCTGTATTCCGTTTTGCACGATCCTGTGCTTCAAAAAAATCCATCTATACCGTTAATTTAGAATATTGTTTTTTGAGTGAGCAAGGCAGTAATAACTGCTTTGTCGATAGAGATGATGCAAATCAAAATGAGACTTTAGGAGCTTCACGCTCTTCAGGAGAATCGATTTTGAACTGCTGAGCCGGAGAAAATCCTAAGGCACCTGCAAACAGCACATTGGGGAATTTTTCACGATAGGTATTGTAATTCATTACGGCATCATTAAAAGCCTGACGTGCAAATGCGACTTTATTCTCCGTAGATGTAAGCTCTTCTGAAAGCTGCATCATGTTTTGGTTAGCCTTCAGATCGGGATAGTTTTCAGAGAGAGCAAATAATCGGCCCAATGAACTTGTCAATGTTTGTTCAGCTCCCATCAGGTTTTGCATGGCTTCGGGATCACCGGGCTGATCGGCAGCCTTCTGTTCGGCTTGCTGCGCCTGGTTTCGGGCCTGAATAACTCCTTCCAGGGTCTCACGCTCATGCTCCATATATGATTTTGCGGTTTCTACCAGATTTGGGATCAAATCGTAACGTCTTTTTAGCTGAACGTCAATTTGAGCAAATGCATTTTTTAGGCGGTTTTTGAGCGTAACCAGTTTATTATAAATACTAACCGACCAGGCAATTACAATAACCAGGATGATTACAAGTATAATTATTGCAGTCATAGTTTTTAATTTGTTTAGTGAATGTCTTTTTTAAAACTAAATTTTGTTCTCACAGAATATACAAGTTGTTAGTTGGGGTGCAAATGCTGTTTTTTATATCCATGGTTTTTAACTCATTGTGACGGGCGATCCCTAAACTGATCACTCAATCCGGTAGTCTGCCGTGGCATTCCCAGCGGAGCGTTGGGAACGAGACCACATCTCCTTCTCTTATTTACAATCTTTAAACGCCTCAACACTAAAACATTTCTCAAATTATTTTTTAAAGAATTAAATAGGTACTATTTTACCAAAAAAGAGTTTAGGAACTCATGCGTTACTCATAACGTTGTTTGCAATGCTCTTTAAAAGTTTTATAAAACCGGCTATATAATATAGACTTCATATTCCATCGATTTTCATTTCGGGTAATTCTTAGAATTTGTATGTTTGAAGCCATTAAAAAATCCACTAACCCTAATTCATCAGAATTTTGAAATCATTTTCTGTTCAAAGTCCGATCGTTTCTTTCCTTACCCTGATGGGTTTTTGGTATATTATGAGTGGATTTTTTGATCTTACTCATACCCTCATGGGTATATTTAGCGTGGGCGTTGTGATGGCTATCAATTACCGGCTAAAAAAGCATACGTACTTTGAAGGGGAAACCGATGTCATTAAAGATCTGCGATTTTTTTATATGCCCTGGTATTTTGGATGGCTATTGCTACAAATCGTAGTTTCAGGTATTCATGTCGCAAAAATTTTATTGAGCCCATCTCTCCCAATTAAGATGTCCGTTGTTAAATTTAAAGTGAATTACCCTAATCCACATTGCAAAGTGATTCTCGGTAATTCCATCACCTTAACACCCGGAACTCTGACTGTAGATATTCGTGGAGATGAATTTATTGTACACTCTATCTCACCCGTTTCTTTCCAGGGTATTGTCAGTGATGAAATGCCCCGGAAGGTTTTGAAATTATTCACCAACGAAATGCATACCGTGGTTACAGATTTTGAAGTAATACATAGCAAGGAGGAATTTAGTTAATGGAATCATTTTTCCTCTATGCTGCCGTTGTTTTGACCGCTATTATTGCCGTACCTGCCTATCGCGTAGTTAAAGGCCCTACGGTTTTTGACCGACTGGTTGGAACTAATGCTATAGCCACCAAAACCATTGTACTCATTTGTTTGATCGGTTATGTATTTGGGCGCATAGATATGTTTATCGATATCACATTAGCCTATGCTATTTTAGGTTTTATAGGCTCCCTTACCATTGCAAAGTATTTTTCATCCAAAAGTATAAATGTCCGGTTTGATGATTGATTTCACTTCCATATTAACCATCGTTTTTGTTGTTGCAGGGATTTTCTTCCTGCTGATTGGGAGTATGGGTATCATTCGCCTGCCGGATTTCTACTCCCGAACCCACGCCACCAGTAAAAGTGATACGCTAGGGATGATGCTTGTTATTATCGGACTCATGATCTTTGAAGGGCTTACGATCAACAGTGGAAAATTATTACTGATATTACTTTTTATCCTGTTGGCAAATCCCATTGGAGCCCATGCGTTGGCCCGGGCTGCACTGAATGCAGGACTTAACCCCATTTTTCCTGAACAAAAAGAAGACAAAACGGAAGGCTGATGTACTGGGAACTTGAACTTATATTATTCATCTTTTTACTGATCACGGCCGTCATTGCGCTGGAGTCTAAAGATCTGTTGGTAGCATCTGTTATGTTAACCATGTTCAGCTTCCTTATGGCATTATTATTTACCACCATGGGCGCCGTTGATGTTGGATTTACCGAAGCAGTTGTCGGGGCCGGGGTGACAGGGATTTTATTAGTCGTCGCAATTTACCGAACCACTTATACAACAGAAGATTGAAGTATCTAAAATTACTTTTGATCATAGCGTTTACCCTTGTACTGCTTTTTGCAGCGGCAGATTTGCCATATCGTGGAGATCCTGATAATCAGATGAATCAGGAAGTAAGCATGACAGGTACGGTAGTGCCGGGCAACTACTATATCCAAGAGGCTTACAATGATGCCCACACCCCTAACATCGTAACAGTGATCTTAGGTGACTATCGTAGTATTGATACTCTGGGTGAACAAATTGTGATCTTCACCGCAGGGCTTATTGTAGTCTTGTTACTTAGAAACCGTAAGGAAGGAGAAGAAAATGACGGATAGTTCTTCAAGCCCCATCATTTTATTGGGAACCCGATTTTTAAGTCCATATATCATGGTATTTGGGTTTTATGTGATCTTCCACGGACACTATTCTCCCGGTGGAGGTTTTCAAGGCGGCACCTTATTAGCCGCTTCCCTCCTGTTGATTCGCATTGCCAGTGGCACAAAAATTGCTAACCTGCAATTCAAAGATTATTTAGCCACTCCATATGCGGCACTCGGTGTAGTTATTTATTTCGGGACCGGCCTCTTAGCCATGATAATGGGTGGATATTTCCTCGACTACGAACAACTTCCCATCCCGGGACTTGAGGCTGCAGACCTGCGCTATTGGGGTATTTTGATTGTTGAACTAGGAATTGGACTCACCGTAATGACCGTCCTCGTATTGATCTATGATAATATGGTAAAAGGAGAAGACTATGCTTGATTTCTTTATGGGACATTATGCGTATTGGTTTAC
>NZ_DASSWP010000110.1:0-5698 GCF_035704785.1 Gracilimonas sp. | reverse complement strand
ATCACTTCTTTGATCCTATTGCTTATGAAAGCGACTTGTTCCTCAAATGTCATTTCAGAAGTATCTACTAAAATGGCATCTTCGGCTTTTTTCAGGGGGTCAGAACTCCTATTGGAATCTTTTTCATCCCTGGCAGCAATGTTTTGTTTCACTTCCTTAAGTGTAACATCTTTACTGCTGCTTCTTACTTCATCGAATCTGCGTTTGGCTCTTGTGTCCAGATCTGCAACCATGTAAAACTTTAAGGTCGCATCCGGGAACACGGCCGTACCCAGATCTCTTCCGTCCGCTATATAAATGTCATGCTTTACAACTTCTCTCATGAGACCATTTACATAAGCCCGAACATCAGGATTTGAAGCAATTTCACTCACATTTTCAGAAACTTCCATGCTTCGAATTTCGTCGCTTACATTACGACCATTCAGTACTACATGAAATTTTTTATTTTTGAAATGAAAGGAAATCTCACTTTCTTTCAACTGATCAAAGAACTGTTGATAATTTTTTTGGCAGTTCAGATAAATTAAAGCAGCTACACGATACAAAGCTCCCGAGTCAAGAAATTGAATCTGAAGTTGCGCCGCTACGGCTTTAGCTGTTGAACTTTTACCCGATCCTGCGGGCCCATCAATTACTACTATCATACAGATCGGTTAAATTAAACTTATATTGTTAATTATTCAATCATTTCTTGTTTAATATTTTCATAACTCTTAATTTTGGTTTCTCGAAAAGATTCGAGTTATAATTAATTTCAAAAGCATATTTCGCAATGCCAATAACCAAACAAGCCAAGAAACGCGTACGCCAGGCTGAGCAAAGAAGGAATCATAATCGTAGTCGACGTTCTAAAATGAGAACGCTGATCAAAAAAGTATATGAAATTTCTGATAAGAAAGAAGCTGAAAAGGCGCTCAAAGAAGCTGTTTCATACCTTGACCGAATGAGTGTCAAAGGAATCATTCACGAGAATAACGCAGCACGTAAAAAAGCACAGCTTACCAAGTACGTAAATAACCTGTAAGTTTAGTTGGATGGCCAATCCCGAATCGAAAGCATTACTCGTAATTTTAGATGGATTTGGGTTGGCTAAAGATCCAACCGTCAGCGCTATAGACAAAGCTGACAAGCCTTTCATAGATTCGCTCTTCAACACCTGCCCTCATTCCAAACTCTCTGCCAGTGGCGAGAATGTAGGATTGCCCGACGGACAATTTGGTAATTCCGAAGTCGGACACCTTAATATTGGTGCCGGAAGAATAGTTTGGCAGGAACTTTCCCGAATAAATAAAGCCATTAGAGACGGTTCTTTTTTTGAAAATCAAGAACTACTAAAAGCCATTGAAAAAGCTAAATCCCGTAACAAGATCCATATCATGGGCTTGTTTTCGGATGGCGGTGTTCACAGTCATAACACACACTTGTTTGCCCTGCTCGAACTTTGCAAAAGGCATGAGATCGATAATGTCTTTATTCATGCGTTCACGGACGGGCGGGATACATCACCTGACAGCGGACTGCAGTATGCAAAAGAGTTAGAGATTAAAACATCCGAAATTGGTGTAGGGAAATTAGCTTCCTTAGTCGGACGTTATTACGCTATGGACCGTGACAATAGGTGGGAACGGATCAAGCTTGCTTACGACCTTTTGGTGCATGGGAAAGGAGAAAAATTCGACTCTGCAGAACAAGGTCTACAAGCCTCTTATAATGATGGGGTAACGGATGAGTTTATCAAGCCTATTTTGCTTGATGATACTCAAGAGTCACGTATTGAGAAAGGTGATGCTGTAATTTTCTATAACATCAGAGGAGACCGGGCTCGCCAGATCTCAAGAGCATTGAATGAAACCGGATTTAATAAGTTTGAAGTGGAAAATCTTCACCTTCATTACACTACCTTCACCTCTTATGACAAGACGTTTAAATTTACTCATGTCGCTTATCCGCCCCAGGAACTCACTAACACCTTGGGGGAATGGCTCAGCAAAAAAGGGTTTAAGCAATTTCGTATTGCTGAAACAGAAAAGTACCCCCATGTAACCTATTTCTTTAATGGCGGTGTGGAAGCTCCAAATAAAGGGGAGGATCGTTTTGTTGTTCCCAGCCCAAAAGTAGCAACCTACGATCTCCAACCCGAAATGAATGCAGCACTCGTCACAGATATTCTTTGTGAGAAATTAGCTGCTGAAGATTATCAATTTGTTGTACTCAATTATGCCAATCCGGATATGGTTGGACACACAGGAATCATGGAAGCTGCAATTAAAGCTGTTGAGACCATTGATATTCAACTCAAGAGAGTGATTGAAACAGCAAATAAACACGGCTATCGCACTCTCATCATTGCTGATCATGGTAATGCTGATTGCATGGTCAAAGAAGATGGGAGCCCTCATACTGCACACACCACAGCTTTAGTGCCGGCCATTGTCGTAAATCATCCAGATGAGATCAGCTTACATGATGGTATATTAGCTGACGTATCCCCTACGCTCCTAAAGCTTATGGGTGTTCAGCAGCCTGATGAAATGACCGGATCACCATTATTTTAATACTTCTAAACAGCATTTAGTTTGCATTTACTATACCGCGCTACTACCTTCGAGTAGTGATGAACTAAAGTAGCAACTCATTCGTTTTCATCACGAAAGCTTAACAGAATACATTTACACCAAAAGGACTTAAGGAACACGCCAGATGGAGGGAAATTTTTCAAGTAAAGTTCGTGACGTCATACAATTTAGCCGTGAGGAAGCTCTGCGGTTGGGACATGACTACATTGGAACAGAACATTTAATATTAGGTATTGTCCGTTTAGGTGATGGAGTTGCCGTGCGGATTCTTAAAAATCTCGATTGTGATCTTTTTAAACTTAAAAAGACCATCGAGGATACTGTTCGAGGTACCGGAGGATCGGTACAAGTGGGAAATATACCTCTCACAAAACAAGCAGAAAAAGTTCTCCGAATCACTTACCTGGAAGCTAAGTTATATAAAAGTGATACTATTGGGACCGAGCATCTGCTTCTCTCTCTATTAAGAGACGATGAAAATATAGCTGCTCAGATCCTGCAACAATTTAGTATTTCATATGATGCAGTTCGGGAAGAACTGGATCTTATCATATCAGGAAAATCTCGTGATGATCATAACGATTCATCATCAATGAAAGCGAGTGCTTCCACCTCAAAAGGACCACAAGGATCAGGAAGTTCAAGGGAAAAGAAAATGGACAAATCAAAAACACCAGTGCTCGATAATTTCGGCCGCGATCTTACAGAATTAGCAGAAGAAGGCCGCCTCGACCCGATCATTGGACGAGAAAAAGAAATTGAACGTGTAGCTCAGGTACTGAGTCGACGCAAAAAGAACAACCCTGTGCTTATTGGTGAGCCGGGAGTTGGTAAAACAGCAATTGCTGAAGGCTTGGCAACGCGTATTATTGAACGTAAAGTGTCAAGAGTTCTTTATGACAAGCGAGTTATTGCTCTGGATCTTGCTGCACTTGTAGCCGGAACAAAGTACCGCGGTCAATTTGAAGAGCGCATGAAAGCGGTGATGACCGAACTTGAAAAAACAGACGATGTGATCCTGTTTATTGATGAACTTCATACCATAGTTGGAGCCGGTGGCGCAAGTGGATCACTTGATGCTTCAAATATGTTGAAACCGGCACTCGCACGTGGTGATATTCAGGCAATTGGAGCTACAACTCTAAACGAGTATCGTCAGTTTATAGAAAAAGATGGTGCACTGGAGCGACGTTTCCAAAAAATCATGGTTGATCCGACTTCACCCGAAGAAACCTTAGAGATCTTAAATCAAATTAAGCCAAAGTACGAGAAGCACCATAGTGTACGATATACTGATGAAGCCATTGATGCATGTGTAAAACTGACTGATCGTTATGTTTCTGATCACTTTTTACCGGATAAAGCCATTGATGCTCTAGATGAAGCCGGAGCAAGAGTTCATTTGTCGAACATTACAGTTCCTCAGAATATCATAGATCTGGAAGAAGAGATCGAAACTACCAGCAATGAAAAAAACTCAATGGTTAAAAAACAGCGTTTTGAAGAAGCTGCAAGACTCAGAGATAAAGAAAAACGACTGATAGAGGAATTGGAATCTGCTCAATTAGAGTGGGAAAAGGAGTCCGAAAGTATTGTATATGATGTAGCCGAACAAGATGTTGCTTCAGTGATTGCTATGATGAGCGGTGTACCTGTAAACAAGATCAGCCAGAACGAAGGACAAAAACTTCTGAACATGAAGCAAAGTCTTGCAGGCAAAGTGATCGGACAGGAAGAAGCCATCATCAAATTAACCAAAGCAATTCAGCGTACCCGTGCAGGACTTAAAGATCCATCGCGACCAATAGGTTCATTTATTTTCTTGGGTCCTACCGGTGTCGGTAAAACTGAGATGGCAAAAGTGCTTTCTAAGTTTCTTTTTGACAAAGAAGATACTCTCATTCGTATTGATATGAGTGAGTACATGGAGAAATTCTCCGTATCCCGTTTAGTAGGAGCACCTCCCGGATATGTTGGTTATGAAGAAGGCGGAATTCTTACTGAAAAAGTCCGACGCAAACCATATAGCGTAGTGCTTTTGGATGAAATTGAAAAGGCACACCCTGATGTATTCAATATTTTACTACAGGTATTAGATGATGGGATCCTTACTGATAGTCTGGGACGTAAAGTAGATTTTCGAAATACGATTATTATTATGACTTCAAATATTGGAGCTCGTGATATCCGAAATATGGGTAAAGGTATTGGATTTGATAACGACGACTCTCCTTTTGATTATGCGAAGATGAAGTCAACTATTCAGGATGCCCTTAAAAAAGTATTCAATCCTGAGTTCCTGAATCGTATTGATGATGTCATCACCTTCAAGCCATTGGAGAAAACTGATATCTTCCAGATCATTGACTTGATGAATGAAGAACTTTTCAGCAGAATTAAGGAGCTTGGCTTTAATGTGGAAGTAACCAAAGCAGCCAAAGAATTCATTACTGATAAAGGCTTTGATCAAAAATATGGAGCCCGCCCGCTAAAACGTGCTATCCAGAAATATATCGAAGACCCATTAGCTGAAGAACTTCTTGAGAACAAACATAAAGAAGGTGCTTCCATTAAAATTAAAATGAACAAATCCAGAGATGGATTGGAATTCGATTGGACTGAATCGGAAACTACTTCAGCCAAAGAAGATAGTGAACAGGAAGAGGATGCTTCAGAAGAAGCAAAAGAAGCATGATCAACTTGATGATTTGATCTGACTTTCGAACTGAAACTAAAAAAGCCTTGTTTATTCACATGATCAAGGCTTTTTTTGTTAGCAAATATATTCTGTAATTCAGAATTGGACATTCAGATCAAGCGATCTGTTCAATCCGGATAAGGTATAACTGAAAGGTCTGTTTCTCGTCAATTCCAATGGTAGCAGATCCGTAATGCTTAATCGAGAGTTATAGTTTTGTTGCTCTATAGCCCGCATATCTATATTGATTGCGTGAACCTCTGTTTCAGTTAACAAAGAGCCGGACTGATCTGCCGTCAAAGCTATGATAGTTTTATCTTCAGGCACATATACTGCGTAAAATAACCGTGAACGAAAACTGGTACTCCCTACCCTTTCACCACTTAAAATTGAGTATACGCCAACTCTTCCGTTTGAACGT
>NZ_DASSWP010000106.1:0-40197 GCF_035704785.1 Gracilimonas sp. | reverse complement strand
TCCTTTACCACCTCGGGATTGTTCTCTGTAATCGTCTACCATAGATCGTTTTCCATATCCATTTTCGGACATTGCAAGAACAGTGGCTTCATGTGTATTCTTGATGACCACCATATCTACGATTTCACCTTTCTTGGAGAGATTCATCCCTTTTACGCCGGAAGTATTTCTCCCCATTTCGCGAACATCACTTTCATGGAATCGAATTGCTCTTCCGTTTTTGTTGGCCAGAATAATATTGCTGTCACCATCGGTTAGTTCTGCACCAAGAAGGCTGTCTCCATCTTTTATGTTGATGGCGATAATTCCATCCCGGCGAGGACGGCTATATGCTTCAAGGGTCGTCTTTTTAACAAGCCCCCCTTTGGTTGCCATAATTATAGAATGATTGTTGATGTAATCTTCATCTTCCAAAGTTTTGACCGGAACAAATGCTTTGATCGCATCATCTTTATCTAACTCAATGAGGTTTACTATGGCACGTCCTCTGGCCAATCGTCCCCCTTCAGGGATCTCATAAACTTTGAGCCAGTAACACATTCCTTTTTCTGTGAAGAATAAAATGTAGTTATGTGTAGTGGCCACAAATAAATGTTCTACATATTCTTCATCACGGGTTGTAGTTCCTTTCATGCCTTTTCCACCTCGGCGCTGACGGCGATAACCGCTAACCGGCATTCGTTTAATAAAGCCCTTGTTGGAAATGGTAACTACCACATCTTCATCAGCGATCATGTCTTCAATATTGAAATCATCTGCTGAATGAACGACTTGGGTTCTTCTTTCATCACCATATCTCTTCTTCAGATCGGCAAGCTCTTCCTTAATAATAGAAGTTTGTTTATCGCGATCCGATAGAATCAATCTGTAATCCGCGATCTTGTCTATGATCTCTCGATATTCTCCATCGATCTTTTCACGCTCCAGGCCGGTAAGTTTATGGAGACGCATATCCAGGATTGCTTTGGCCTGAATATCAGTAAGCGCAAACTTCTTACGAAGTTCAACGTTTGCTTCTTGAGAATTATCGGAAGCGCGAATAGTTTTGATAACTTCATCAAGATTATCAAGGGCGATCTTAAGACCTTCAAGAATATGGGCACGAGCCTCAGCCTGATCCAGATCATAAATGGTGCGACGAATAATAATGTCAACACGATGCTCAACAAAATGATAGATGAGCTCTTTTAGGTTCATTACCTTCGGGCGGCCTTTTACGAGCGCCAGGTTTATGATCCCAAAAGTGGTCTGCATTTGGGTGTATTTGTAAAGCTGATTCAGTACAACACCGGCGTTAGCAGAACGCTTAAGAATGATAACAACACGAATACCTTCTCGGTCAGATTCGTCTCTAACTTCAGAAATTTCAGTGATCTTCTCATCATTAACAAGATCAGCAATCTTTTGAATCAGAGTGCTTTTATTAACCTGATACGGAATTTCAGTAACTACAATTTGCTCTCTGTTACCACGAAGTTCCTCAGTATTAGCTCGGGCACGTAGAGTCACTTTTCCGCGGCCTGTCTCGTAGGCTTCTTTTACTCCTTCATATCCGTAAATAATACCGGCAGTAGGAAAATCAGGAGCGGTAATATGCTTCATCAATGCCTTGATCTCAATATCAGGATCATCGATGTAAGCGGTAACGCCATCAATGACTTCCGTCATATTATGGGGAGCCATATTGGTGGCCATCCCAACCGCAATACCCGAAGCTCCGTTAAGCAAAAGATTCGGCAACATACTTGGGAGAACCGTTGGCTCTTCAAGTGTGTCATCAAAGTTAGGCTGATAATCAACGGTTTCTTTATTGATATCTGCTAACAATTCCTCAGAAAGCCGATCCATTCGAACTTCAGTATAACGCATAGCTGCAGCACTGTCACCGTCAATCGAACCAAAGTTACCCTGACCGTCAACAAGCGGATATCTCAGGGAAAATTCCTGAACCATTCGAACGATGGAATCATAGACAGCGGTGTCACCGTGTGGGTGATACTTACCTAAAACCTCACCGACAATACGTGCACTTTTTTTATAATTTCGGTTGTGAAGCATCCCAAGGTCATTCATCCCATAAAGAGCACGCCGGTGGACCGGTTTCAATCCATCCCGTACATCAGGAAGCGCCCTGGAAACAATAACTGACATCGAATAATCGATGTAAGACGATTGCATTTCGTCTTCAATAGTAATTGGTATAATTTTTTCTCTAGCCATAAATCAGGTTATAAAATCGGTTGTTATTCTGTTTGAAATCAGATTAGAATAGTTAGATATCGATATTGGCGTATTTTGAATTACGCTCGATGAATTCCCTGCGCGGTTCAACGTCCCCACCCATTAAGGTTGAGAAAAGTTTGTCTGCCCCGGCTGCACTTTCAACATTTACTTGCTGAAGTGTTCTTGTTTCAGGATCCATTGTTGTTTCCCAAAGTTGTTCGGGATTCATCTCTCCAAGACCTTTGTAACGTGAAACGTCAAATTTCTTCCGGGTTTTCTTGAGCTCTTTTACGATTTTATCCCTTGTTTGATCATCCCAAGCGTATTCCAGCTCTTTACTTGTAGTGATTCTGTAAAGAGGTGGAGTAGCAATATAAATGAACCCGTTTTCAATAAGTGGGCGCATATATCGATAGAAGAACGTCAATAACAGAGTTCGGATATGAGATCCATCAACGTCAGCATCAGTCATTATAATGATCTTGTGATATCGGAGTTTATCCAGTTCAAAATCCTCATCACCATGACCAACACCGGTGCCGAATGCAGTGATCATTGCTTGAATTTCTTTGTTTTCAAGGATCTTATTGATTTTAGCCTTTTCTACATTCAGAATTTTTCCACGCAATGGAAGAATGGCCTGAAAACTACGGTTTCGTCCCATTTTAGCAGAACCACCGGCTGAGTCACCCTCAACAAGGTAGATTTCACTATGCTCGGGATCCTTGATGGAACAGTCGGCAAGTTTACCCGGCAGTCCGCCACCACTCATAACGCTTTTACGCTGCACAAGTTGACGCGCTTTACGGGCTGCTTCCCTGGCTTCAGCGGCCAAAACAACTTTTTCAATTACTTTCTTGGCGGCTTTTGGGTTTTGCTCCAAATATTCATTGAGTTGGTCATAGACCACAATCTCAACGGCACTTTGAACTTCAGAGTTACCAAGTTTGGTTTTGGTCTGACCTTCAAACTGAGGCTCCTGAACTTTGACACTTAGTACAGCCGTCATTCCTTCCCGAAAATCTTCTCCGGAAACATTTATTTTACTATTAGATTTAATAAGGCCGTTTTTCTCAGCATAAGATTTTAAAGAGCGGGTTAATGCCCGCCGGAATCCGGAAACATGGGTACCGCCTTCTCTTGTATTGATATTATTCACATAAGAATGCACATTCTCAGAAAAGGAACTGTTGTATTGAATTGCAATTTCTACAGGCACGTTGTCTAAGTCACCGGTGATATGAATAGGGGTTTCAAGCATGGACTCCCGGTGCTCGTCCAGAAAATCAACAAAATCTTTAACGCCGCCTTCATAGTGGTAAACTTCCTTTTTCAGTTCTTCGTCTTCTTCCCGCTCATCAACTAATTCGATGGTGATCTCAGGATTAAGGAAAGCGAGTTCACGCATCCGCTCTGCAATGATATCAAACTTAAATTCAGTAGTCTGAGTAAATATTTCAGGATCGGGAGTGAAGGAGATCTTGGTACCTGTTTTATCAGACTTTCCTTTTACAGAAAGCGGAATGGTTGTTGCCCCTTTGGAAAACTCCATCACATGAATTTCACCGTCTCTGTGAATCTCGGCACGGAAATTACTTGAAAGGGCATTCACACAACTCACACCAACACCGTGCAAACCACCGGAAACCTTGTAAGAATCTTTATCGAACTTACCTCCGGCATGAAGCTTAGTAAGCACAACTTCGACAGCAGGGATACCAAGTTTTTCATGGGTATCAACGGGAATGCCACGACCATTATCAAAAATGGTCATTGAACCGTCTTCATTAATGGTAACATTTATAAAATCACAGTAGCCTGCAAGCGCTTCATCAATGGAGTTATCAACGACCTCATTAATTAAGTGATGAAGTCCGCGCGGCCCGGTATCCCCGATATACATAGAGGGGCGCTTTCTAACTGCTTCAAGCCCCTCCAATACCTGTATATTCGAAGCTTTGTAGTCAGAACTTTGTTTTTTTGCCATAATTATGGAGTGATAGCTTTCTTAGATGAGTTTATTGATGCAGGAAAATAGAGCTTACACAGGCAAAATCAAAAAAAGGAAGGGTATTTGTTTAAAATATTCGAGATGAGCATTCTGGGGTGAAATTCAAGAGGGATTTAATGGGTGTAAATGTGGATAATTTGAGAAAATGTTGATAAATGAAATTTTCATGCTTACTACCGTTGAACTTTGATGTTTATAGCTCTATCTTTGGTGTCTATTTTCATTATGAATTAACCGAATTATACAATGTCGCGAAAAGACGATATTACAGGCAAAGGAGCTTTGAACGGTTACCGTTCTTCGAAGTCAAATAATAAAACAAAACACCGCTTTCAGTTAAACCTGCAAAAGCGACGATTTTATGTTCCTGAAGAAGATAAGTGGATAACATTAAAAGTTTCTGCAAAAACTGTTAGAACCATTAACAAGAAGGGAATTTCTGCGGTATTGAAAGACGCGCGGAAAAAAGGAACTCTTTTAAAAGAAGTATAGAACTATGGCAAAAGGAAACAGAGTTCAGGTAATTTTAGAGTGCACCGAAAAACCCGGTTCATCTCGTTATGTAACTACAAAAAACCGAAGAACTACCACCGACAGACTTGAACTGAAGAAATACAATCCGGTTCTTCGTAAACATACTGTTCACAAAGAAATTAAATAACCAGAGATATGGCTAAGAAGCAAGCATTTGGACAAGACGCACTATCGGCAAAAGCAGCTCACCGAAAAATGGCAAAGGTTATTATTGCTACCAAGAATGATAAGGGAAAGTATGCCTACAATGAGGTGATGATGGATCAGGATAATGTAAAAGAATACATTCAGCAGAATAAATCCTGATAGTTTATTCATAAAGAATATCTAAGGTTACGCAATAATGATTGTGTAACCTTTTTTTTTGATTATTTTTATCTAAAAACGAAACCATGAGTATTCAAGAACGAATTGTTGCAGATATAAAAGAGGCCATGAAGGCCAAAGACAAGGACAAGCTTCGCGTATTGCGATCGCTTAAAGCAAAGCTGATGGAAAAGGAGATCAGCGAGCGAAAGGAAGGAGAGGCAAAACTTTCTGATGAGCAATCGGTGGAAGTATTAATGAAAGCTGCGAAGCAACGGAAAGAATCCATCGAGCAGTTTGAAGAAGGAGACCGGGAAGACTTGGCTGAAAATGAGAAAAAAGAGCTGGCTCTAATTGAAGAATATCTGCCTGAAATGATGGATGAAGAAGAAGTCAGAAAAGTAGTTCGGGAAAAGATAAAAGCATTAAGTGCTTCCGGTCCGGAGCATATGGGAAAAGTTATGGGGCCGTTAATGGGACAATTGAAAGGAAAAGCTGATGGTTCTTTGGTGAGTAAAATCGTCAAGGAAGAACTTGGTGGATAAGATATGCTGATTCTTGACCTTATTATTGCTATCCCTCTTTTATACTTTGGTTATAAAGGAGCAGTAAATGGGTTAGTGAAAGAAGTCCTTAATATTGTGGGAATCATATTGGCCATCTTCCTGACATTCAATTACCTGGATGCCTTTACCGGTATAATTGCACCTATGTTTGAAGAAGGTGCCTCTTATGTTCCTTTTATTTCAGGTGTAATTCTTTTCATAGGAACGCTTGGTGTGGTTGCCATAATAGCTTATGCTACCAAAGAATTATTGAAAGCGGTAAAACTTAGTATAGTAAACAGAATATTAGGAGGCACATTTGGTGTTTTGAAAAGCGGGCTGGTGGTCAGTGCGGTTCTGTTACTTCTTGCAGGCTTCAATGTGCCGTCCGATGAAGCCCGAAATGATTCCTATTTATACCCTGCAGTTATTTATTTGGCTCCTCTTACCTATAATGCAGTAGCCGTGGTTTATCCGGGAGCCGAAAATTACTCTGAGACACTTAAGCAAAATATTGGAGAGTACAATCCACTCCAGAACATTCCATTTTTAAATGAACTTCAAAACGATAATCAAGATAATTAAATGTCATTTTTAGCTGTTGATGAACAACTTGAGATAATCCGAAGAGGTACAGTTGAAATTGTACCGGAAGAGGAATTGATCACAAAACTTAAAAGATCAAAAAAAGAAGATAAACCCCTCAAAATTAAATTAGGTGTGGATCCAACCCGACCTGATCTTCATCTTGGTCATTCTGTCATCTTGAGAAAGATGAGGCAGTTTCAGGATCTGGGACACGAAGTGATCCTGATAATTGGGGGATTTACAGCTATGATAGGCGACCCAACCGGACAAAATAAAACCCGCCCGCCTCTTACACTCGAAGAAGTAAATGAAAATGCGGAAACATATATAGAACAGGCAAAAAAGATCCTGGATGAAGACAAACTTACCCTAACCAATAACTATGATTGGCTGGGCGAAATGGACTTTATGGACGTGATCAAGCTTTCTTCTAAGCTGACTGTAGCCCGGATGATAGAACGGGATGATTTTTCCAAGAGGTTTGAAAGCAATGAGCCTATTTCATTACACGAGTTTTTATATCCACTGGCTCAGGGTCAGGATTCAGTTTACCTGAAATCAGATGTAGAATTGGGCGGAACCGATCAGAAGTTCAACCTTTTGGTAGGTCGTCAGCTTCAAAAAGAGGACGGACAGGAACCACAGGTTTGTCTTATGATGCCACTTTTAGTTGGCACAGATGGTTCCGCAAAAATGTCGAAATCTTATGACAACTACATTGGGATCAATGAGGAGCCTAATGATATGTATGGTAAATCGCTCTCAATTCCGGATGATCTGATCTACACTTATTATGAGTTGGTTACAGATATAAAAACCGAGGATCTTCCCGCTCTCAAAAAGAAAATTGAGACGGATCCTCGAAATGCAAAGCACGACCTGGCCTTTACCATTGTGAGAATGTACCACGGGGAAGAAGCAGCCAAGGGAGCGAAAAACCATTTTGAGCAGACCGTTATCAATAAAGAAGTGCCGGATGATGCTCCTGAGTTTTTCTTTCCTGCCGGTGAAGAAATCAGGTTGCTTGATATTGTTGCCGAAACCGGGTTTTCTCCAAGTAATGGGGAAACCAAGCGGATGATCAAACAAGGCGGGATCAGTGTTGATGACAAGAAGATCACTGATAAGAATCATTCCATCACTTTTAAAGAAGGCGATGAATTCTCCCTAAAAGTGGGGAAGAGAAATTTCGGAATCCTAAAGGCAGAATAAATCAGTTTGGTTAAGATAAGTTCGTATAACGTAAACGGAATTCGCGCAGCTCACCGGAAGGGATTTAACGATTGGGTAAAGGAAAGTGATCCTGATATCATTTGTATTCAGGAACTTAGGGCGCTTCCCGAACAGATACCGGGAGATATTAAAACACTGGACTATCACGAAGCCTATCATATTGCAGAAAAGAAAGGGTATTCAGGTGTAGCCATATATTCCAAGTCAAAACCGCTGAATGTAGAAGAGGGAATAGGAAAAGACTGGATCGATGCAGAAGGCCGCGTGATCATGGCGGAGTTCGAGAAATTCCGGGTTTTCAGTATATATGCCCCGAGTGGAACTACCGGAGATATCCGTCAGGACATGAAGATGGATTTTCTGGATAATTTCATCCGGTTTGGAGAGCAATTTGTTAAAGACGGAAAGCCCTCTGTTTTTTGCGGGGATTTCAATATTTGTCATACCGAAATTGATATTCATAACCCCAGCAGGCAGCATAAAACATCCGGTTTTTTACCGGAAGAGCGGCAGTGGGTTACTGACTTTCTGGATAAAGGCTATGAAGATGTTTTTCGCAAGCTTCATCCCGACAAAGAAGATCTCTACAGCTGGTGGAGCTATCGTGCAGCCTCAAAGGAACGAAACAAAGGCTGGAGAATTGACTATCATTTAGCCACGCCGGAATTAGCAAAAAAGGCAGTGAATGCCGAAATTGAGATGAAATGGGATCTTTCAGATCATGCTCCGGTTAGTATTGAATATGATCTATGATCGAACGATTAATCTTGTTAAGCCGTTGAAAAGGCTATAAATAACAATTATGGGAACACATTTTAAAGGGAATAAAGAAGTCCAGAAAACGCTGAACGCGTTTATAAAGCTTACCCGCGCCAGTGAAAGTGTAAACGGACGGCTATCCAGGCATTTATCAGAGGCTGATCTTACCGTAAGTCAGTTTGGTACCCTTGAGGCCTTACTCCATTTAGGCCCGTTAAACCAGCGAGAGCTCGGCCAAAAACTACTAAAAAGCGGAGGAAACATCACGCTGGTGATCGATAACCTTCAGAAGAATGGATTAGTCGAAAAGAAAACAGATCCAAGTGACCGCCGCGCAGTTATTATAAGTCTTACAAAAAAAGGGCGTAATTTTATAGAAGATTTTTTTCCTCAGCATCTTGAAAAGATCAAAGAAGAATTCTCAGTTCTCACTTCTGAGGAAAAAGAACAACTGGCTTCCATTTGTAAGAAGCTTGGCGTAAAACCTGGATAGATTGTCTCTATTTCTGATTTCTTTAATTTATAACTAAGTACAAAGGAGTAGCTATGATGTTTAGTATTAGTATAGGTGAGAAACAACGGTCCAAAGAGGAAAAGATAATCAACGTATTATTAACTTTGGCAACCGGTGTGTTAACACTGCTCTTTCCAAATTTCCTTTACCTCATCGCCGGTGGTTATTTATTGGCGTTGGGACTCATGTTCATGGCATTTAAATTTCCGGGAGCTGTTGCCGCTTTGCCTATAGTGGCCGGAGGTTTGATCTTTGTCTTCCCCGACCTGATTCCCTATACTTTTGCAGGTTTTTTGGGATTTTTTGGTTTGCTCATGCTCTTCTCTTTTCAGCTTAGCTTTCTGGGTATCATCATTTTTATTATAGCAGTTCTAATAGTAATGAATCCCGATTCAGTAGCCTATTTCATTGCTTTTTTTATGCTGACCTACGCCGTTTCCAACCTCATTCAATTCTATAAGCAATGGAAGAATAAAGGCCCGAAAGAAACGAGCGATGGGGAAATTATCATTGAGTAGAATAGAAGCCTTTTATTTATTCACTGCTTCGTAAATAAAATATGGCGGGATATTCTTCCAGCAGAATTCGGTGGTATAATTTCCAAAAGCTTCGGTAAGCGGTTCTTTTAAATGGCCGGATGTTTGATAGGCTAGAAAGGAGCCATCTTTTCGAAGGATTTGTTTTGTTTTAGATAGGATGTCCATTTTCATATCCCAATCAAAAAAGGAAAAGGGGATTCCTGAAATTACATGGTTCGCATTCCCAACTAAGTTTTCGGGAAGCAGGTCCAGAATATCCTCTACAGATTCATGAAAAACGGTCACACGCTGGTCATCAATTTGTTTTAAGAGCTTGGCAAAATTATTGTTGGTTTCGAAGACGAAAAGTTGTGCATCAGGCCGCATCTTTTTGAGAAGGTGCTTGGTAAAAACTCCGGTTCCGCCGCCGTATTCAACAATTACATCTGTAGTTGCAAAATTAATATGCTCACATAGTTTCCGAACACAGTATTTAGAAGATGGGGTAATAGAGGCAACATCTTTATCCGTTGCAAATGATTTCAAAAACTCAATCGTACCTTTCATGTAATTGATTTGATTTTATTGTAGAATGGTTAAGGGCGATATTCGAATAAGCAATAACCGTTAACTAATTTTACGAAATATTATAGTTCGTCTTCTAATTTAGCAATTTGATCGCGAATACGAGCAGCTTCCTCAAACTCCATGTTCTTGGCTGCATGATACATCGTTTCGCGTAAATGCTCGATCAGCTTATCCTTGCTTTCAAAGGTAACTTCCCTCATTGCAGGACTCGCTTTATATTGAACACCGTCTTCGGCCACTTTAATAACTTCCAGTGGCTCTTTTTCCCTGTCATCATCTGTTCGGGTAAAATCAACGCTTTTACTTGAGATCAAGGCCGGATCAACAAGAGGCTTTAATTCCTTCTTAATTGTTTCGGGGGTAACGCCGTGCTTCTCATTGTATTCTTCTTGAATTTTGCGTCGCCGTTTGGTTTCCTCAACCACCTTTTGAATACTGTTCGTCATTTTATCCGCATATAAAATAGCCTTACCGCCTACATTACGCGCGGCACGTCCCACGATCTGGAATAAAGAAGTTTCTGACCTGAGAAAGCCTTCTTTATCCGCATCCATAATAGCTACTAAACTTAGTTCAGGAATATCGATTCCCTCACGAAGCAGGTTGATGCCGACCAATACGTCAAAATCGCCGCGGCGGAATTTATACAAAACTTCGATTCTTTCAAGGGCGTTTAATTCACTGTGCATATACGCCGCTTTGATATTAAGATTTTTGAGGTATTCACTGAGCTCCTCACTGAGCCGCTTGGTTAGGGTTATAACCAATACTCGTTCATTTTTCTCAATCTTCTCACGAATTTCTCCTAACAGGTCATCCACCTGATTACCAAGGGGGCGGATCTCAATTTCCGGCTCCATTAATCCTGTTGGGCGTATAATTTGCTCGGTAAAGACTCCACCTGATTTCTCCAGCTCATAATCACTTGGGGTAGCGCTTACAAATATAACCTGATTCACCAGCTCCTCCCATTCATCAAAAGTTAGAGGGCGGTTATCCAATGCAGAAGGAAGTCGAAAGCCATGTTCGACCAACTCTATTTTTCGGGATCGATCACCGCCATACATGGCATTGATCTGTGGAATTGTTTGATGGCTTTCATCTACCACCACTAAGAAATCATCAGGAAAATAGTCGAGCAGACAATAAGGGCGTTCACCGGGTTTTCGGGCACTCAGGTATCGCGAGTAATTCTCAATTCCTGAGCAATAACCGATCTCCTGTATCATCTCGATATCAAATAATGTGCGCTGTTCGATACGTTTGGCCTCCAGAAACTTTTCCTCGTCGATCAGTACTTTTTTACGCCATTCCAGCTCTTCCCGAATTTGTTGAATGGAAGTCTCTAGCCTGGATTTTGAGGTCACATAATGAGAAGCCGGATAAACGCGAAACTCATTTACACTTTCAATAATAGTGCCGTCATTTACATCAAAGAGCTGAATCGACTCGATCTCATCTCCCCATTGAGTAATGCGCAATCCTTCATCAGAATAGGCAGGATATACATCAATCACATCGCCACGGACCCGAAACGTCCCTCGCTTGAATTCCAGATCATTTCGGTTGTAATGAAGATCCACAAGGTCATATAAAATAGTATTGCGCGGAATTTCCTGTCCCACGTTCAAATCCAGGATCAGCTTTTCGTACTCTGAAGGTGAACCAATACCATAGATACAGCTAATCGAAGAAATGATGATCACGTCCCGCCGTCCGGAAAGAAGAGAGCTTGTGGCCCGTAATCTCAGCCGTTGAATTTCTTCATTGATGGAAAGATCCTTCTCGATGTACTTGTCTTGCGTGGAGAGATAAGCCTCAGGCTGGTAATAATCGTAATAGGAAATGAAAAACTCTACGCGGTTTTCGGGGAAGAAATCACTGAGCTCGCGGTAAAGCTGAGCTGCCAAAGTTTTATTATGGCTCATCACCAATGTGGGTTTTTGCACATTTTCGATGGTATTGGCGACGGTACGCGTTTTCCCCGAGCCGGTAATTCCAAGTAAAGTCTGGAACTTATCGCCCGCCCGCAAGCCTTCCGTAAGCTCGGCAATGGCATTGGGCTGATCGCCCGCGGGTTCGTAAGGGGAGTGAAGTTTAAATTGAGACATAAATAGCTTTTAAAGGTACAAACTGTGATGTAACTTAGGAAACGATATTTGTTCATTAATTGATACTACAGATTTCGAAAACACAAATGATTTATAAACATTCCATAATGACTGTGACAAACAGTTAATGGAAAATAGTTATTGGTTAATGGAGAGTATTAACCAATACACCAATAACGAATAACCAAACACCATGTCCCACAGGCATAAAGAATTAGAATCACCCCGAAAAAGAATTGACGAAATTGATGAACAAATTTTAGACCTGCTTTCAGAGCGGGGTGATATTGTTCGTGATGTCATCAAGCGTAAGGTAGAGAATCAGCTCCCTGTTTTTGTGCCGGCGCGTGAGGAGGAGAAATCAAAAGCCTTTAAAGAACTGGCTAAAACGAAAGGTATAGATCCTGAATGGGCGGAGGATTTTCTGCGGATGATCATGACGGCATCTCGTGCTACACAATCCCAGGAAACCTTCCCTATAGCGACGGAAGAACCGAAGCATATTTTGTTTATAGGCGGTGAAGGCGGAATGGGAAGTCTATACAAAAGAATTGCTGACCAAACCGGTCACCAAACCTATTCCATTGATAAAAAAAATTGGCATGAGCTGGAGGAACAAGCTCCCAAGCTGGATATGGTTATAGTAACGGTTCCCATTAACGTAACGGAAAGCGTGATAGAGCGATTAAGCGGAAGGCTTAAAAAGGAAACTATATTAGCTGATTTCACCAGTAATAAATCCAATCCTATCCAGGCTATGCTTAAAGCCCATGAAGGCCCGGTAGTTGGATTGCACCCTATGCATGGACCGGATGTGCAAAATCTTTCCAAGCAGCTCATGGTTTTCTGTGGAGCACGGGAAGAGGAAAAGGCCAAGTGGTTCATTGAACAATGTGAATTATGGGGGATGAGAGTGATCGAAGCCGATCCTGAGAAACATGACCATGTTATGCATCTTGTGCAGGGACTAAGACACTTTGTGGCCTTACTTCATGGTTCTTTTATGGAAGAATATGACCTTAAACCTGCTGATATGCTGGATTATTCCTCTCCGATCTACCGCGCAGAATTGATGATGACCGGTAGAATTTTTGCTCAGGATGCAGAGTTGTATGCAGATATTGTATTCGCTAACAAAGAACGGCGGGACTTGCTAATAAAATTTTTCAATCACCATAAGAAGCTCGCAAAATTAGTGGAAGAAAATGATCGTGAGGGGTTTATCAAAGAGTTTGAAGGGGTAACTGATTTCTTTGGAAAGTTTGCGACCCAGGCACTTGAAGAAAGTGGATATCTAATAAACCGACTGGCGGATAGATTTGCGTAATTAATATTTATTTCATCCTGCTAAAGCGTAGCGCCCCGATCATCCAGTTAGGAAGGTTCTTTCTGGGATCCCTTTTGGTCATATCAATGTACCAGCCGATCTTTTTCATGATTGGCACCTTATGAGTTTCCACAAATTCAATAAGTGTTCCGTCAGGATCTTCCACATAGGTGAATCTTCCCGCGGCCTCGCCCATATCAAAGCTGTTGGCGGAATCTACGGTGAAGGGAAAGCCATGTGATTCGAGGTCCTTTTCCAAAGCATCCATTCCTTGAATATCAAAGCATAGGTGAATGAAGCCGAGATCTCCCCAGAACCGATCTTTAAAGATCTTTCGAGGCTCTCGCTCTTTAACTTCAATGAGTTCAATTTCAGTTGGACCGAACATCTGGCTGAATCCGCCTTCGCGGGGTTTGGAATGCCGGAGCAATACACGCCGATAGGTTTCATCACCACCTGGTAGTCCGCTGTAATCAGCAAAGTTTCCGGTTTCATCATAGACCACTTCATCATATCCTAAAACATCAGAGTATAATGTCCGGGTTTTCTCTATATCAGTGGAGCCGATCACAGCTCCGACTACCCCACCGGTAGTTGAAGGAGTCTTTTTCTTAAAGAACTCACGCCCCTTAACGACCTGCCAGATATTGCCATACAGATCCTTCACAAAAAAAATAAAGTCGCCGGCAGGATTCTTCTCAAGCGGGGTGATAACATTCAGGCCTGCTTCGGTCATCTCTTCGAAAGTTTTAGCAACATCTATGGACTTTATCTTTCCGCAGTTGATACCAAGGTCGCCCATCATCAGGTCAAACTCAGCCGGTTGCGGGGTGCGACTGGTATATTGCCAGATCTCGAATCCTCCTCCGCCTTTCATGTTCAGGCTCAGGATGGCCGTACGGTCGTGGGATTTCCCTCCGGTGTAGGGAAGCATCAATTCAGCAGTGGCCGCATCTTCAAAAACCTTGATGTCCATACCGAAATATTTTCGGTACCAATCGGTAGCTTTATAAACATCGGGAATGCCGATGCCAATTTGCTGAATGCCGGAGATCACTTTTTCCATATAAAGACCTTGGTGATGAGAGTTTGATTCGCCGCTAAGGTACGTTTTTTTGGAGAGTGAGAAAAAACGTAATTGTTGATCTATAGATCAGAAATGGACAGTAAAAACTGCTTGAAGTCATCGGTATCATATTTAGCCATTCCGCGATGCTCCATTACAATATCTCCTTTTGGAGAAATAACATAAGTGGTTGGAACTACTGAGCTGTCATAGATGAGGGGCTTGGTCAAAACCGAATAAACGGGAAAGGTAAAACCCTTGCGGGCAATAAAATCCCGGGCTTTCTGAGGATCTTCATCCAGGGAGGCCATTACAAACACGATATTCTCATTATCGATGTCATCATACAAACGCTGGATGTTTGGCATCTCTGCAATGCAAGGCGGACACCAGGTGGCCCACAAATTCATGAAAATAGTTTTGCCCTCAAATTCAGAAAGGGACGTACGTTCGCCATCTAAGGTGAGCAAAGGCATGTTATAATCAGCCTTATTCCCATGAATGATGGATTCTTCCGTATTCGGTTGAAGGATGCCGGTATAAAGCAGCATGCTTTGCAACTTCCCGATCACCTCAGTATGATATCCCGTGGTATATAACCCGGCGCCGATCACAAAAATGATACCCCATTGTAGAAGTTCTTTCTTGAAGGTGGATTTCTTGGGTTTGGATTCTTTGGTATTCATGAAGTAAAGGTAAGCTTAAAACAGTCAAGTTAGGAGACTTGTAGTAACAGGCTTAAAATCTACAGCTCAGCGAGCCGTGGTACGTACACCGCGCTGAGTCGTTTTGGGTGGGTTAAATAAAACTCGCGATCTCCTCCAGCGGTTTCTTCGAGATATCAGGCACCTTTACGTCATCTTCAGGATAACCCACTACGAGCAAAAGAAATGGTTTTTCATGGGAGGGCCGGTCCATGATCTCATTTAAAAATCCCATTGGGTTCGGGGTATGAGTGAGAGTTGCTAACCCTGCATGGTGCAGTGCAGTGATCAGCATTCCGGTAGCAATCCCGACGGATTCCTTAACGTAATAATGCTTTTCCTTTTCACCATCTTCATCCAGCTTATAGCTTTGGGCAAAGATGCCTATCAGGTACGGAGCTTTTTCGAGGAAAGGCTTTTTTTCATCGGTACCAAAGGGGACAAGGTCTTCAAGCCAGTCTTCCGGCGCGCGACGGTTATAAAACTCATGCTCCTCTTTTTCGGCTTCAACCCGGATCTTCTTTTTTACTTCAGGATCGCTTACTGCCACAAAGTGCCAGGGCTGTTTATTTGCACCATTGGGTGCTGTGCCTGCAGCGAGTAAACAGTTTTCAATAATTTCTCGAGGGATCGGCCGGTCTGAAAAATCTCGAACAGTTCTTCTTGCCTTCATTTTTTCATAAAAGCCTAAAGCCTGCCGTTTCATTTCTTCGACGGGCATTTCTTTATAGAAAGTGTGAGGTACAAAAATGGCTTCTCGCATAAAAGAGGAAGTTTTAATTTAGAACTTTAATTACTTGACTCCGGAACCTTTTGCCAGCCACCAGGGATGCACTTCCACAACGAGTCTTCCTGCTTTAACCATTGGATCATTTTTAGCCAGCCGTTCGGCTTCTTCTTTAGTGGCTACATTATAAACGGAGAATCCACGGATATCAGTTTGGCCATCGGTCGGCCCGTTTAAGTTTATTATGCCCTTTTCATACAAATCGCCAAGGTAGGCAAGGTGCTCTTGCTGCAACTTCATGGCTTCTTCCTGTGACTGGCTTCGTTCCGGTCCGCTTTTTAGAAACACAATGAAGTATTTTTGCATGGTGGTTTTCTCACCCGCCCATTCAAATTCAAAAGTTTCAGGTTGAGCTGTGGAATCAGCTTCCTGAGCATATACTGCAGTTGTTAGCAATAACAGGACTAAAAAGTTTAAAGTGATTTTCATTGGCGTAATTCTAAAGTTAGTTATCAGAGGATAGAAAATATAACTTAAAAACGAATATATGATTGTGGATCAACATGTACACCATCTTTTAAGATCTCAAAATGAAGATGGACGCCACTTGAGGTGCCTGTGTTTCCTGCATTGCCAACAACCTGACCCTTTTTAACGCGGTCACCTTCTTTCACCCGAATCCGGCTCATATGAGCATATACAGTTTCAAAGCCATCACTATGTTTGATTCGCACCATTTTTCCATAGCCTGTGCCTTTGCCGGCTTTAACTACCACTCCTTGTTCTACTGCCAAAATATTATCTTGCATACCGGCATTTAGATCAACACCTTGATGAGGCCGGTTCCATCGGGGGCCAAATTCAGAGGTCACGTAAGTATCCTTCAACGGAGCTTCAAAGCTAACAGAAGAAAGCCGCATAAGAGGAGGAAGGTTGGTTTTGGCACCTTTATCCCTTTTGTCAGGACTGTTCCATGGTATTCCTATTGAAATGCCCACGGAAAATGAAACAGGGTTGAAATCAAAACTCCTGAAAGCCGGGTTCTCTGTAAAACTTCCCTGAGGGACAATATTCTGAGGAAGATTATAGGTCTGATTGACCTCTGCGAAGACCCGGACGAAATTTAAAAGATAATATTTAACGCCGGCTGTAAAACCTGTGGTAAGCTGTCCTCTGAACTCTTCCGGGGCTACCCAGGATTGATATCCGTTTTTAAAATTCGTGGCCCGAATCTGAATATCCCAAATACTGCCTGCTTTTACCCCACCATAAACCCCGACTTTTGGCCATTGCAGGCCGGCTACAGCACCAAAATTAAATTGTTGAAAGTTTATGGGCCCTCCAATAAAGATGTCTTGTTGGTTTTGGACTAAGTATTCGGCTTTTCCGGCAAGGTAAAATCGGTAAAACAAATAACGTTCAAGTTCCACTTCCAGTATACCTTTTGAAACCGCGCTGATATCTCCCCTGTACGTTTGATTGGGCACATAATTGAGCCCCACGCTTTGAATGGAGTAGTTAGCGGAGAGCCTCCAGTCCTGAGCATTAACAGGATGGGAAGAAAGGACCAAAGCCGTCAGTAACAGAAGGAAAGCCCCGATGTGAAAAAAGATGCTTTTCTTACCCATCAAACCCATGATAGCTGTTTAATATTAATTCAAACATGATGATAAAACCTCTAATCTCTAAAAGTATTATAATTAGATAGAAATTCGAGCCATTCCTGCTGTTCCAGTAGCCGTTCAGAATAACGGGCCCTCAGGCTCAATGAAGAAGCTTTCTCAAACCATTCTCTCGCCAACTCTTTATGCCCCAAATAAGCTAATTGATCCATAGTGGATTCGTAGATGTCAAACCAATCCTGACTTGGAATATGATCAATAAGTAAGGCAGAATAAAGCAAGAGAAGTTCATCCTTATTATCCTGAATAGCTTTGTTCAAACTAAGCATCCGGTTGGGAAGGTTTAGAGAATCAAACTCAGAGCTATCAGGAAAGGAACTATGAAAACGCCTTTGTGTATGATAGTGCCACTGTAAACTGTCACTACGTAATTGTAACGTGTATCGAAAGGTTCTGTCTGTTGAAGACGCTATCTCGGCAGCTATTCTATTTAAAAGTGAATCGGCTTCTGTATATCCTTCTGCAAGAAATAAAGCATCCGCTTTAAGTACCTGAAGAGTGAGTAAAGTATCAGTTGGGGTGATGGCCTTTGCAGCTTTAGCATAATTTTTTCGAGTAAGATGAGAACGCACCCAAGCCTCTAAAACCAGATCATTATCAGAACTTATTTCGTATAAATTATCCAGGGTTTTATAAGCTCCTATTGTATCCTTTTCTGAGATATGAAGACGGTACCTATCCCAGAGCTTTAATTCCTTGCTAATGGAATGTGGACATGATTTTTGAAAAAGGGAGCGTTGTGCAAAAATAAACTCAGATACCTGGCGGTCTACAGAATCCAGCGGCGTACTTTCTAAAGTTTGGTGCCATCCTGATACAAGTTCGTTGAATGATCGGGAGTAAGCAGATTCAATATCTGCTGTGCGATAAGCTTCTTTAAATTGAGCGGTAGGATATTCCGCTAATAAATATTCAACAAAAGATCCTGCAGTAGTATAGCTTATTGCACCGGCACTTTTATAAAATCCACTGAATGATAACGCAGACTTCATAGCTTGTTCAGTTGGAAAAGGTTTTTCAGCAGCCACAATTTGGTGAAGGGTGGTTCTCCCTGAGGCATCTTTAGCAATTCCTTCCGCCAGGCCTTCAACTAATCCAATGCTCCAGCTTCCGTTAAATAGCCGATTTCCAAATTGTTTGGAGATAACATGAACAAGTTCGTGTTTAAGCACTCCTTCCAGTTGCTGCTTGGCGATGTGCAGCTGATCTTTTTCCAGCCAAATGGGCACGTAACTGGTAAACTTTGCCCCGGTAATTTTCTTTTTCTGCCAGGCATGGGCATATAAATAGGATTCAACCTTTCGCTCTTCCGGCCACTCAATGTCAAGCAGTTCTGTTATTTGTTGGAAGTGAAACTCGTGTTTGGCTGCCCAATAACTGATCTCATCATCCGAATAAAATTTTTCATCATAAAAGATCTCAAAATGTTCAGTCTGATGATGTCCGCCGAGCTGCTGTTGAATGGTTTCTCTCGGACTGATAACACCGGCTTCATCCAGATTCAGATAGCTGAATATTAGAGAGAACAGAGTCAGCCCTGTTATGAGCTTGGTTTGAAGATCTCGGTTCCATTCAGGAAGGATCCAGAGCAGTATGATCCACAAAAAAGTAAGCCAGCGGAAGTAGAGAAATGATCCGGTTATATTGACTGCTTCATCATATATCGGCCCGGGCCATAACCCCCAAACGTGATTGTAGAAATATACCTGTGGAAAACTAAAAAACTCGATCAGCCAGATTCCAGCCGCGCAAAATAAAAGAGCAGCAAAGGTAATTGCCTTAGGGAAAGGAAATTTGAATTTACGGATGAGCCTGCCAAAGGCGATTCCGAAAAACACGCTGGGAAATGGGATAAAGATCCAGAAGCCCACTCCAACGATAGTGAGACACGAGGTAAATAAAGAGAAAAGGAAGAGAGGTAATCCAGCTAAATAAAGATAACGGAGAATTCTAACGGCATCGAAAATATCTGAATCAGAGGAGTGTTTAGCTGATCGGACTCCCGCCCAAAAGCATCCTATGGTGCCTGCAAGCATCGCTGATTCGAAATGGAAATCACGAAGGAGAGGGATGGGCAATAGAGCCAATCCGATCAGAACAGGTATAATATACGGTAACGTCTTTTTCAAGAATTTGAGCAGTAGAGTGATTAAGTGAGGAGTAAGTTAGGAAAAGAGTTTGAATGGAAGTAAATATTCTAAGCTTTACAAAACAACTGGTACCACCCACTTCATTAATCATAATTTAGTGACTATAAAATCCCAGCCCAATACACCCACCATATCAACCCAAACTGAAGTGGAAGACGAAAAAGTAAGGCCCATGTAAAAGGAGTGAATCCATTTTTGCGATAGTTCTTTAGGAACATCTCGATATTGGCAGGAAAAACGGCAATTAAGAGAAAAATCAAGCCCCAGGCAGCATACGTTTGGAGTAAGGATATCATAAGGCCGATCCCACCGGCCATCTCAAAAAAACCACTTATAAAAACCAGTGGCTTGTGCCAGGGTAAATATTCCGGCATGATCTTCATAAAGAATTCAGGCCTCACAAAGTGTAATATACCGGCAAGGGTGAAAAGTGAACCAATAAGATAGCGGTGAATTTGTGGGTCTAAGAGGGTATCCATGGAAAGTGTTACAGTGCGAACGTGTTATGGCATTAAATTTGCAAAATTTTAACACCCTAACACGTTAACACCATCGCACGGTAAAACCAAACTCACTTCTTCAACATGGTGCTGAAAATGAACCAAATATTTTCCTTTCGCTCCATAAGCCGGCGGGTGAAATAAGGGAACCAATCAGTGCCGAAAGGGACGTAAACCCGGGCATGATATCCTTCTTCTGTAAGCTCCACCATAGTTTCTTCCCGAAGCCCATACAACATCTGAAACTCGAAGCTGTCTTTTGAAATGCCTTTTTCAGAAGTGTAATTTTTTAGCCAATCGATCAATTCATCATCATGAGTTCCAAATCTTGGAAAAGATGTTTTCTCTAACAACACCTTGGCTTGTTCTTTAAAAGCTTCTCGAATAGCTGGCATATCCTGGAACGCAATTTTAGCCGGTTCTTTATAAGCCCCCTTTACCAAACGGATATCTGCGCCTATTTCTGCAAGTTCATTAATGTCGTCTTTACTTCTGAATAACATGGACTGAATAACCACGCCTACATGCTTTCCATACTTTTCAAAAGCTTCCTTGAAAATATCGAGAGTGATCTGTGTGTTATCTGACCCTTCCATGTCTATACGAACAAACTGATCCTGATCTTTAGCTACATCAAGTAACCGAAAGAGGTTTTCACGGCAAAAGTCATGATCTATATCGAGTCCCATCATGGTAAGCTTGATCGATATGCTGCTGATCAGCCCATGCTCTTTAATACCCTCTAGCAAACGGATATAGGAATCAACGGTATCAGAAGCCGTTTGACGGTCTTTTACGTTTTCACCAAGGAGGTCAAGGGTAAGCTTGAGATCTTTATTATTTAACTGTTTTGCTTTTGGGATCGACTCAGTAAAAGATTCTCCGGCAACAAAACGCTTTGCAAGAATGAAAGGTAACTTCATAAAACTCTATTTTTTTAAGGCGCGAAAAGTTAATCAATTGTGGACTTTATATCATCATCCGAAAGTGTAACTATGTGAAAATTTGTTCGTGTAAGTGATAGGTGTTAAAACTAATGGAAAAATATTATGAGTACAGATAAAAAATATATATGGAGCTTGGCCATTTCATGGTCAGCTTTTTTGGCGTTAATGTTCTTAGCCGTTCAAATCGGCTTTGCGCAGTCAAGTGAGGATGCATACCGAACCGAAACTTTTAATGTGAATGGGGAAGTAAGCCTGGAAGTTCAAACCTCCGGCGGCAGTATCCGGGTTGAAGGATCGAACAACGATGAAGTGACCGTGGAAATGTTTGTGAGAAAAAGAGGAAATTATATAGAGTCCGGAGAGGCAGACCTCAAAGATTATGAGATAAGTATAAATCAGGATGGTAATACGGTCAGCGCTATTGTTGACAGGAAATCAAATCGAGGATGGAACTGGAATGATGGATATTCGATCTCATTTGTAGTTTATACTCCTCAGGAAACACGAACTCGCTTAAAAACCAGCGGCGGAAGTTTGACAGCTAAAAACCTGACAGGGTCACAAGAACTCAGAACAAGTGGTGGTAGCATAACAACAGAAGGAATACAAGGACAAATGATCTTGAAAACCTCGGGAGGCAGTATTTCGATAACCGATGCCCAGGGTGATGTGGAGGCCAATACCAGTGGAGGCACCATTCGGATCGAGAAGCTTTTGGGAAATTTAAATGCCGGCACAAGCGGGGGTGGTATCAGATTAAATGGCATTGAGGGAAATGTTGAAGCTAAGACAAGCGGAGGTTCGATCAGGGCAGAAATAATTGCTCCGGGTGATATCATAGATCTGCGCACAAGCGGCGGAAGCATCACGATCACGGTGCCCCAAGAACTAGGGTATGATCTGGACCTGGACGCAAACAGAGTTCATGCTGAATTGATCAATTTCAATGGTCGGGCAGAACGGGACGAGATCCGGGGAACTTTCAATGGCGGTGGTACAATGCTAAAGGCTAAGACCAGCGGTGGTTCCGTTCGGTTAGAATATTTGTAATCAGAAAAGACAAAAAACTAAAAAGCGAGGGATAGTATCTCTCGCTTTTTTTGTTGTGAGATGATGTCGGATTGCCATTGCTAAATCCTTATATTCAAGGTTCGACGAATTCAGAATACAAATTCTATATGTCCACAACTAAAACGGCCTCCAAAAAAGCGAAAGAACAAGAAGAAGAACGCCCGATCATCATTAAGGGTGCCAGGACTCACAATCTCAAAAACATTGATGTTGAGATTCCTCGCGGGAAGCTTACGGTGGTAACGGGTGTATCAGGCTCAGGAAAATCCAGCCTCGCTTTTGATACTATTTATGCTGAAGGTCAGCGCCGGTATGTGGAAAGCCTTTCCAGTTATGCCCGTCAGTTTTTGGAGAGAATGGACAAGCCGGATGTGGATTTCATGCAGGGCATTTCTCCCGCAATGGCTATTCAGCAAAAAACGACTTCCAGTAATCCACGTTCCACGGTCGGTACTACTACGGAGATCTATGATTATGTGCGGCTGCTTTTTGCACGGATCGGAAAAACGATCTCACCAAAATCAGGAGAGGTGGTCAAAAAAGATTCCCCCCGAACAGCCATAGAAAAATTATATGAGTCGCAGGAGGAAGGAGAACGGTTTTATGTACTTCATCCCATTCCGCATCATGACAAAAAGAAGTTGGATGAAGAACTGAAAGTGCTGAAAGAAAAAGGACTGACTCGTTTGCTGAATGTGGATGATGAAAGCATCGTGGATCTGAATACTGATGACATCAACCCAAAAAAATTCAAAGCAGATAAACATAGGGTACTTATCGATCGGTTGGTTTTGAAAGATGAAGATGAAACCAGAACGCGGATAGCTGATTCATTAGAAACGGCTTTTCAGGAAGGTGCCGGTCGTTGTTCCATTAAAATGCGGGGAGGAGAAGAACTGAGTTTCAGTGAGCGGTTCGAGATGGATGGTATCGAATTTCACGAGCCTACTCCACAGATGTTTTCTTTTAATAATCCGTTTGGCGCTTGTGATAACTGTGAAGGCTTTGGTAAGGTATCAGGTATAGATGAAGATCTCGTTATTCCGGACCACCAAAAGACGATTCGAAACGGAGCCATTGCGCCATTTACTTCTCAGAAATTCAGCATGCATTTAAGGGACCTGATAAAAGTAGCTGCACGTGAAAAATTTCCCATCGATACTCCCTATTCAGAATTGTCTAAAGAAGTGAAAGACATCATTTGGAAGGGTAAAGACGAATATATAGGCATCTGGAAATTCTTTGATGAGATCAAAAATCAGTCCTATAAAGTACATATGCGGGTGCTGTATTCCCGTTACAGAGGCTACAGTCGCTGCCCGGAATGCGAAGGATATCGGGTTCGCAAAGATGCGCTATACGTAAAAGTGGGAGATCTGCATGTTGGGGAAGTTTCAGAACTTACCATAGGACATGCCCGGGATTATTTTGACGGCCTTGACCTCACCGAGTTTGAGGAAGGGGTAGCAGGACAGATCCTGTATGAGATCAGAAAGCGTCTTAAATATCTTGATGAAGTAGGTTTGGATTATCTAACGCTAGACCGACTGGCCAACACGCTCAGTGGTGGAGAATCACAGCGAATTAGTTTAGCCAATGCTTTAGGAAGCTCACTTATTGGAAGCATGTATGTGTTGGATGAGCCGACCATTGGACTGCATCCCAGAGATAATGACCGTTTGATCAAAATCCTGGAATCGCTGAGGGATATTGGAAATACCGTGCTGGTGGTAGAACATGATCCGGAAATGATAAAAGCAGCTGACAATGTGATAGATATTGGCCCTTTTGCAGGCACGCATGGCGGGGAGGTTGTTTTTAGCGGAACCGTAGAGAAACTTTTGAAGACAGATACTCTGACGGGAAAATTTTTAAGCCGGCGAAAAGAGATACCGATTCCCAAAAAACGAAGAAAGGGAAATGGGAAAACCCTGTCTCTTGAAGGGGCTTCTGAGCATAATCTGAAAAATATAAACGTAGAATTTCCCCTGGGTATGATGACCGTGGTTACGGGAGTTTCCGGTTCGGGGAAGTCAACCTTGGTCCATGACACACTGTACGCCGGGATTCAAAAGCACATCGGTACTTATAATGATAAAGTAGGCCGTTTCTCAGATCTATCGGGAATGGCTGCGATACACGGGGTAGAAATGGTTGACCAAAGCCCGATTGGCCGGTCTTCGCGATCAAACCCTGCTACCTATACCAAAGCGTTTGACGGGATCCGGGATCTGTTTTCGAACACCAAGCAGGCGAAAATTATGGGATACACTCCCGGACATTTTTCTTTTAACGTGCCGGGTGGCCGTTGTGAAAACTGTCAGGGTGAAGGGGTGCAACGGATCGAGATGCAGTTCATGGCAGATATTGAACTGACTTGTGAAGTATGTAACGGAACCCGATTCAGAAAAGATGTACTCAATGTTAAATATCGAGGTAAAAATATTCATGACGTGCTGGAGATGCCGGTATCTGAAGCGATCGAGTTTTTTGTGGATGAGACAACCATCATCAACAAACTGCAGCCACTGGAAGATGTGGGGCTTGGATATTTGAAGCTCGGACAAAGCGCGACCACGCTTTCAGGAGGAGAGGCACAGCGGGTAAAACTTGCAAAGTTTCTTTCCAAAACTTCTACCGACCATACGCTTTATTTCTTTGACGAACCGACAACGGGACTCCATTTTGAAGATGTAGCCAAACTTCTTGATTCTTTTAATGAATTAGTAGAACAAGGCCACTCAATCATAATCATTGAACACAATCTCGATATCATAAAATGCGCGGATTGGGTCATTGACCTAGGCCCTGAAGGCGGGTTTGGCGGCGGACAAGTGATAGGAGAAGGAACTCCTGAAGACCTTATGAAAATAGAAGACAGCCATACAGGACAGTTTTTGAAAGATTATTTGAAAGGGTGAAAGTGCTCTTTTAACAATAAGCCGCAATTGAAGGGCTATTTGAATAGAAAGCAAATATCATTAATATATCTGCGCCAATAATTAAACGGTAAAAACAATTTTCAACATCAACAAAAAAAAGAGTTAAGATGAGTTTAAAAAAAGTAGTAAGCGGAATTATAATAGGTGCATTCATATTTGTTGGAAGCACAGCACAAGCCCAGATGTTACCAAAGTTTGGTATTAAAGCAGGGCTGAATTATTCAACCTTTAATAATACTGATAACGCTGAGTATAAAGCAGGTTTTATAGGCGGCGTATATACAAAAATAAATATACCCGCCAGTCCTGTGGCCATTCAGCCAGAGCTTTTGTATGCACAATATGGAAGCAATGCCGCAAACACGGATGGTAAATTTTCTGTTGATTACATTCAGGTTCCGGTATTGGCCAAATTTGGTTTTGGAGCTCCCGGTGTACCGATTAAGCCGGAAGTATTTTTTGGACCCTATGCCGGTTTTAATGTCAACGCTGAGATAGAGGATAATACCACAAGTGTTGGAGCAGATGAACTGGTTAGAAACACAGATTGGGGAGTAGTTGTAGGAGCCGGAGTTCAGGTAACAAAGCTAAGCTTTGAGCTCAGATATACCGCCGGATTAACCGACGTATATGAAGATCAGTATGCAGATGGTGAGAAAAACGGTGCTTTCTCTTTAACGGTAGGCATAAACTTTTAAATAGCCCCGTCAAACCTTAGTGATCTTTAAAAAGGCAATGAGTGATCATTGCCTTTTCTTTTTTTCGGAGGTTTTTTACTCACCGTAAAACCGAATGGGAATATCCACCTGAACGACATCCCATTTTAGTGACATGGTAGTCATGCTGTATTGGGGGTCGGAAAACTCAATTGTAAAAGCTTCTACTGGATTAGAAAGATCAGTTACCGGAAACTTCATTCTTTTATAATCACGATCCGGGTTGTAGTCAAATGCTCCCCATTGCCCCAATTCATGATTTAAAATCACCGTAAATGAATCCGGTTCAGGAATGGTAAACAATGCATAGGTGCCCCTTGTAATGGCTTGATCCCCCATTAGTACAGACTTTGTAAAAGTGATCTCGGTGGCTTCATTGGCGCCTGTTCTCCAAACTTCGCCCCAAGGCTCTAGATCCCCGAAAATTGTTCGTCCGCGTCGGTAAGGTTGTCCATATACAACCTTTATGTATGTACCGTCATTTTTTACTGTAGAAATAGCGATAGGGCTCTTTCGGTTTATTTCTTCAATGGAAGATGAATTCTCATCCGATTTAATATCGCATCCAAAGAAAGACACAAAGAATAAGAGAGATGAAATAATAAAAATAAGATTGGTAGTAATTTGATTGATCAAAATTGGCCGAATATAAATTGAGTGTTTTCACGAGAAGGCTCATATGCAAGCCCAACCCCAAAGTCGAATAACAAGTTCGATACTTTAAATTGAACATGAAGTCCGGCACCAAAAATGCTGCGGCTTGATTCAAGTAGATCAACAGAATCCATGTCAGTCAGGGTGTGTGTAAAGGTAGTTAAATAAATACTACTGATGTAAAGCGGTAAAGTAAGCCAGCCATTATCAGGATAAAGAACAGGGATAGTATATCGGGTACTAAAGCGCCCAATATTTTGGAATCCGGTATCATTACTTGAACTGTAATTGGGGAAGGCTCCATCAGGAAAGCCCATAGGGATAATGGTATTGTTAGAGTAAATAGGAGAATCACTTTGCTGCAAAAATTGTACATCCAGTCTTAACGATTGATTCCATCTGCGAAGAGGGGAAACAAAACCAATAGCTCCATAAAAGGCAGACCACTGATCAGCAAAGCTTTGAGTAACAGCACCTCCGGGAAATTGAATTTGAAGCGTGGGTTCATTGAGTGTCTTTTCATATAAAGCAAATAAAGAGATGCCGGATGAGGGCTGAATATCACGCGGTAAATTTAAAATACCGAGGCTTAGCTGGGAATAAAATCCGCCACGGTATCGGGTTGAAAAGTCAGAAAGCTCATCGGCTTGAAGGTTATAGTATTTGAATTGTTCCGCTTTTATCTCAGGAGCAAATGAAATACCGCTGAATCTGGTATCACCGCGAAATGTGTACTGAAAGGGAAGAGAAAAGCTGAACCCCCTATCCTGTCTCATTAAAGAAAAGGTCTCTTCAGTATTGGGATCTTCTACGGCAAAAAATTCCGGATCACTATAGGCAGATATTTCAAATCCGGGATAGAATTTTTTATTTGTATAGGTAAGATCATACCAAAGGCGATTTTGGATCCCGGTTAACTCTAAAGAATAGGCTTGACTGGAAAGGGGATCTATACTGGAAATCATGACTCCTGTTTGTGGTGTATTTGCCTTTTTTTCATAGACAGGAAAGATGGTTCGTGGCTTAAGCCAACTTAACCCTCCTCGATAAGAGGTCTTTTCAATGGTCTTGATAGAGTCAATGATCTCATTCCCTAAAAGCGGTCTGGAAAGCTCCTCTTTCAGGTCTCTGCCACTTAAAAGTCGGGCAGATGAATATGATCTGTTTAAAAAATCGTCACGGTGCAATAGAGCAAGTTTGCGTTCATTCTCAACTTGCAGGATATAAGCTATCTGCTGACCATCCGGAGAGTAAGAGGCCTCGAACGCATTGTAAAGTGAGCTTGTGATCTGGATTATCTCTTTGGTATCCAGGTCATATTCATATACGTTCATGGCGGGGTAGGCATCCATTGTAAACATGAGTTTATTATCGGTGGGGTGCCAAACAGGATCGTAAATAGAAGCGTCTTTAAATGCCAGATCTGGAAGACCATCAAGTTCTTCGCTCAAGGAGTTTACAGAGGTTATCCAAAGGGCTTGAACGCCTCTTCTGTTTACTATGACAGCTATTTGGTCTGGATCATTTGGATTGAACTTAAGACTGACCGGAGCTGCATTCCGGAACTGTTTGATAACTTTTATTTCACCGTCATCTAATATCTCCACGATCTTTTCGCCCGACCCACCGGTTTGAATTCCAAATGTTCGATCACCATTTGTAGTAGGGGCATATGCACGTTTGTTATCAGTGAGACTTTCACTTTTGCCACTGTTTAAATTCAGCCGCTGAATATCAGCGTTATAAACACCGGAATAAAGAGGATGGCGGTTATAGTTACTGAAATAAAGATAACTTCCGTCATGTATCTCAAAGTTATAATCCCCTATGGAAAAGGTTTCCTTAACGATCTTAATTTCTTCTGTGTTGATATTATATCGATAAAAACCAAGACGGCCATTGTAAAAAGAGCCATAAAAAAGTAGGTTTTTATCATCGATCCATTTTGGAGCATGTACTTCTTCCCCGCGATAAGGGATATCAACAATACGGGATTTCTCCGTGGTATTAACTTCTATTTGAGATAATCGTTTTTGCTCCTCTTCTTCAAGATCTGATTCATAAAGATCATAAAGCTGGCCGGGCCAATCTCCTGTTTTCTTTCGAAGCGCATAGCCATAACCGAGGAAAAAATTATGATAATGGAAGCGAATGGCTTCTTTTGATATGTCATCTCCATAATTACGGTGAAGCCAGTCTACAAAGGAATAGCCGGAGATATAATGGCGGTTAAAAGGCCGGCTGTAATCTGATGGGATCAAAGTTTGTCCCATATTCCATCGGTTATTACTGCCAAAGTTGGAGTTGAATCGGTTGTTTGAAAAAGTATAATTACCTCTTCCGCCCATGGGAGCTACGGATTCCGTTTCGTAGTATACAGCAAGTCCTTCGTGTAATCCCACAGGAGGGAATCCATGAAAAGTACGGGCGAGATCGGGTGAAAAAAGACTAATGAAATTAGGGATGCTCACTTTTTTCTCATTAAACGGGATCTGAATATTAAAATGCGTGGCATGCACGAGCTCATGAGGAAGTACTGTTTCCAGCCAATCACCTGATTGAGGATTCATCCCTTTTCCTTTCAATGGGGAAAGATCAATTTCTGAGCGAAAGTTAAGGGAGGTTACAAAACCATTAGAAAGGTCATTGTAGTTATTTAAAATCACCGGAAAGTTATTGAGTTTCCCCCCGGTTAGTTTGGACGTTTTAGCATAGTGGCTTTCAAGAATGGCTGCAGACCTGTAGGCAAGGGAGTCTTCACCATTAGGAAAGATGATCCGGAAGTGTTCCGTTTTGATCTCTTGCCAGTCTAAGTTCATGGGCCGGTTGCGTGTCAGAGTATTATAAAATGGGCCATTATATATCTGACCAATAGCTATAACCGGAAAAAGCAGCAAAACAGAAAGAGAAATTATTTTTAAAAGCTTCATTAAGCCGGAAAATTGAATTGAGGTAAATAGTTATAAATTGCCCAATAATGAGAAAAAGCCCCGCCCAATACAAATAAATGCCAAATTTCATGAAACCCGAAAGCTCCGGGAATGGGATCCGGCTTTTGAACGCCATAAATAATGGCCCCAAACGTATAGAAAAGCCCACCGATTGCGATCCAATAAATGAAGGCATGGGGCAGGAATTTCCACATGTTGGGGAGAATGATCACTGAAGCCCATCCCATAAATAAATAGATAGCGGTAGATAACCATCGTGGAGCATCCAGCCAAAGTGTTTTTTTAAGGATACCGGCGCCGGCAAATAGCCAGATCCCAAGCAACATTCCCCATTGCCAGCCACCTTGTAATCCAATCACACACATAGGAGTGTAAGACCCTGCAATAAGTACATAAATAAGAATATGGTCAAAAAGCCTAAAAAGCTCTTCGGTTTTGTTTTGCACATTAAGCGTATGGTAGATTCCGCTGGAAAGAAACATGAGGATCACGGAAATCCCGTAGATCAAAAAAGAAACTTTATATCCCGTTGGACTTTCAGAAGCGGCATTCATTAAAAAAAACAGCCATATAAAAGAAATTAATGCGCCAAAAAAATGAGAATAGGCATTAAAAGGCTCTCTTGGTGGAAATAGAGTTTGCAAATCGGTGTCTTATAATTTGTTATCAAGTTAGGCAAATGAAATATAAAGCTTCTCAGGAAATTATGAACTATGGCAAAAGAATCTCCAAGCGTCTCCTGGGACCTTGGAGCGTTCGCTGTTTGAATAGGCGATGATAATTAAAACACCCCGCAACGCTTCCAGGACCTCCGGACGCTGGAAGGTTGCTGTTACACAAAAAACCGCCAGTAGAAAAAGAGCAGGGCGAAGGCACTTAGAAAGATCATTCCAAACCAACTCAGTAATCTAAGCCATAATTTTGGCCGGTATTGTTCGGGGAAGAACTTGGACATGATCAACCGATAGTTAATGAAGGCTAAAACCGGCGCAGTGAGGAAAGAAAGAGAAGTAGCCAGATCAATGATGTAAGTGAATTGGCTTCCGGTTAGATACAGCACGAGTATGGAGATGCTAGAGATCACGATAAGCATCCCCTTGTAAGAAAAGAGCGGATAAGTACCCGAACTGTTTTCTTTCATTACAGTTATAATCTCGCGGCAAACACGGGGATAAGAATCCGTTACGGTAAGCGTGGTGCTGAACATAGTGGTAAAGGCACAAATGATAATGATCCAGTGAGCCCAGTCCCCAAGGGTTTGAGTGTAGAGGTCGATAAGCTGTTGGGCAAAGGCAGCCCCTGCTGAGGAAAAACTAATGCCGGATCCAAACATTACCATCGCGCCGAGACCCAGAAAGATCAATGCCAATATAGCTGAGCCAATGTAACCGATATTGAAATCCAACAAGCTTTCTTTCAAACTGGATTTATGGTGGGTCTGTTTTTCGCGTTCCAGCGTCCATAATGAATGCCATGCGGCAGCATCAATGGGAATGGGCATCCAGCCCATAAGGGCGATCAGAAAGGTGATACCGGCTACATTCCAAACCGTTGGCGCTTCAGATAAAGAAGGCGAGTGTCCATTAAACAGGGCAACTATAAATGCAGCAATGGTAGAGAGCGTCAGAACTACCATAACTATTTTTATCAAAGAATCGAGTGCCGAATACTGCCCCCGAAATAGAACGGCGATACAAATAGTCAGAATAATAATACTCCAGATGAGCAGAGGGATTTCAAGGCCGGTTAGCTCTACTGCAAGACTCGCCGTCACAATGGTGACAGCAGCCTGAATCGCAAACATGGTGCCGATCGTAAAAATGATATAGATCCATAATGCCCAGCTACCAAGTTTTTTATATCCGGCGATCAGGCTTTCTCCGGTGGCGGAGGCATACCGCGGTCCATACTCCAGAAAGGGATATTTCATTAGGCTGGCAAGAATAACCGCCCAAACTAATGTAAAACCAAAATCAGCGCCGGCTCGAGTAGATTGTACTAAATGGGAAACCCCGATAGCTGCAGCGGCCAGGATGAGTCCCGGCCCAAAGGCATATTTGAAGGTTGAACCTGCTTTTTCTGACTTCATAGCCATTAATTTTAATATTAATTCCGGCGGATTATACAGAAAAATTCAAACTCATTTCTTAGCATAACCCGGGTGTTGTTTTTAAAAATTTTTTCATTTTGGATTGGTACTATACAACCCGTTATTATATACGTCAACAATCAATCAATTTTTTGCACTATGAAAGCATTTGTTACTACTCTTTTCTCTTTGTTTTTTGGGGTGATGGTTCAGGCGCAGGTCTTAAATCCCGAGCCGGTCACACTGGATTATTACTTGCCCGATAATGTTACCTATAACTCTGAAATTCCAACTCCTAGCGAGATCTTAGGGTCTGAAGTTGGTGAATGGCACGTACGCCATGACCAGTTGGTCAATTACATGTATGCGGTCGCAGAGGCATCCGATCGTGTGACCATTACTGAATATGCCCGTACCTATGAAAACCGCCCGCTGCTGATGCTCACCATCACCTCTCCTGAAAATCACCAGAATATTGACGAGCTCAAGGAAGAGCATTTGAAGCTAACGGACGCTTCGGTATCAGATGATCTGGATCTATCTCAGATGCCTGCGGTTGTAACTATGAGTTATAGTGTGCACGGAAATGAACCCAGTGGCTCTAATGCTGCGCTTCCGGTAGTATACTACCTGGCGGCCGCACAGGGACCCGAAATTGATGCCATGCTGGAAAATACGATCATCAATGTTGATCCAAGCATCAATCCGGATGGATTGGATCGTTTTGCACATTGGGCTAATACCAATAAAAGTAAGAATGTATTGGTTACCGATCCTAATAGCCGCGAATTTGATGAAACATGGCCAGGTGGACGAACCAATCACTATTGGTTTGACCTTAACCGTGACTGGATGCCGATGATCCACCCTGCAAGCCAGGGACGTGTGGCTAAATTTCATGAATGGGTGCCACAGGTATTGACCGATCATCATGAGATGGGTACCAATTCTACCTTTTTCTTTCAACCCGGGATTCCATCACGTACGCATCCACTTACACCGCAGCGCAACCAGGCTTTGACCGGTGCCATCGCAGAATATCATGCAGAGGCTTTGGACGATATCCAATCCCTCTACTACTCTAAAGAAAGCTTCGATGATTTTTATTATGGAAAAGGATCTACCTATCCGGATGTAAATGGATCAATAGGTATTTTGTTTGAGCAAGCCAGTTCCCGAGGCCATGCCCAGGAAAGTATTCATGGAATCTTGGAGTTTCCGTTTACTATTCGAAACCAATTTGTCACTTCCCTTTCAACACTTGAAGCGGTGCAAGAGCTAAAAGAAGAACTACTGGCAAATACCCGCGAATTTTATCAGGAAGCAGCTGAAGAAGCCGGTGATGCCCCCATAAAAGCCTATGTATTTGGAGAGGAAGCAGATCAGGCGCGAACAAAGCATTTAGCTGAAATGCTGGAGCGAAATCAGATCAATGTATATGAACTTGCAAGTGATTATGAGGACTTTAAGTCAGGCAAAGCGTATGTAGTTCCTACGAATCAAAAACAGTATAAATTGATCACTGCGATGTTTGAGCGCCGAACAGAGTTTACCGATAGTTTATTTTATGATGTTTCAACATGGACGATGCCTTACGCTTTCAACCTTCCGTTTGCAGAACTGAACCGGGATTATAATTCAAATATGCTGGGAGATGAGTTCTCTCTTGATACCTTTGAGCTGAACGGTGAACTGGTTGGCGGTGAAGCTCAGTATGCTTATGCGTTTGAATGGGATGAATATTATGCACCCCGTGCTCTGTATCGTCTTCTGGGAAATGGAGTGCGAGCTAAAGTGGCTTCCCAAACATTCAAATCAGTAATTGAGAATGGAGCCAAAGACTTTGATTACGGAACCATCATTGTTCCGATGGGAATTCAGGATGATCCGGATAAAGTACATGAGATCATTCAGACTATTACGGAAGAAGACGGAATAACTGTGTATGAGTTACCAACCGGACTTACTCCGTCAGGCATTGATCTGGGTAGCGGAAGTTTTGAAAACCTTCGTGATCCTAAAGTAGCAATGATCGGAGGTTCAGGCAGTAACTCCAGTGAAGTTGGGGAAGCATGGCACCTATTTGATCAGCGGTATCACATGCCATTATCGATCATTAAAAGTGATGACCTGGGGGGAACGGATCTCGACAGATATAATGTGATCATTTCCAGCGGATATGGTATTTCTGACGGAGCGGCCGAGAACCTTAAGGAATGGGTTCGTGAAGGAGGAACTCTTATAGTGTTCAAAAATGCGATCCGCTGGGCAAAATCACAGGGACTCGCAAACGTGGAATATGTAGAGGATGAAGACGATGGGGAAGAAGAAACAGAAGTTGAAACACGCCCTTATGTGAAAGCCGGAGAAGACCGGGGAGCTGAAGTAATTGGCGGAAGTATTTTCAACACAAAGATCGACCTGACTCATCCGATAGGTTATGGATTTAACCGGGAAGATGTAAAGGTTTTCCGCAATAGTACACTGTTCATAGAAAAAGGAGAAAACCCTTACTCAACTCCGCTTTATTATACCGATGATCCGCTGGCAAGTGGTTATAGCAATGACGAGAACCTGGAAAGGATGAAGGGCTCCGGCGCTATTGTTGTAAGTGGTTATGGAAGTGGAAATGTGATCGCGATGACGGATAACCCAAACTTCCGTGCTTTCTGGTATGGAACTAATAAGTTATTTGCGAACGCAATTTTTTTCGGCCACACCATAAGCGGTGGAACGGTGAACTAAAGCAGAAGTAAATACAAGATTTGATTAAAAAGTCCCGATCTTTAGGTTGGGGCTTTTTTTTGTTTAGGAATTTCACAAAGCTAACGGCTCAGCGAGCTGTAATACGTACATCGGCTCGCTGAGCCGAAATGTTTAAAAGAGATAACAATTAGAAAAGATCCCTAAACTCATTTTTACAATAACTATTTGGCCACTCTTTCCAGTTGGTAATTAACCCAGCTTTAACAGGATTATAAAGAGTATAATGAATGACTCGATGCAACTCACTAGAATCTCTTACTACACGATCATAACTTTCAGGATGCCAAAAAGGGTTGCCGGTCCTGCTTAACTTTTGGTTACAGAGCCTGGCCGTATATTTTTTGAGTGAAGCTAAGATGTCTGTTACCGGATATACATCTTTAGTCTCTTTGGTCGAGTTTGATAAGTGTTGAAAAACCAAGTGAACATGATTAGGCATGATGCAATATGCGTATAAGTTGTACTTAATTTGGTCTCTAAAGTGAATAGCTTCTTTTAAAATAGTGGCAATTTCAGGATCAGAAAGCTATTTAGGACCTGGCTTTTGTTCGTGGAGTAACTCTTCAAATTTATGGAAGATCTTTTTATGGATGATTTTTCGATGTGCAAATTGTTGATCACCATCATCTTGACTAGTAAGATGTTCAAGCATAACTCGTTCTTGTCTTATCTTTTCAAGAGCTTTCTTTGGAAGGGATTCGGCAAGCCCAAAAGTAATGAAATAGTTGGCACCGCTTGGTTGCCAGTGCGGTAAGTTTCTTCTGTAAAATGTCATTTTACACCCTTTTTACATAATCAACACAAAAATCTTGAATCAAGCAATTTACGGCTCAGCGAGCCGTGGTACGTATCTTATAAAAGTCTAGTTATCACTTCCGGTAATTTACAGGCCTAAGTTCCCCGCCCTCATCAATGATATTGGTTTCTGCACCGGGAACAATATCGGTGTTGTGTGCTGATACACAGAGCCAATATCCATCTTTCTTTTGAGTGACAAAACTAAAAATATTTTGGCGTAGAGAAGGAGTCTTGATCTTGTCCTTTGGAGTTTGATCCTTAAGTCGCATTCGGGCATGGACAACCGCAATATCCTCAGATAAATATTTAACGGAAGTTTCTCTGAGGCTAAGGCTCGAATTGTTAAAGATCTTTTTAAAACCATAATCATGAGCCTGTCTGATATCTTTTTGGTTATGCCACCAAAGTCCGACCACATTCACAAACTCAGCATCTTCTGCAAATAGGGAAGCAAGCATATCTGCATCTCGCTTCATCCAGGCTTCAACAAAAAGAGCCGGAATTTCTCCCGGCTCTGTAGCTTTTTTATAAGTATCAGGCATGATCGAAAACTATTTTACTTTTTCGCCATTAATGAAAACACCGGTAACATTGGTGATGTACTCCAACGGGTCACCGTTGAACATTACCAGGTCGGCATCTTTGCCTCTTTCCAGGGAGCCAACACGATCATCAATGCCGAGCATTTTGGCAGCATCAATAGTGAGCACTTTTAGGGCATTTTCCTTACCTAAACCGTTAGCTGCAGCAACGCCGGCCTCAAAAAGAACCACTCGGGTTTTAGGAACATAGCCCTCAAATCCACTTTGAAATGCAATGGGAATACCTGCTTCGTATAGTTTGGCAGCAGTTTCCATGGATGCATTTTTAGCGTCCCCGCCAGGCCGTATCATAGAAGGATGAATGATGACGGGATAACCGCGCTCTTTGATCTCATCAATGATCAGGTAAGCTTCAGCTACTCCATCAAGTACCATAGGGAAACCAAATTCTTCCTGAAGCCGAATAGCCGACATAATATCGTGCGCCTGGTGTACAGTAACCAAAGCAGTTATTTTTCCTTCCAGTAAATCAGCAAGAGCTTCCATTCCAAGGTCTTTAGAATAATCTTCATCGCTGTTTCTTTTCTCGAGATAAGCTTGTGCTTTGATAAGCTCTTGCCGCATCATCGCAATAGCTTTAGCCCTTGTACCGGGTTTATTGAAAGCCCCGCTAATGTTGTTGCCAAGGGTAAAAGCCAACATTTTGGCAGGATGAATGAGGTTTTCATCAACCGTCTCTCCGGTGGTTTTGGTGATCATGGTCTGACCACTGATAAGTGCACCGGGCCCATGCCCCGTATGGATGGTGGTGACTCCGTGATCTCTGAGGTGCCCCACTAAAGCTTCCCTTGCGTTATAGGCATCAATGGCACGCAGTTCGGGCTGAATGGGGTTAGAGGTCTCAAGCTGATCTTGGTCGGCATCTACATTCAGATGTCCTGCCAGGCCTACTACGGAGTGGGCATCAATTAAACCGGGAGTTACCACTTTTGCTTCAAAGACTTCATAATTTGAAGGAATATTGACTTGGGAAGCAGAACCAACCCGCTCAATTTTTCCATCCTTAATGAGTACAACCCCATTAGAAATGGGATTTCCGGCCATGGTATAAACGGTTTCACCTTTTACGGCAATTTGAGCTTCGGAAAAAGTACTAAATGCTAAAAGCAGTGCTGGTATCAGTAATAGTTTCTTGAAAGATCTCATTTCAGGCCTCCTTCTTCATGGTGTGAATGAATTTGTCCGGGGTATATTTGATAACCACCGGTTGCATACTTCCGATCTTCTTCATTTGCACGGTCCCAGACTTTTTGTCCTTCGACCCAGGTTTGTTCAACATGTGTGTAAACACTAAACGGATCTCCGGTCAGGATAACGAAGTCAGCGTCTTTTCCTTCTTCAAGACTTCCAACCCTATCATCAATATCCATCATTACTGCATTGGCAATAGTAACGGATTCGAGTGCAGTTTCACGACTCATACCTTCTCGAATTCCCATGGCTGCAGAGCGTAAGAATAAACGAGAGTCTGTAATACCGTCATCGGTATGGAGGCCAACAAGAGCTCCGGCTTCTTCAAGATAACGTCCGTTTGAATTTTTAATGTCCTTGGCTTCCACTTTACCGCCAAAAGAATCGAGGGTGATAATAGAAGCTCCAATAACATTTGGTGAAGCCGCAATTTCGTCTGCCACTTTCCAAGCCTCACTTACGTGTTGCAAGACCAGCCTGTAATCAAATTCTTCAGCCAATCTTATAGCTGTTAAAATATCCTGATGAGTATGAGTGTGGTTATGAACAATTCGCTTGCCATTTAATACCTCAACTAATGCTTCCATTCCGATATCGCGCGGAGGCATTTTGCTTTCATCACCATCAGCTGCTTCGATCTTAGACTGATATTCCTGTGCTTTAATGTATAATTCACGAACCATAGACGCGGCTTTGGCGCGTGTTCCCGGTGAAGGAGGTGCCCCTCTTGGGTTGGTACCATTGGCCATCTTTAAACCACCGTAGATGGTTTTTTCATCATCCAGGTAAATGAGCATATCTTCAATGGTATTGGCCTTGCGGAGTTTAAGGTATACGGTTTGTCCACTCATAAGATGACCCGACCCCGGCATTACGTTGACAGAGGTAATTCCTCCTGCAAGGGCTCTTTTAAAAGATTCACTTCTTGGGTTGATAGAGTCCATAATTCTGACATCCGGATGAAGTGTAGCTGAGCGATCCCCGCCATCTCCACCTCCAATATGAGAATGGGTATCCACAAGTCCGGGCATAATTACTCTTCCGCTGGCATCATGAACATCGGCATTTCCGGGGATACGGGTATTTTCCCCACCAATAGCAGTTATTTTTCCATTATGTACAACAAGGACTCCATTATTTATAGGCTCGCCGGAAATAGGAATGATCTGTGCCCCGGTAAAAGCTTGGGGTGTGGATTGTGCAAATCCATTCATCTCTAGAACAAGAACACATACCAAAGCGAGCAAAAGACTTTGGATAGACTTCATAATTTGATGTTTAATTTGGTTAATATTAGCTGCGGTCAATTTATAAAAAAAGAACTGCCATAAAAACGAAGCAAGGTAAAAAGTAGAAAATGGAACATAGTTCCTTATTATTGATTTAATAAAGTGAATATCAAAGAGAGAGAAAGAAAAAAATGACAAATAAAACAGTAAAAGCTATTGGTGTATTCGTTGTATTGATTTTAGCAGCGATTTTTGTGCTTACCTTAACAATTGATGGACTTATAAAATCGAGTATAGAAGAAAATAGCTCAGAACTATTGCAAACCGTCGTTACAGTAGATGAGGTAGATGTTTCTTTATTTAGCGGAAAAGGCGATATCATAGGCTTTAAAGTTCAAAACCCTCAGGATTTCAGTGAGCAGCCTGCAATAAATATTCAGGATATTTCCATTAAGGTTAACTTGATGTCACTATTGAAAGATCAGATCGTTATAAATGAAATTATTGTGAAAAGCCCAGAGCTGTATTTTGAGCAAAAGGGCATAGGAGCAAATCTCAAAACACTAAATGACAATATGGATCTGGCTTTTGATGAGCCTTCCGAAACAACCATGATCATAGATTATTTGCATATTGAAGATGGTGTTGTCACGGTAAGTACCACCATTGACAGAGAGCGAATGGCTGAAGCTAACTTCAGCGAATTTACTCTTACTGATATTGGCAGGGATGGAAACAACACCATAAAGCAAAGTGTTCGCCAGATCTTGGAGCCACTTTTTCAGAAAGCTATTACCGAAGCCCTTAAAAGTGGTGTTACAGAGCAGGTTAAAGGCAAAGTTCAGGATCTATTTAATAATTAATCGGCTAATTATTCTTCAGAATAATACTCTTCGATTTCTTTAAGCTTTTCATCTATCACTTCCCTGGAGTACCATTCTCCTTGTACCATTACACCGGAGTGATCTTGGATATGAGCAACATCAAGAAGTGGGTTCTCATTCACTAAAATCAGATCAGCGCGCTGACCGTTAGCGATGGTTCCAAATTCATCCCATTTCGCAAAATACTCACCTACATTTTTTGTTCCGCTTTGAATGATCTCATAGGGAGTCATGCCTGCAGCTACCATATAAGGTAATTCCCTGTGAATAGAAAATCCGGGTACGCTGAAAAGTTGAGGGGCATCCGTTCCCATCAGTATTTTTACCCCGGCATTATTCATTTCTTCCAGAATCTGCAGGCGGAGTTCAGCATGCTCTTGAGGATTATCAGAGGAATAACCGCTTTGTGGGTTATCTGCAAAATCGAAGTAATTCTGCTTTACGGCTTCCGGGATATACTTCAGTTCATCATATTGTTTCATGGCCTCGTAATCGACTGCTCCAATGATGGTTTCCCAAAGAGCCATGGTAGGTACTATCCATACGTTATTTTCTTTGGTGAGCTGGATTACTTCCGCCATCTTCGCTTCCATCTCTTCCTCTTCAAATTGGCTTAAATAGCTCACATATCCGTCAACATGATCAATGGTAATTTGACCCGATTCTATGGCATGCATTACTCCAACATCCTCAGGAACGTGCCCGCCAAAGGTAATGCCAACCTCTTGAGCCGTCTCAGCCATAGCATCATATTCCTCAAGGGATAAGCCGGGGTGAACTTTAAGCAGATCCCAGCCCTCTTCTTTATGTTCTCGAACCCTTTCAGCTGCTTGTTCCGGGGATGAGATGGTATTTCCGTTAAAACTTGGTCCGGCCAGGTATAGATTTGGCCCGATCAATTCTCCGGAGTTAACGCGTTCTTTAAGCTCCAGCTGATTTTCATAACCCAACATACCCCGGACAGTTGTAATCCCGGCTGATACGTAAAGAAATAAGGTGCTTTCCACATATTTATCATCAAAATAGTCAGGAGCATTTGGGCCGGGGTCAGTGGGCGGGACGTGCCCATGCATCTCAGCAAGTCCGGGCATCAGATACTTCCCTGTACCGTCGATGATAGTGGCATTAGAGGATACACTCACCTCAGAGGAAGGACCAACTTCCACAATGCGGTCTCCTTCAACAATAACAGTATGATCTTCCAAAACCTGATCGCTATCCATGGGAATAACATTAACGTTTGTGAACACTGTTTGAGGCTGTGCAGGAGC
>NZ_DASSWP010000116.1:0-5096 GCF_035704785.1 Gracilimonas sp. | reverse complement strand
TACATCGGAGCTGAAGGAATCCCCCACATATAAAATATCTTCCCGGTTCACTCCGGTTAGATCCGTTGCGTGATCGAACACTTTGGGATGCGGCTTCATCTCTCCCACTTCTTCCGAGATGACAATATGTCTGGCGGTTTGTTTCAGGTTGAACTGATCTATCTTCAACCATTGTGTTTCCGCAAACCCATTGGTCATAATACCGACTTCAAAATTCTGGGCGATCTTATGATAGGATTCATGAGCACCATCCAGCCACTCCCAGTGATTCCTGTAGTAATTCATATACACTTTTCCGGCTTCTTCGTGCATATGCTCTTCAACCCCAAGGTCTCTGAATGTCTCCTGAAAACGCCGGCGGTGCAATTCATGTCGATCTATTTCTCCCCTTCCATATTCTTCCCACAATCCTTTGTTGATATGATGATAGGTATCCAGTAATTGCTGTTCTGAAATTCCTTTGAACATGTCGAAATGTTCGTAAACATCCCGAAGTCCGGCTTGTTCTGCCTTTTTGTGATCAAGGAGGGTGTCGTCTAAGTCAAAATAGATGAATTTCGGTTTCAGTTGTGACAATGGAACAGTTTTTGATTATTGTTGAACCTAAAGATAATTACCTTCGTAAGAGGGCAACAAATAAACCACAAAATCTTTACTCATGAAAGCAAAATTTTTGATCATTATCGGAGTGCTTGCGCTCCTCGTTTTTTATGGAATCAGTGTGAATAACAGCTTGGTTACCGCCGAGGAAAATGTAAACGGAGCTTGGGCTCAGGTTGAGAATCAATATCAGCGAAGAGCCGACCTTATTCCAAATTTGGTTAGTACCGTTCAAGGTGCCGCAGACTTTGAATCCGAAACCTTACAAGAAGTAATTGAAGCAAGAAGCCGAGCCACTTCCGTAAATATTGATGCCAATGACTTAAATAACCCGGAAGCATTCCAGCAATTTCAGGAAGCTCAAGGGCAACTAAGCGGAGCTTTATCACGTTTATTGGTAACAGTAGAACGATATCCTGAACTACAGGCCAACCAAAATTTCAGAGATTTACAAGCTCAACTGGAAGGCACAGAAAACCGGATTGCCACTGAACGCATGAGATTTAATCAGGCTGCCGAGGGATTCAATACACAGATTCGCAAGTTCCCTACAAGCATGTTTGCTTCCATATTAGGCTTTGAACAAAAAGAGTATTTTCAAGCTGAACAAGGTGCAGAAGAAGCCCCCGAAGTAGATTTCAGCAATTAATTTTAATAGATAATAGATAAAAGACGTAAGATTTGAGACTCCAAAAATCTGTCTTTTATCTTCTGTTTAAAATCTTACATCTAAAAACATTCCATGGCAAAATTTCTTACACAGGAACAAGAGGAAGATATTGTTGAGGCTATAAGACACGCCGAACAAGCTACTTCCGGTGAAGTACGCGTTCATATCGAAAAGAAGTGTAAAGTAGAGAACCCTATCGATCGCGCCAAGGAGGTCTTTGCAGAACTGAAGATGCACGAGACTGAATTCCGAAATGGTGTGATCGTTTATGTGGCCTGGAAAGATCATAAGGTTGCCATTTGGGGCGATGAGGGAATACACAACAAGGTGGGGCAATCATTCTGGGAAGAGGAACTGGAATTGATCCTGAAATACTTTAAAGCCGGAGATTATCAAACCGGACTTACAGAAGTGGTGCTTCAAATCGGACAGAAACTAAAAGAGAACTTTCCTTTTGAACAGAAAGGAGAACTCAATGAGCTATCTAATAAGATCAGCTATAACAAAGATGAGGGAAAAACAGATGCGTAAACTTATAAGCCTGATACTATTTGTCGGGATTTCGACATCAGTTTCGGCACAGGACTTTCTACCTGAACGGCCGGTTGGGATGGTCAATGATTTTGCGGATATGCTTACTTCGTCCGAAGAACAGCAACTTGAGCAAAAGCTAACCAATTACCGTGATTCAACGACCAATGTTATTGCCATTGCAACTCTGGAAAGCCTTGAAGGATATCCTGAAGAAGAAATTGCCACAACCCTCTTTAATAACTGGCGTATGTGGGAAGGAGAACGTTACAATGGTGTTCTGATCTTAGTTTCTGAACAAGACCGGCGTATGCAGATCGAAGTCGGATACGGACTAGAAGGTGCTATTCCGGATGCTATGGCTAACCGGGTTTATAATAATATCCTGGTTCCCAGTTTTCAGGCCGGTGATTTTTATGGCGGATTGGACCAGGCTACAAATGCTTTGATGGATCTGGCTGCCGGGGAATTTGAAGGCTTTCCCGAACAGCAATCTTCAGGTGAAGGCTTCCCTATCGATGTGCTCATTATTTTTATCATCATCATTTTCATCCTGATAACACGAGGTAAAGGAGGAAAAGGTGGCCGCAGGCATTCTCTTGGTTCCAGCGGCATCATATTTTACGGTGGCGGTTTTGGAGGTGGAGGTGGTTCATTCGGTGGTGGAGGCGGTGGTTTCGGTGGCTTTTCCGGCGGAGGGGGATTTGGCTCAGGCGGTGGCGGTGCCGGCGGAGGCTGGTAATTTTGAAATTGTAAGTTTTGAATGTTGAATGTTGAATTTTGAATCAGGATTTTAATTCAAAATCAACATTTCTAATTTCTCATTTTCTCCTTTCGGTTCGAAACTGATCATTCGATCAAAACCACCTGAAGATCCATCAAATTATTACCCGTTGCTCCCGTCTTTATGAGCGTATTCATTTTTTCATGAAAGTGGTAAGAATCATTATTCTGAAGATAGTCTTCGGGACTTATTTTTTTCTTTCGGGCTTTTAGCGTGGTTTCTGAATTTATGATAGATCCGGCGGCATCTGTAGGTCCATCAATACCATCCGTCGCAAAACTTAACAGTGAGATATCATGCTGTCCTTCAATTGAAATTGCGGCATTCAACGCCAATTCCTGGTTTCTTCCTCCCTTTCCGTCACCTTTTACTTCAACCGTACTTTCCCCATAATAGATGAGTGCTGCGGGTTTGGTAAGTTTTGATCTCTTGCTCAACACCGATATAGCTTCACTGCATATCTTCTTGGATATTTTTCTCACACTCATATCATATGAGTCAGGTGCCACTTGTACATTAAAATCCTGTTTACTTAAATATTTGCCAACATTCTCTGCCAGTATGCTGGCTCCTGAAATAACCTTAACATGATGATTTTTCCATTCCTCATTACCCGGCTTTGGGTTTTCAGGAGCATCACCATGCATGCCTTTTGACAAGTACACACGAATTGAATGCGGTATTTCATTCCACATTTTATATTTTTTCAGGATCTGAAATGCTTCCTCAAAAGTAGAAGAATCGGGGACTGTTGGTCCGCTCCCAATAATCTCAGGATCATCTCCCGGTACATCCGAAAGAATAACTGAGATCAAATCATTATCTGAAAGAAGTTGGCCTAAATTTCCCCCGCCCGTCTCAGAAATATGTTTTCGCACAATATTGATTTCATGAATAGATGCCCCTGAATTCAATAATAGCTTGTATGCCTTTCTAAGCTCATCCGGCTCAATTCCATTTGCAGGAATACAAAACAATGAAGAAGCCCCGCCTGACAAACAAAATATTACAGTGTCACCTTTTGGAATATGACAGGCCAATTTCCATAGTTCATATGAAGCTGAAATTGAGTCATCATAAGGGTATGGGTGCGTACCTGTAAAAACCTGAACTCTATTCAGTTTCTGGGATTCACTTGGGGATATGACAATTCCATCTTTGATTGCAGAACCAAAATATTTCTCAGCCTGATGAGCCATTTCAATGGATGCCTTTCCAGCCCCAAGTAGCCACACTTTGCCGGTTATTTTTAAAGTAGAAAAGAAATTGGATAGATCCAGTTCGTAAAAATCTCCAGAAACAGCTTTCTCAACAATCTTCTCTAAAACTAATTTTTGCTTATTTAGCTTTTCTTTCATGAAATAAATTTCTTCTGTTTTTAATTGAAAGTGGCATGATGCCAATGGAACTAAGCGGAATCAAGTATCTTGAAAACAGATCAATTACAGCCAATGACCATGTACTTTGATATACTAAATATGAGAAAACAAAACTTGCCAAAATAGTTGTCAGACCATGAATGATTATCAAAATTATATAGAATATTTTATCTGCACCTGCTAAAATAAGGCTGCTTTATCACTAAAATTAACCCATAGCATCCATAACAAAAAGATGACAAGATAAAATATGGTTGTTGTAGAATAATCGCGGGTAAAATCAAAAAACTTCGGGCAGTGATCCTGAGTAACAGTGAGCGTAATACCCCCTTGCTATATTCACCAGATATATCACACAAACACCCAATACACCAAAACTTAAACGATTTCACCAATCTCCCGGATAAGCTAATATGAAACCCAAAAATAATTCCATTGCCGCAATCCCGTTACACCCATCTACAATTTCAATACCGGGCGATTCCGCTATCCCGATGATGCGGTTCATCGCAAAAACTTCATACCCAACCCATATCAGCAGTCCTGCACTGGAGCCAATAATGTTAAGAGACGACCACTCATCTAAACTGCCATCCGGTAAAAGCCATAGCTCATATACGAAGTACCACACAATAAAAACAAGAAATGCTTGGGCAATAAACTTTACAACTGAAGAGTTCATTTTAGTGCTTTAATTATTTGTTTCTTAACTTGTGGAATTGGTTTACTTCTTTAAGTAACAGTTATTCATATAACAAAAAATATCAAAAATCTAAATTCTTAGATGAGACTTTTAAAATATACTGTTTTTGGTTTTATTTTTACGCTTTTCAGCCTTCCTCTCCTGGCCCAGGATGTTGGCATTGATTTTGAAAATATTCGGGTTGATCAGCTTAGTAATAGTCAAATATTGCAACTCTATGAACGCATGCAGGAAAGAGGCTTAACAATATCTGAAGTAGAAACTTTAGCTATTGCCAGGGGGATGGATCTTGCTGAAGTCAGCAAATTGCGGAGAAGGATCAATGAAGTTAGAAATTCTTCGCAAAATACCGGTGATCAAGGTAGCATTGATAGCAGTATGCGAAACCAAAATCAGCGAGGAATAAGTGGTCAGTTACCTAATGATCTG
>NZ_DASSWP010000173.1:0-15313 GCF_035704785.1 Gracilimonas sp. | reverse complement strand
TCGGTCTGCCGGCTCTAAGTCCGTCTGACCGATAGCTTGAGTAGGTATCCAAAGCTTTTCTATACCCCAATTCAACAGTCTGAGCTTATATCATCGATCAGACGGGCAATCCGTCGGATCGAGTCCTGGAATGTTTGACCCACCCCTCGGTCTGCCGGCTCTAAGTCCGTCTGACCGATTGCTTGAGTAGGTATCCGAAGCTTTTCTGTACCCAATTGAACTGCATGCGCTTATATCATCGATCAGGCGGGCAATCCGTTGGATCGAATCCTTTCAATTTCAGGGTGCAAGGGTATAGCGTGAAAGTATCGGGTAATGATCGCTGGTTGTTTCACTGTAGTTGATCACATAATCATCAGCAGGAAATGATAAGACTGAATTTTCTATATATAAATTGTAGAGCTCATCGGTATTTAGGTGGTGATCTATTACGTCAGAATAAAAAACGGTAGAAGACATATTTGAATCAGAAAGAGCTATGGTAGGGAAAATGTAATTCTGAGAATCATCTACAAAATTCTTATATGCCGATTCTTGTCCCGAGGAAATGGATACATCGACATCATCGTTAAAATCTCCGATCACCATTACAAGGTCATTTGGTCTGTTTTGGTCGAGATAGGATTTTAATGCCTCTGCCCCTGCTACTTTTCGCTCATGGTCTTCATTTCCCGTGCAACATTTCGCATGAAGCAAGATGACCACAAGTTCCTGAGATATACCCCCAATGGTTGTGTTGAGTAATACTTCTACTGGTGGCCTTCCCGCGAATTCATAGTCGTAATCTGTAAGAATTACTTCGGCACTGGTAATGGAAGCCATATCTGATTTATAGATCAGGCCAACCTTTTGTTCGTTATTACCAAAATCACTGTAATATTCAGGACCGTTCGTTACCAATTCATCATTGGCTAAAAAACCGTTATACCCATCCAGTTCCGTAAGCAGATCATTAAATTGGGAAGCTCCCGTGACTTCCTGTACAGACCAGATGTCCATATCAAGACCTGAGATCACAAAACGTATATTTTCAAGCTGTAGGTCTTCATTGGAAGGGCCATTTCCAGTATCTCCAAACCATTCCAGATTCCAGGTAGCAAAATCTAAGGTGGATTCAGTACCCACAGCTTCAAATTCAATATTTGGCTCAGGCTCAATAGTTTCATCTACAGGATTTGACCCATCACCACAACCGTAGAAATTTATAGTGAGAAATAACGTAAATATTGCTAAATACTTAAAATGTGACTTCATAAATAATAGACGCTGGGTATTGTTTTGATTATTTCTTTTTCTTGTTTAGAAAGATCTGCATCAGATCACGAGCCGCCTTATAGGATGATAGCTGTCCCTGTTGAACCTGTTCCCGATAAGATTCCATTTCACGTTTAAGATCCGGATCATTATAGAACACACGATGCAATTCCTGATTGATACTTTCATCCAGCCAATAACTGGCCTGCTCTTTTCTTTTTTTGTCGAAAAATCCCTTGGCTTTGGTATGCCTCATAAATTCATCGACGATATCCCAAACTTCCGGTATACCTTTATTGTGGAAGGCAGAACAGGTAGCGACTTTTGGGATCCAGCCCGACTCTGTTGGCGGAAATAGATGAAGGGCATTCTTGTATTCAGCCATGGCTCGTTTAGCCGCTTCTTCATTACCGGTATCTGCTTTGTTAATGATAATGGTATCTGCCATTTCCATAATACCTCGTTTGATACCCTGAAGTTCATCTCCGGCCCCGGCCAGCATCAGTAATAGAAAGAAATCAACCATGGAATGAACGGCTGTTTCAGACTGTCCCACTCCAACCGTTTCAATTAAAATGGTATCAAAGCCGGCGGCCTCGCATACAGATATAGTTTCCCTGGTACTTTGGGCTACCCCGCCGAGTGATCCTGAGGTTGGAGTTGGGCGAATGTAGGCTTTGGGATGATTGGATAACGTTTCCATGCGGGTTTTATCCCCGAGAATACTTCCACGGGTTTTGGAGCTGCTGGGATCTACGGCCAGTACGGCCAGTGATCTTCCTTCATCCTCAATAACATAATTTCCGAAAGCTTCAATAAATGTACTCTTTCCAACTCCCGGAACCCCTGTAATTCCAATACGAATCGAATTTCCGGCATGGGGTAAGCAGCCTTCAATAATTTCCTGCGCCAGATCCTGATGTTCCCGCTTAGTGCTTTCGATCAGGGTAATGGCACGGCTGAGCAACATCCGGTCTCCGGATAAAATGCCGTCAATAAATTCTTTTGCTGCGGGGAGATTCCGGCTCAAAATACCCTCCTGTTAACTTTTCCAAAGTTATAAGGAATTCGGAGTTGATAGGCTTTGTCTGCTAACTTTGGAAAAGTTAACAGCTGTAGTAACGTCTCATCCTCGCTCCTACGCTCTGTGTTGGAACGAACGGAGGGAGCTGAAGAATTTCGATCAATCCAATCCATTGGAATAATTCTCGATCAATACATCTAAAATTTGTTTGGCTGCTTTTGGTATTACAGTTCCCGGACCGAAAACAGCAGTGACTCCCGCATCGTATAGGAAATCATAATCTTGCTGAGGGATCACTCCACCCGCTATTACCATAATGTCTTCGCGACCATGTTTTTTGAGTTCTTCAATAACATGAGGGACGAGCGTTTTATGCCCACCGGCCAAACTTGAAACGCCCAAAATATGCACGTCATTTTCTACGGCTTGTCGTGCGGCTTCTTCAGGGGTTTGGAAAAGCGGGCCAATATCTACATCAAAGCCAAGATCGGCAAAGCTGGTCGAGATCACTTTTGCACCCCGGTCGTGCCCATCCTGTCCCATTTTTGCAACCATGATCCTTGGGCGTCGGCCATCCAATTCAGCAAATTCATCAGCTTTTGCGAGGGCGGCTTTAAAATGATCGTTATTTTTTAACTCAGAAGAATACACGCCTGAAATGGATTTAATGGTTGCTTTATATCGCCCGAAAGACTCCTCCATTGCATCGGATATTTCACCGAGGGTGGCTCGTTCACGGGCTGCATCAACAGCTAAAGCTAATAAATTTTCATCACCGGATTCAGCACATTTCGTAAGTTTATCAAGCGCTTGCTGTACAGCCTTATCATTTCGGTCAGCTTTCATTTTATTGATCCGCTCGATCTGCGACTTCCTGACTTTCACATTATCTACTTCCAGCAAATCAATTTCAGATTTTTCGTCGGTTTGATATTTGTTGATGCCGACGATGGTGTCTTTACCGGAATCGATGCGGGCTTGCTTGCGGGCTGCGGCTTCTTCGATCCTCATTTTTGGCAGTCCCGTTTCAATGGCTTTTGCCATTCCACCGAGTTCTTCGACTTCACCTATAAGGGTCCAGGCACGGCGCGCGATCTTATCCGTTAGATATTCTACATAGTAAGAACCTGCCCAAGGATCCACGGCTTTGGTGATTCCGGTTTCTTCCTGCAAGAATAACTGCGTATTTCGGGCTATGCGTGCCGAAAAGTCAGTAGGCAGTGCAATGGCCTCATCGAGTGCGTTTGTGTGCAGAGACTGCGTGTGGCCCAGCACAGCGGCTAATGCTTCCACGGTTGTCCTCGCCACATTGTTGAAAGGATCTTGTTCGGTAAGACTCCATCCCGAAGTTTGGCTATGTGTTCTCAGCGAAAGAGATTTTTCATTTTTAGGGTTGAAAGACTTCACGATCTTAGCCCAGAGGAGTCGTGCGGCTCGCATCTTGGCGATCTCCATAAAGTGGTTCATCCCGATGCCCCAGAAAAATGAAATACGCGGGGCAAATTCATCAACATCCATTCCGGCTTTGATGCCCCTGCGCAGATATTCGAGTCCATCGGCAAGGGTGTAAGCAAGCTCAAGATCACAAGTGGCTCCTGCTTCCTGCATGTGGTAGCCACTTACCGAGATGGAGTTGAATCGTGGCATATTTTGAGACGTATATTCAAAGATATCTCCGATGATCTTCATGGAAGGTTCAGGAGGGTAGATGTAGGTATTCCGAACCATGAATTCCTTCAGAATATCATTCTGGATGGTGCCGGCTAGCTGTTCCGGTTTTACACCTTGTTCTTCTGCAGCCACGATATAAAAAGCCATTATGGGAATGACGGCACCATTCATGGTCATGGAAACCGACATTTTATCCAATGGAATTTGATCGAAGAGGATCTTCATGTCTTCCACGGAATCGATGGCTACACCGGCTTTACCAACATCCCCGGAAACACGCGGATGATCTGAATCATACCCGCGGTGAGTCGCTAAGTCAAAAGCCACTGAAAGCCCTTTTTGCCCGGCCTCTAAATTTCTTCGGTAAAAAGCATTCGATTCCTCAGCGGTAGAAAACCCGGCATACTGGCGGATAGTCCACGGCCGAACCGCGTACATAGTTGAATAAGGACCACGAAGGTAAGGGGGGATGCCTGCAGCATAATCCAAATGCTCCAGATCTTTGATGTCCTCTTTGGTGAAAGTCGGCTTTACAGGGATCTTCTCCGGGGTTTCCCACGGTTGATCAGAAACAGTGCCGGATCTTTTAGCTGAACTGAGGTTTAAATCAATGTTTGAAAAATCCTTCTTCATTATGCATCCTCCTTTTGAAGTTCCGCTTCGATGTTCAGTGGCTCGATTTTCTGAATGTCTATAGAGGGGGTGTCTGAGAATTCAAAATTTTGAATTTTGGAATTTGAATTATGAATTTCGTCAGGTTGATACTTATTCACGCCAACCAATACTTTTTTCTTTTCTTTGTAGGCGGATATTTTTTCTTCTCGGGATTTTGTGATCTCGTTCTGAATGAATTCTTCCTTCAGGCATTCATGGAAACCACCTTTTGCTTCGATCTCTTGAAAAAGCTTCCAGCTTTCTTTGACTATTTTATCCGTTAAAACCTCAATATAATAGGCTCCGGCTCCGGGGTCAGCCACTCTATCAAGGTAGGATTCTTCTTGTAAGATGAGCTGAATGTTGCGTGCAATGCGGGAAGAAAACCCTGAGGGCTCATCAAAATGTTTATCATAAGGATGAACGGTGATCGAATTGCAACCGCCTAAAGCTGCAGCCATGGCTTCCGTGGTGGAACGGAGCATATTATTATGGGCATCTGTCTTTGATTTATTCCATAAAGGTGTTTCGCCGTGAATGGCAGTAGAAGTATTATCAAATCCATATTCCTGTAAAACCCGATCCCACATCAATTTGAATGCACGAAATTTAGCAAGTTCAGGAAAATAGCTTGGCCCGGATGAGAAATTGAAGTAAAGATCATTCGCAATCTTATCATTTAATCCGAGCAGTTCATTTCCGGCAGCCAATGCAAAAGCAATTTGCTGAACAATGGAGGCCCCGGAATTGGCATAAACGGAAGCATCTGAGACAGCAAAACTAAATACTCCATGCGAATTATTGAGCATGTTAGTGATGCTGTTTTTAGTAAGAAGTTTTCCGGACTGAATAGCTGTGGAAAAAGGATCGAAAGAAAAATACAGGTTAAGCTTTTCCTTCTGTATTCCCCGGCTATCACATATTGCGGCAAGCCATTTTGTGATTTTTGGAGTTGAAAGGTGCAGGCCAAATTTCACTGTAATAAATTCGATCTTTATATCCTTAAGTAGTATTTCAAGATCACTTTGCGATGAGATCCGTTTTTCCTGAAGCTCGAATAGCAAACCTGAGGCTCCATTTTCGAGTGCATGTAAAGCAAGCTTGTTAGCTGTTTTCAGATCAACATCTTCAATAGGTTCAATGATATTCCAGGAGGTGGAAGCGCGAACAGGAATGGGGCTTCGAGCAAGACCCTGCAGATGTTCTTTTCGGTAAAAAGGAAGGGCATTTACACCTTCCCCGGATTCCCATTCCAAGACATCTTTATAGTTTTTGCCTTTTAGATCAGACTTAATGACTTCTTCCCATTCTTCTGTAGATATGGGTGGAAATTCTTTGAAATGCAGATTGTCTTTGAAATTCAGGTTATTCAAAACTACGCTTCGGGTTTATTAAATTTTAATTTCAGTCCAAAATAAAGAGGTAAGAAGTTCTTTACTAACCTACCCTAAAAAATACCGTTTTAATTAGTAAAAAAGCGCTTACAATTTTATATTCAATTCCATTTTCACACGAATCAAACTCACTTACTCAATTGATGGAACAAACGGAGCAATTAATTCCGCCTTTAACACAACTTACCGAAGATGAACAAATGCTTAAAGAGGCGGCGGCTGATTTTGCTGAAGCTTCTATAAAGCCTTTGGTGGAAGAAATGGACGAGAATGCAAAACTCGATCCGGGTCTTATCAAAGAGTTTTTTGAAATGGGATTGATGGGAATTGATATTCCCGAAAAGTACTCCGGTGGCGGGGGAACGTTCATGATGTCAATTGTGGCCATCGAGCAGATCTCGAGAGTTGATGCTTCAGCAGGGGTATTTATGGATGTTCAAAATACACTCGTAAATAATGCATTTGTTAATTTTGCATCCGATCACCTTAAAGATAAATATTTACCACAGCTTGCTACCGAGAAAGTAGGTGCCTATTGTTTATCCGAAGCCGGTTCGGGGAGTGATGCTTTTGCTTTAAAAACTACTGCTACCGAAGACGGAGATGACTTTGTGCTGAATGGCGCCAAGCTATGGATCACCAATGCCAAGGAAGCCGATATCTTTTTAGTGATGGCGAATGTAAATCCTGATGCGGGTTACAAGGGAATCACAGCTTTTGTAGTTGAGCGTGGAATGGAAGGATTTTCGATCTCTAAAAAAGAAAACAAACTGGGAATTCGTGCCAGTTCTACCTGTGAGATTTTATTAGACAACTGCCGCGTTCCAAAAGAAAATGTGGTAGGCGAAGTTGGAAAAGGATATAAAGTAGCCATCGAGACCTTAAATGAAGGTCGTGTTGGAATCGGAGCCCAGATGATCGGTATTGCTCAGGGTGCCTTTGATGCTGCCCTTGCCTACGTACAGGAACGCAAGCAGTTTGGAAAAGAGATTTCAGAATTTCAGGGTGTCCAGTTTCAACTGGCACGAATGGCAACAGATATTGAAACTGCTCGATTATTGGTTTACAATGCAGCCAGAAAGAAAATGGCCGGGCAGAATTTCCTGAAAGAAGCGGCTATGGCTAAATTTTATTCCTCTGAGGTAGCTGAGAGCGTGAGTTCGCAAGCGATCGATCTATTCGGAGGATATGGATATGTTAAAGAATATCCCGTAGAGAAATATTACCGTGATTCTAAGATCGGTAAGATCTACGAGGGTACAACGAACATGCAGCTCAGCACAATTGCTAAGTTGCTACTTCGATGAGTGAGTGAGAAAAAGGGGGCTTCGGCCCCCTTTTTATTTTAAGGCTGTTTCTCTTTAAACTGAAAAAGGCCGTTTAAGAAACCCTGCTTGTTTAGTTCTTCTTGTGAAACAGCACACCTGAATCCCACATCATTGTGTATCATCAGATCATAAGTGCCCACCCGCCAAAAGGTTTGATTAGTACTTATATTTTCAAGGAAGCTTCCTCCCCGTACCACACGCAGCCCCCTGTCTTGTAAATTTATAATACTGTCAGGAGCAGAGTAACTTTGATAAAATGAGCCTGTCATCTCAAGAACATTGCCACTCATGTCATAAAGCCCAAGCTCGTTTGGCTTTTTACTGCCTGCCAAATATGAAAAATTGATGTTTGAGTTTTTAGTGACGGCATATACATCAAGCGAATCGATATTATTTGTCCCGGAAAATTGCATCTTTTTGCCCCTTGAACGCGCAGCATATTCCCATTCTTTTTCTGTGGGGAGACGCCACCCCCAATAATTGCAAAAAGCCTGTGCATCATGCCAGTTAATATATACTACCGCCCGTTGGCCGCGTCCATAGTCTCTGTCATTGGGTAATTCTCGCCCCGTGTTTAAAGCGAATTCATCGTATTGTTCGAAAGTGATCTCATATTTTCCGATGTAGAAATCTTTTATGTTCACCTCATGAAGAGGAAGGGCATCCGAATTAGAACGTTTAATAACATCACCCATTAAAAAAGTACCTCCTTCCACAAAAACCATTTCAGGTTTGGAAGTAGAAGGGGTATTTTTGAACACAGAACAGTTACTTAAACTGAATACAAAGATCAGTGCTAATAAGAAAATTCTTAAAATTTCATTCATACTACCATAATAGTTTTATTATGAAATAAATTCAAGAAAATGGAATGATGTTCTTACTTACAGAGTTTATGTTGTGCAGAACACCAATCTCTCTATCATTTAGATGAAATAACTAATAAAATGGATCATAAGTTAGACGAAAAGATTTTAGCTCAGCTGAAACAATGCAGTAAAGATGAAGCTTCCTTATCAAAACTAAAAGAGCTATATGAAGAGTTGCATGATCGTTTTCAGGAAGTTAAAAAGCAGCTTTCTTTAGTGGAACAAGCTATAAAGCATGATTATGATTCCATTCTAATAACCGATTTAGACCTTGAAAATCCCGGTCCTAAAATTGTTTATGTAAATGATGGATTTACAAGAATGACCGGCTATACAAGAGAAGAAGTAATTGGTAAAACCCCCAGGATCTTACAAGGGGAAAAGACAGACCGGCACGTGTTGGACCGTTTAAAAGAACGATTGATTGAGGGACAAGCCTTTTTTGGTCATACCGTCAATTACAGAAAGGATGGCAGTGAATTCATTAATCAGTGGGATATACATCCGTTAACTAATAAGAATGGAGAGATCACACACTGGGTTTCCTATCAGCGTGATATTACAGATCGTAAGGAATCGAGTAAACTGATCTTTGACGCTAATCTTGATTTTGACAATTTGGTTGAGGAGTCTAAAAAGACTTTTGTTGACTTGGATGTTCAGGGTAATATAATTTCTTCAAATAGTTCCTTTAAAAATCTTTTGGGCTATGATGCTGACGAGCTTAAAACCGTGAAAATATGGGGCTTGGTTTCGGAAGATGACCAAGCTGAATTAAAGGCATTATTTGAAGATTTTGATTCTGATAAAATTGGAGAGGATTCTTACTCGTGGGAGTTTATTGGTAAGGAAGGTGATACGGTGAAACTGGAGGGTAATATTAATTACTTCGTCAGCAATGAAGAGACGGTCATTCGTATCCATTTTGACAATATATCTTTGAGAAACCGTATAATTGAAACCCTCAAGAAGAAGAAAAATAAATTTGAGGATATTGTCGGAAAGAAAGATGAATTTTCTTTAAGATTTGTTGTCAATGAAGACGGTGAAACAGGATGTAAATTTATTTCTGATAGTTTTACAGCCATCACGGGGCTTGATCCTGATTTGGTGATAGAGAAAGGGGTAAGCGAAGTGCTGCTCCATGCTGATGACGTTAAAGCTATTGAGAAAGCACTTGAAAAAGCGTTCAATGGAACTTCATCAAGTGTAAGCTGTAAATACAAAACCTCGGATGGAAACTATATTTCTGTGGTACAATCCTTTAAGCCTGGTTATGGAGCCAATGAAGAAGTGGTAGAGAGCGTTAAAAGTGTTGCGCTGATAGAGCTGGAAGTAGAAAATTAATCATTGAATATCCTAGAAAAAAAAGCTCGCCGAAGTGCGGGCTTTTTCTTTATGCAGAGCAGGTGAAACCTTATATTCAAAATAAAAATGAATATTCAAGAAACAGAAGAACGGATTATTCGAGAGTTTGAGTTGCTTCAGGACTGGCAGGAGAGATATAAATACATTATAAAACTGGGAGATAAACTGGAGCCAATTCCGGAAGAAGCCAAAGTTGAGGAAAATCTTGTAAAGGGTTGCCAAAGTCAGGTTTGGCTAACGGCTAAAGTCGAGGATGGTAAGGTAGTATTTAAAGCAGACAGTGATGCAGCAATAACAAAGGGATTGGTTTCGCTGATGATTCGTTTTTATTCAAACAGAGAGCCGGATGTGATCCTAAATACTCCCCCTTCTTTTATTGATAAAATTGGAATGGCTAAACACCTATCACCTACCCGGGCAAATGGTTTGGCTTCTATGGTTAAACAGATGAAGATCTATGCTATGGCGTTTAAATCCCAAAAAACGTTATCGTAATCTAATTGTAAGGCTCAAAATAAATCTGTTAATTCTCTATTTAATGAGGATTAACCATGGATATGAGTAAGAAGTTCTCTCTAACCGGCATTTCAGATATCGCTCTTGGTAAAGATCTAAGAGCTGATGAAGATATTATCGGTAAAAATGCCGGACTGACCGTTTTAAATTCAGTCTCATTCTTCCTGGCCGGAGTTTCTCTATTATTTTTGATAGCATTCCAGATTAATGAGTCTGTTTCTTTGACTTGGTTTTTCCTGTCTGAGGCCATTGCCTTTCTATTAATCCCTCTTTTAGCCCGCCAGGGTTTTGAAAAATCAGCTAAAATACTGCTGATAGCCTACTGTGATGTAGGTATTGTTATTTTGAGTTCGGTCTTCAGTGGTGACGCGATGATACAGGCCTTCTTTATTCCCGCTATGGGCTTATCCATACTCCTGTTTGACAATACTCAGATCCATCTTCGAAATATCGGGATAATGCTCTCAGTGTTTTCATATTTCATTTTAGACTATATCATTTTTGAGCGTATTAACATTTCTGAAAGTGGATTTTCCTTAGTGAGATGGGCCGTTTTAACAGGTTCCTTTGTAACCACATGGCTTATTTTCAACACATTTTCCCAGTTTAAAGAGAATGCGGAGCAGCAAACGATGCTGCTACTTGAAAAAGAACAGGAATTAAATCAAGAATTAAGCATCAAGCAAAAGAAGCTGGAGAATTATATAAGTCAGCTTGAAGTTACTACCGGGGAGCTTGCAAAAAGCACCAAGGCTAAGTCTGAATTTTTGGCTACTATGAGCCATGAGATAAGAACACCCATGAATGCCATTTTAGGTATGACGCACTTGCTTAAGGAAGACAGTCCGCGGAAAGACCAGATCGAGCCGATAAATATCCTGGATTTTTCCGGGAAAACGCTTTTGTCATTAATTGACGACATACTTGATTTTTCAAAAATTGAAGCGGGCAAGATTGAGTTTGAAAAAATTGAATTCAAGCTGGATGAACTTATCGATGTAATTATCGAGAGCTTCAGGTCATTGGCAAAAAATAAGGGTATTGATCTAAGTGCAAGCATCGCTAAAAACACTCCAAATGTACTTATGGGAGACCCGGCACGGCTTACACAAATTTTAAACAATCTTGTAAGTAATGCTTTAAAATTCACAGAAGATGGAAAAGTGAGTTTAGAAGTTAGTTCATTAAAAAATGAAGACGAGATAATTACCTTGCAGTTTGCTATTACCGACACAGGTATCGGAATTGAAGAAGACAGGATGGATACCATTTTTAATAGCTTTACTCAAGCCAGTGAAAATACGAAACGCTTGTTTGGAGGTACGGGATTAGGGCTTACAATAAGTAAGCAACTTACCGAATTACAAGGGGGGAAAATTTCTGTTGAAAGTGAGGAGGGTAAAGGGAGCACGTTTTTTGTGGAGCTGACATTTGAAAAAAGTGATGCCGGTGAAAAAGCCTCAAAAGTTACTGAAGAAGAAGGGGCAAAAAGCATTAGCGGACTCAAGCTGTTGCTGGCTGAAGACAATTTAGTGAATCAAAAAGTCATGATCAGGTTTTTTGAGAGATGGAATGTAGAGATGAAAGTAGTAGATAATGGTTTAGAAGTATTGGAGGCATTAAAAGAGCAGAATTTTGATGTAATATTGATGGATCTGCAAATGCCCGAAATGGATGGATATGAAGCTTCTGAAAATATCCGAAAGCTGGATGACCCTTACAAAAGAAAAACTCCAATTATTGCTCTCACTGCCGCTGCGCTTAAGGAAGTCCGTGAAAAGGTATATGCTGCAGGAATGAATGACTTTGTTACTAAACCATTTGATCCGGCTGAACTGGAAAGGAAGCTTTTCAGCTATATGCAAAAATAGAAAGCCGCTTCTGAAAACAGAAACGGCTTTCTGATAAAGTATTATTCTATTGAGTTAAAAAGATCTTTGGGTACTTACTTTTTAACCGCTTTTTTTACCGGTGTAGCCTGCTTTTTAGCAGTTGCTTTAGGGGCAGACTTTGGAGCAGGTTTTTGAGATTTGTTAGCCATGGTTTCGGCCTCCAAATAAATTGTTTTGGTTATGTTCTTTCGCCAGTTTTGGCAAAACCCTAACCCATGTTCAGGCAGATGAGCACCCTGAAACATTAGTGTAATATTCGCATCTTTTTTATGAATAAGCAATAGCCTGGAGGGCTGTAGTAAAATATTTTCTGCTGACCTCATATTTTGTGAAGATAAAAAAAGAGCCGCCCCGTATCAGGGAGCGGCTCTTGGGTTTTCGGGGTACAAATGAAATTCTTATTACGCTATTTTTTCTGTTCCGGTATAACTACATGGAAAGTAGTTCCCCTTCCTTCCTCAGTTTTGACTTTTATGCCGCCACCATGCAGGTCTATTAAATGTTTTACAAGTGGTAATCCAATTCCGGTACTGATCTCGCCTTGAGTCCCCTGCCTCTGCTGTTCCCTGTTTTTTTGAAACAGTGTGGGAATAAAATCTTCAGGAATACCGATACCTGTATCTTTCACTGAACAGTGAAGTACCTTTTGTTTGTTTTCAGTGGTATTCGCTGTTATGGTAATGGTATCATTTATGCTGCTGAATTTTAAAGCATTGGAGATCAGATTGCTTAAAATAAGCTTGAACTTTTCATTGTCGAGTATAAATGGGGAAGAGGTGTTACAATCTAACTTTATATCAACGCCTTTAGCTTTTGCAAGAGGCGTATAAATATGGATCAGGTCTTTTATTAGTTCCTCAATAGCAGTCTCATCCAAATGAAGCTCATTACTGGTTTGAAACATGGAGTTAGACATTAACTCACCGGTATAATTAATTAGCTTCTGACCGCTTAATTCGATCATAGAAAGAAACTCATTAAGTTCATCCCTGTCACCGTCCCAGTGATGTTTCAGATAATGAGCTGAACTTACAATTCCGTTGATCGGGCTTTTTATATCGTGATTAACGGCCCTCAGAAAAAGATCTTTTTCTTTATTCAGCTGCTCCAGCTGATGCTGCTTATTTCTAAGCTCAAGCCGGGCCATAATTTCATTGGCCAGGGTCTTTAATGCCTTTTTCTGGGATTCATCAAGTTTCTTAGGTTTGGTGTCCAGTACACAAAGTGCGCCAACTTTATACCCCTCAGGTGTTATTAAAGGAAATCCACTGTATGATCGGTATTTAGGATCCCCCTCAACATACGACATGTTCATAAAGCGCTCATCTTTTGTAAGATCTTCTATCTCAAAGTTCCCATCCTGCATAACAGTGTATTGGCATACAGTTTCTGAGCGTGGGGTGGTTTGTCCGGATTCGTCTCCAAAAACCGCCTTGCTCCACTGCCGGTCATGATCCAGAATATTCATTAAAGATATCGGTGAACCGGTTATAATGGCCGCCAGTTCTACCAGTGATTCAAATTCCTCTTCAGGTAGGGTATCTAAAATTTGATACTGATCAACTTTAGCCTGACGCTCGGCTTCATTTTCCGGAATTGGGTAAGCTTTGTCTGAAATAGTTTCAAAAAGTCTAAGCATGTCTGTCTAATTTTTTAAAGCGTTGTGAGGGCCGCTTACTTCTCGTTTAGAAAAACTTATGGTCAGTAAACTTTGGCGATTGTCATTATTGATGTCCATCTTTCCATGTATCTGCCGTAGCAGAACCTCAATTAATTCCAGCCGCAGATCTGGTGCAGCATTATCGCACTGGTTAAAAAATTGAAGGATATTCTTGTCGGTTTCTTTGAACTCAATTGACACGCATTCGGCATTATTCTTAAGAGAGAAGATGAGTCCACAAGAGCCACCTCCAAATTCAACTTTGTTGATCTCATTCAGGCAGGATATGATCTCATTCAATAACATACTGGCAGGTATTGCCTGATTCACATTCAGGATCACATCCTCTAAATTGAAAGCCTCAAAAGGCTGATCAGCTTTTTTCTTGTCCGTATTTAGCACGCTTTCAATATAGTTCTTAAAATTTACGTGCGATAAACTCTCGTTCTTATAAAGCAGCTCATGAATTTTAGCAATAGAAGTTATTCTGGATTGTGTAGAAACGAGATGGTTCCTCACTGCTTTGTCCTCTGTACCCATCAATTCAAGCTCAACCAAGCCGGATATAATGGCGAGATTATTTTTGACCCGGTGATGTATTTCTCCGAGCAATATATTCTTCTCGGCCAATGATTTTTCAATGATATTACGGGCCTGAACTTGCTCAGTAACATCTATAGCCTGAACAAAGATGCCATACACCTCTCCCTCTTCATCTCTCAAAGGTTTATATACAAAATTCAGGTAGTGATTACTTTTCTCTTCGTCTATGTTGAAATACATTTCTTTTTCGTAGAAGGAGAACGGTTTACCTTCCCGAAAACAATCATCCAGGATTTCCATGTAGCCCTGACCCTCTAATTCCGGCATAACATCTCGCACGGTTTTACCGATCAGATCGGTTTTACCTACCAATTTTCTGTATGTCTGATTCACGAATGTGAAGGTATGGTTACTTCCACTTAGCATGGCAATGGCAGATGGGGCTTCCTCAAACATATCTTCCATATGAAGACGAGCTGTTTTCTCCGTTTCAAGAAGTTCAAAGATCTTATTTTCAAGATTCTTTCTTTCGGTGATATCAACATACATGCCGTAAATAGCTATGATCTCACCATCAACTTCTACAGGTACCCCGCCAATAAGTACCGGTACCTGATGCCCGGCCTTATTTAAACGAACAGCTTCAGTCTGGAATGTATCGCCTGTGAAGCTCATTCGTGAAAGGGTTTTCGCAGATTCATCCATATAATCAGGGACTATTCTTTCATCCAGGCTATTCCCTAAAAGCTCATTCTTAGTGTAACCAAACAGATTTTCAAAGCTTTGATTTGCATTTTTAACGTTACCTTTGGTGTCAATAAGGACAATACCTATTGGAGAATTAAAGAAAAGCTGATCCAAGAGTTCAGAGTTACGTTTCTTCTCACTTTCAATTTCTTTGAATTCGTTACGGTTTAAACCGCCGCCAACAATGTAGGTTTCTCCATTTTGTTTGAAGCTGGTACCACTGATCAGGTAATGCAGCGTTTTTCCGGCTTTGGTTATACACCTTGCCTCAATGCTAACCCTGTTCCCAACCAATTCACCGGTAAGAATGTTTTCCAGTACCGGACGGTCGTCAGGATGAACAATTTGCATGACATTCATGCGGGCTATTTCACGGGCTGAGTAGCCCAGATC
>NZ_DASSWP010000161.1:0-4707 GCF_035704785.1 Gracilimonas sp. | reverse complement strand
CCTGTTTTCGCTGCTTCTCTCTTCGGTGATCTGTTGGATGTATTTGTTTACCACAGCGTAGATCTCTTCCTGGGTCAGTAATTCATCTTCTGAAGCTAATCCTGCATTCAGTCCTGCTCCATAATTGTCCATGTCCAATTCTTCGATGCCCTCACGAGCCAGAAATGTTCCATTTTGGTAACCAAGCGCGTAACTCACGCTGTCAAGTTCGGTAGAAAGGTCAGCATTATAACTTCCGCTCATTTCCTGATTACAGGCGGTAAAAAGCAGTAGAGAGGCGAATAGTGCAACTATACTTAAATTGTTAAATTTCATAGTAATATTTTGGTGATTATAAATTTGTTTGTGATCTAAAATTTAGACTTGTAAAATAGGGGAAATCACATCAAAGTGGAATAAATAATCACTTATCTGTGTATATTACGGAATCATAAGAAATTTCATAACAGACGAATACATTGACATTTAACGATTTTGACTTCAAAGACGAGCTGAAAGCAGGCTTGCGAGACATTGGCTATTCGGAACCTACCCCAATACAAGAACAAGCAATCCCAATTATACTCAAAAAGAAAGACCTGATCGGGGCTGCACAAACGGGAACCGGCAAAACGGGTGCCTTTGTTATACCTGTAATACAGCAAATATTGGAAAACCCCTCAGAGCATACACAGGCTTTGATCTTATCACCTACAAGGGAACTGGCTCAACAGATCGACGAGCAGATCTTTGCATTAGGCTATCACACCGGGATTTCTTCTGCTACGGTTATTGGTGGGGAAGATTTTGGGAAGCAGGCAACCGCTCTGCGTTCAGGCATTGATATCATAGTGGCAACTCCGGGCCGGCTTATTGACCAAAGCAAAGTGCTGGATGTGGATTTCAGCCATATTAAGTTCCTGATACTGGATGAAGCTGACCGGATGTTGGATATGGGATTCCTGCCTGATGTAACCAAGATCATCAAGAAGCTCCCGAAAGAACGGCAGACACTTTTATTCTCAGCAACAATGCCTGATCAGATCAAAAAGCTGGCCAACGATTTTATGAATGATCCGGATAAAATTGAGATCGAGATTGAAAAGCCTTCCGGAAGCATTGAACAGAAAGCATATTTTGTTGAACAAAAGGACAAATTGAATTTGATACAGGACGTACTGGATGGCTTAGCTTGGGATTCCTGTATTATTTTCTGTGCCACCAAAAGAGGCGTTGATGAGCTGGAACGGCTTCTGGTTAAAAAGGGAATTAAAGCCGGCAGTATTCACGGTGATCGAGATCAGGATGAGCGTAATAAATCACTGCATGAATTTAAGAGTGGAAAGGTTCCGGTGATCGTTGCTACCGATGTACTGGCTCGCGGCATTGATATTGCCGATGTCTCACTGATCGTTAACTATGATGTACCTCGTCAGGTGGATGATTACGTGCATAGAATTGGCCGTACCGGCCGATATGACAAATCAGGTGTAGCCATCACCTTTGTTAATAAGAAAGACCGACGGGCATTTTCAGCCATTCAGGATAAAGTTGGCGATCAGCTGGAAATGCTGGAAGCTGATTCTAATAAAAAGCCAAAAGCATCGGATAAAAAATCTGCTCCCAAAGATAAAGTGCGCAAGAAAACTCCGGAGAGTAAGAAAGCGGCTGAAAAGAATGAGGAGGCGAAACCTGAAAAGGCTAAAGCCAAACCATCCAAAAAAGCTGCTGACAAACCGGAGAAAAAAGAGGATAAAAAGCCTGCACGCAAAAAAAGTCCTGATAAGCCCAAGAAATTATCATCAAAAGAGATCGCAGAAGCTAACCGCAAAGTTCAAAATCTGGCCGCGGTGGATGTAGTTTTAGCAGGGGATAAGAAGGTGGAAAAATCTTCCAAAAAAGATTCCGGGAAAACCGAATCAAAAAAACAGGAAGATCAGGGACCGATTATACCGGCCGAAAGAATCAAGAAAGCCACAAAGCGTAATCAAAGATCACCCAAACCTGCCAAAGGAATATGGGGATTAATCAAAGCTTTATTCTCCTGATTACTTGGAGGATTTTACATTCTCTTAACTCAAGGGTAAAAAATTTAACTTAAGTTAAGAGAAAAAATTCGCCATGAATAAATTCTATACGCTGCTTCTGATATCTTTCTTAACGTTTGGGTGTCAGCAAAACGAAGTCGATAACACCGATAACGCTGATAACACCGAAGTCATTTCAGTAAATGATTCTCAAAGTGAAGTCCCGGAAATACTTCCTTTGGTGGAAAGCACCACGATCAAAAATGTAATTCTCTTGATAGGTGATGGGACCGGTTTAGCTCAAATTACTGCCGGGCAATATGCTCTTGTTGGGCCTGACGGTCTTCTTCATATGCAAACAATGCCGGTTACCGGCATCGTAAAAACCCATTCTTCCGATAACCTGATCACTGACTCAGCATCTGGTGCAACAGCATATTCTTGCGGACTAAAGACTTACAACGGTGCTATTGGGGTTAACCCAAACCAGATACCTTGCAAAACAATATTAGAGCTGGCAGAAGAGAAAGGGCTTAGCACAGGTTTGGTTTCCACATCTTCAATCACACACGCTACACCTGCCTCATTTGCCGCGCATCAGCCCGAGAGAAGTATGCAAATGCAGATCGCTGAAGACTTTCTCGACTCTGGATCAGAAGTATTTTTAGGTGGGGGTGTAAAATGGTTTGCCGAAGATCAACGCTCTGACTCTTTAGATCTTATCGCACAGTTTGAAGAAGCAGGATATCAGATCTTGATGGATCAGGATGAGCTTCAAAATGCAACCTCTGATCGTTTGTTGGGACTTTTTGCTGAAGATGGTATGGAGCGTAATGAGGGAGAGCCTTCATTGGCTATGATGACACAAAAAGCATTGGATGTTCTAAACCAAAATGAAGATGGGTTTTTCCTGATGGTGGAAGGAAGTCAAATTGATTGGGCAGGGCATGATAATAATTCTGAATACCTACTTCGGGAAGTGGAAGACTTTGATGCTGCTGTTAATGCAGCGCTAGATTTTGCGCAAAACGACGGAGAGACTCTTGTTGTACTGACAGCTGATCATGAAACAGGAGGGATGACCTTACAACAACAAGTAGCTGAAGGTGATTCTCTGGAGATCTACTGGACTACTGGATATCACACCGGAACACCAATTCCTTTGATGGCATATGGGCCCGGAGCACTTGAGTTTATGGGATGGAGAGATAATACCTATATAGGTAAGAAGATCTCCGAATTACTTGAATTAGGTGAATTGCCGATATTGGTGGAATAAAAACGGCGGAAAGCTTTTATTCAAAGATAAAGAGAGCTCGTTATAGCTCTTTCTAATTCATCTGTGCATTGGCGCTGCCGCTTTTTGTTTCATTTTTCGTAAAAGTGAGTGTGAAAATGGTTCCTTTTTTACCATTTTTATATTCCTTTACGCCATCAATTTGTCCGCACAGTACTTCTATCAAATGGAATCCCAAAGAATTTTTGGTTTCCATTATCTTGTCGTCAGGTAAACCCACTCCATTATCTTTGATCTCAATATGGATAGAGTTTTCATTTTCGGATAAATCGAAGGAAAGTCGGTTATCTTTTGTGCCTTTGAAAGCATGCTTGTAAGCATTGGTGATCACTTCATTGACGATCAGAGAAGCCGGAATGGCCTGATTGATATTCAGCTGTACCGGATCACAATTTATATCGAGGGTGATATCTGTTGTATTCTGTAGGGTTTCGGATATATTTTCGATCAGCTTTTTCAATGTATCTGAGAAATCCAGTTGTGAGAAACTGTTTGATTGATACAACAATTCATGAACAGTAGCAATTGACTTGATGCGAACAACACTGTCGAATAATTTAGCCTGAAGTTCTTCATTATGTGAGTCGAAAGCTTGCAGCTGCATCATCCCTGATACTACGGCCAGGTTATTTTTAACGCGATGGTGGATTTCGGCAAGCAGTGTTTCTTTCTCTTTTAATGAGGCTTTGATCTCCTCTTCATTTTGTTTTTGATCGGTTATATCACGCCCTATAGCCACCCAATGGGTATAATTTCCATCATCATCGGCAACGGGAACTATGGAAATATTGATCCAGAATTTTTCTCCGTTCTTTTTATAGTTGATGAATTCTACTTCTTTGGCCTCATGCCTGTCCATGGCACTGCCAAGTTCAGCACGTGTGGCTTTATCGGTTTCAGGTCCATTTAAAAAGTGAATTGTTTTACCTATAGCCTCTTCTTTTTCATAACCTGTCAAAGTGGAAAATGCTTCGTTCACATATAGAATTTTACGGCCTTGTAAATCGGTCGGCACAGCTTCGGTAATTACAACCGATTCTTTGGTATTGGTAATTACCGATTCCAGAAGTTTCAGCCTCTCTTGTTCTTCAACTTCGTGGGAAATATCCTGCATGGCACCGATCATACGTACGGGTTCGTCATTTTCATCTTTAATTACAAACGCCCGGTCAAAAATAAATTTATAGCTTCCATCCGCTGCCTTGAACCTATACTCCATTTGGAAGCGTTCTTTTCCTTTTTTAATAACTTCAGTAAGAGCATTGTTTACTGTTTCAATATCCTCAGGATGAATTTTATCCCGCCACCATGAATTAACATTATCTATCTCATTTTCCTTATAGCCAAACATGGAGTGAATATTGCTATTATACTCTATGGTGTCTGTTTCGATATTCAGATCCC
>NZ_DASSWP010000093.1:0-36173 GCF_035704785.1 Gracilimonas sp. | reverse complement strand
GAGGATAAGGAATCTTTCTTTGGACCAAATAACACCCCGTTTATACTAAAAACAGCAGGCATAAATCGGTCTTTATCTTCTAAATGATAAAAGCTCAGGTCCAGATAGGTTCCCTCAGATATGCTTTTATGTTCCTCTATGCTGGACGAAGCTATTTTCTTATAATCACCGTTATTATTTGAGCATGAGACAAAAGCCATACACATAATTAAGATCTTAACAATTTTCATGCCTCATAATAAAACAAAATTCCTATAAGAAGGTTATCTTAAAGAAGATTCGATCATTTTAAAACCAAATTATTGATATGAGTAACAAGAAAATTCTTATTTATGGGCTATTATTTACAGCCGGTGTAGCTGTGTTTTTATTCTGGCCGGGTAATTCTGCAAGCAATATGCTGTCCAATAAAACGGAAGTGGTGATGTATAAAAATGCCGGTTGTCAGTGCTGTACTAAATGGGGAGATCACATGCATGAAGGTGATTTTGCCGTTGAAGAAGTTCCCGTACCCGTTTTGATGCAGGTTAAAAGAGATAACGGAATTTCCCGTGAATTGGCTTCTTGTCATACAGCCATTGTTGATGGCTATGTAGTAGAAGGCCATGTCCCGAGAGCAGATGTAGAAAGACTTCTTAGAGAAAAACCTGATGCAATTGGACTTGCCGTGCCGGGAATGCCAATCGGCTCACCGGGAATGGAAACACCGGGCCGCACACCCGATAGTTATGATGTGCTTCTGGTTAATAGAGATGGCTCTACAAGCGTATTCTCTTCTTATTGATCAGATACTGAAACTCAATTTCGAAAAGGCTCATTCTTTACTGAATGAGCCTTTTTTTGTTAAAGAACAGGCTAATTATTTGATAATTCTAATCTTCCGGCTATTGTATGTTTTCAGGAAACAAATTATTGTAATCTGGGTTTTATGTAAATAAATACAAACAATCTACAGAACTATGAAAGATAAAATAGGTAAGATTCTGACAGTAGTGGGATTATTAGGGGTTATGTTTTATGGGTATCAGTATTATGAAAACTCAAATACATTTGAAGCATTCGGTGCTGATTTTGCTATTAGCACAGGTGATTACACTCCTATCATTATTTCTGCCGTGGTGATGGTTTCAGGAATAGTAATTTCCAGGCTTAACATTAAAAAATAATTTCATTTGGAGCGTAGGTTATATCTGTGCTTTTTTTAGCCAAAATTATAAGCCACAGAGCTTTTCGCTTATTTCCCAGAGTTCTTTAGCTGCTGCTTCATCTCGGGCAGTTTTACTTGGGCTAGCTGCTTTTTTATTTTTGAAATAAGCTCCATTCACTTCTTTCACCTCATCTGAACTGGCAAGATAAATGGATGTTTCAGCTCCTTTTTTCGGAGAGATGAAAAAAAGCTTACCAATGGTAAATAACGTTTTCATGATCCAGCTTCCGCTTTGGGCAAAATTGGATGACACCACTCCGGGGTGTAAACTATTAGCGGTCACGTTGGTATTTTTGAGGCGGCGGGCAAGCTCTTTGGTAAACATGATGTTGAATAACTTGGAGTTACCATAGGCTTTCCAGGGACTGAAATTTTCTTCGAGCTGAATGTTCTCAGGATCAAACTCTCCGGCGCGATGGGCTTCCGATGCCACACTTACAATACGCCCGCTGTCTGCAGCTTTGATTTGATCGAGCAGCAAGTTAGTGAACAAGAAATACCCAATGTGATTTACGGCAAAGGTCATTTCCAATCCATCCACGGTTTCTACTTTTTCGGAAGCCAGAAAGCCATGGTTATTGATAAGTACATCAATTTTATCGTAGTTCTTTTTTATTACTTCAGTCGCTTTTCTGATCTCAGACTGGATGGCAAAATCGCATAATACAATATTAATTCCGGGGTTCGATGTTTCTTCAAAGATCTGCTTTTTGGCCGCCTCAGCTTTGTCCTCATTTCGGCAAACCATAACAATGTAAGCGCCTTTATCAGCAAGGGCTTTAGCTGTTTGAAATCCAATTCCGGAATTGGCTCCGGTTATAATGCACAATTTATTATTCATACGATTTGCTGTTAGATTTAAAGCATTCTGATCTATAGAAACGGTTTACCAAAGCATCAAATTCCTTATCTTTAAGAAAAATAGAAGAACTGATGATACAAGAATATTTGAACTCAATTGAGAAATTTGTTGTCGTAGGTGATCGGGTACTGATCAAACCGCGCGACATGGAAACTCACACCCGAAGCGGATTGGTTTTGCCTGCATCTGTAAAAGAAAAGGAAGAGATACAGAGCGGATATATTGTTAAGACCGGCCCGGGTTACCCTATCCCCAATACCGATATTGAGGAAACATGGAAAGGAAGTACCGATACAAAGTACATAGGTATGCAGGCATTGGAAGGTGACTTGGCTATCTTTCTCAAAAAGCAGGCCTATGAAATTGAATTTGAAAATGAAAAATATCTGATCGTCCCGCATGCAGCTGTTTTGCTGCTGATCAGGGACGAACAAACTACTTAGATGGAAAATATTTCTACTCCAGAGGAAAAGAAAAATCACGAAAAAACACAACCTGAACCTGCTAAACATAGTATTTTTGATGATGTGCAGGGCATTATCATCGGTTCGCTTTTGGCATCTTTTGGGATCGCGATTTTTTCCCATATGAATTTTCTGATCGGTGGAACAGCCGGTGTCTCATTTTTGGTCCAGTACAGTACTGATCTTAGTTTTGGCCCTGTCTTCTTTGTTATAAACCTTCCGTTCTATGTTTTAGCGGTAAAAAAGCTTGGCTGGGAATTTACTATCAAAACCTTCCTGGCTGTTTTTGGGGTGTCTTTTCTTACAGAGGTGATCCCGATTATATTTGAGTTTGGGGAGATCAACCCTTGGTTTGCAGCCATATTAGGAGGTTTTCTGATCGGTAGTGGCTTACTTATGCTCTTCAGGCATAAAGCAAGTTTGGGGGGATTGAACATACTCTCCATTTACGTACAGGAATACTTTCAGATCAGTGCCGGGAAATTCCAGATGGTTGCAGATACCCTGATCATACTGGCTGCTTTTTTAGTGGTGGATTGGAAGGCATTGGCATTTTCAGTGCTTGCTGCTTTCGCATTAAATATTATTTTGGCTATCAACCACAAACCCGGCCGCTATCACGGAATGAGTTGATCCTGTTTTTATTGCTGAGATGTAAGATTTTCGATCCGGCAGTTTTCTAAGAAAATTATTGGGAATGAATGCTTGAAATTTTTTCGTTAATTCCAGCATGAATTTCTTAATAACAAAATGATCAACCTATGAATCGCCGTCAGTTTTTATTCAGATCTGCTTTAATGGGAGCCGCTGCAACACTTCCGGTATCTAAACTTTTTGCGCTTGGACAAGAAAGCCCATTCAAAATCCTTAGAAGGAATGTGGGTACATTTACAAGCCGTGGAGGAACCATTGGCTGGCTGGTGAATGAAGGAGGAATCGTCGTGGTTGACTCCCAGTTTCCGGAGTCTGCCGGAAATTGTATTTCAGGATTGGAAGAAATGCGAGAGGTTGCTTTTGATATGCTCATCAATACCCATCATCATGGAGATCATACGGCCGGAAATCCGGTTTTCAAGGAGAAGGTGGGACGGATCGTAGCCCATAAAAACGTTCCGGATCTGCAGCGTGCAGCAGCTGAAGGAAGAGGACAAGAAGCCTTGGATTCCCAGGTTTATCCTGATACAACATATGAGGAATCCTGGAGTGAAGATGTGGGTGATGAAACGATTCACCTGACTCATTATGGTCCTGCGCACACAGGTGGAGATACGGTGGTATACTTTGAAAAAGCGAATGTAGCCCATATGGGAGACCTGATATTTAATCGAGCCCATCCTTTTATTGATCGTGCTTCAGGTGCTAACATTTCGAACTGGATCATTACATTGAATAAAACGGCAGAAGAATTGCCGGCTGATACCATGTATATTTTTGGCCATGGAAATACCGATTACGGGATCACTGGTACCAAAGAAGACCTGGCTGTAAAAGTTGACTTTTTTGAAGCCTTGCTCGATTATACTCAACGGGGAATAGATTCAGGAAAGCCTGTTAATGAACTCTCTGATATAGAAACTCTGTCCGGTTTTGAGGAATTTAAAGCTCCGGGTTGGAATCTCCCGCTCAGCGCAAACATCGAAGTAGCCTATGCCGAACTCACAGAAGACAATGGATGAAACAGTTAAAAATAAAGCAAAAGAATCCGATCAAAAGGCAGTGCGAAGGTGCCTGTTTTGTGGTCAACAGGCGGAGTTGATTTGGGTTCATGGCCATGGGCAATGTGCCGCATGCGGTATCAACGTAGAAGAATGTTGCCGTGGTGAAATTTGTGGCTGAGAATAAAATAAGTATTCTCTTTTAGATTATTTATAACACCTTGCAAAAACCGACTTTTAGTAATCGTACTGCCAGCGCAGGTCAATTCCTTGTTGGTTATCATCTCCCTGTGTAATAATTAAGTCCAGGTTTTCTTTGAGAAGATATTCAAGTATAAACATGGTTTTAGGATTGGTACCACTAATTTCATTTACAATAGCAAAGAAAGTCCGGCGGTTTAAATACCACCCTGTTTTAATGGAAGTACCGGTGTGAGTACCTGATCTTGTAGTTTCGATTTGCACAACATCAATTCCCAATTCCTGAGTTGCCAGCGTCTCAACTTCATCCAGTAAAACTCCTACCAATAAGTCGCTTGGTGATGAGCCGCCGCCGCTTATCAATTGTTGCCAGGATTCTAAAGCATAACACGGCTTATTAAATAAGGTATAACAGATAATATCCTGCTGCTCCATTTGCGGTTCACTTTCAAATCGAAACTGAGGGTCGGAAGCATTTCCTTCAATAATGTAAAAAAGGATAATTGGATCACCTTGTTTTTGAGATGTCTGAGGGATGTAGCTCGTCTTAATGTAAATATCGGGTTTATCGATGGGGCCACTGAATGTGAATCTTCCTTCCTCGAGTGAGAATTGCTTACCAAGGGGACGTACATATCCTCTTTCGGCATTTAGGGTTCCAAATAATTGAAGTTCCCCAGCAGATTGTTTCTGCGCATCAAGCTCACCTGTTAACTCAACTTCCATGTCAAGATAGCGCCTGTTCCGTATTAGGAAATTACGTTCTATTACGAATCGCATATCAATGGCTAATGAGTCATAAGGACTGAATGTGGAAATATCTTCATCTTCCAATTCCACTGTTTCAACTGATTTCTCTCCAAAATCCTGCAAATAGACAAAGCCATTTTTTATGGTAAGAACACCTGAAGCTTTAGGCTGTGTAGGCGGGCCTGTTAACTTGCTGTCGAGGTCTATAGTTAAATTGTAATCAGAGGTGTTTGCGAGCTTGAAACGACTTGCCCTTGCATTGATATTAAGTTCGGTTGGAGTAATACCTTCCAACTCAATAGAGCCATTAGCAGTAAAACTCCCGCTGCCACTAGTCATTTTAAAATTGTTAAGTAGCAGCCCGGATTCAGAGAATTGTAGTTCTGAATTTATTTCTGTTAAGGTTATCCCTGCAATGGGCACTGCCACCTGTGCATTATTGAGTTTTAGAAAACCTCTAGGAACAAGTTTTTCTTTAGTACCTGATACATTCACATCAGCATTTAAACTTCCCCGGAGCCTGCTCAAATATTGTTTATCCAAAAAGTCATTAAATACAGAAAGGTTGAAATTATCTGTCAGCAGATTAAACCTAAGAGAGTCTGTATCATCAGGCATATTAATTTCAAAAGTACGGAAGTCCACTGAAACAGGAATTTTAGCATCAATAGAAGCGGCTTGTTGTCCCTGGGCATTTATTTCTGCAAGGGCTGTTAATTTCTTATCTAAATGATGATAATTAAATTTTGCGAAAGCGGAATCGATACTAATGCCGGAAAGTGTTGGTTCACTCAAATTGAAGATGCCTTCAAAGTTAGGTTCACCGGCTGTACCTGATAACTGTCCGTTAAAACTTAGAATCCCACTGGTCTGTGTGATCTCAAATGAGTTCAGAATATTTTCAAATTCATTCAGATCTAAAGGATTTATAACCAATGTTCCACTTACTGATTCTTCAAAGAACGTTTGTTCTAAAGTAGTGGGGGGTTCTGGGATAAAAGGAATGTCAATTTGTCCAGCTATTTTTTCTTCCCCATCTATAGTAACAGAGAGATTCCCCTCTAAGCGCTGTGAAATAACATCGAAGTTGAGGTTTATCAGGTCAACTTCAGAGTCTTTATATAAGAGATTTGATATACTTAAAGAGCCGTTTCCTGAAAAGGAAGAGGGAGCATTGTCAATTTCTAAATTTCCGGAAAGTATGCCCTCCACAAAACGCTCATCAAAAATAATGTTTTGGATTACTCCGAAATCAAAATCACGACCCTGAGCCCAAACCTGTTGTCTTAAAGAATCAGCATAGGGAATGGAAATATTTAGGAAAGTACCTTCATCAGAGCGAAGTTTTAAGGTGTCTGTCCGAATCGAAGAATTATCGTAGATGAGATTAAAAGGAGATTGAAGGCTAAGTAATCGGGCTGGAGTTTGAAATTTAAAGGTATTCCAGTTTAGTTCAGTTCTTAGGGTTTGAAGATTCAGAGCATAACTACCCAACTGGGAAAGATTCCCGGCTTCTTCACTGTCTATATCAAGATCGAAATTTCCGGAAAGGGAATCATTTGTTGCTATACCAACAGTTTTGAATTGCAAATCTTGTAAGGTGATATTGTTAAAGGTGGGCTGATCTATATTCAGGGAAAGATCATAACCATACTCTTCCCGGATAGAAATTTTAGTGTTCCCTTCAATTGAATTTGCTGCGAATAAGGTATCATAATGAATATCATGCAGCTGAATATTACCATCAAAGAGCAACTCTCCTTCAGTGATCTCGGAAATATTTCCTGTTATCCTTCCGGGAGCGTTAAAAACTTCTGCACCAACTAAAGGGGCAAATGGCTGCAGGTTTTTGATCTCCATGTCGAGGGCAAAATCATTTTCCGGGTCACTTCGGTCAGCTAAATTTCTTCTTCCTGAAAAACTGCCTTCAATGATTTCACTTTGTAATGTTCCATTTTCCAGCGTTAGAATGTAATCCTGTAAAGCCACATTGAATTCCAATAAGTCGAAGGAAGCACCATTTACATAGCTGGAGTCAATCACTAAGTTTGCATTGGTGTGGATCTTCTCAGGTTCAAAATACCTCCCTTCTCCATTGGCAGCCATATTAATAGAAGTAGAAAAGTCCTCAAATCCGGGCAGTTCACCCAGATCAAATTCAGAGGTTGAAAGCTTATATGTATATGATGGCTGCTCATTGAGAAAGTTTGAGACTATTGTAGAGAAGTTGATCTTATTATCGATCAGCTGAACAAATCCATCGGTTTTAAGTGAATCAGAACTGATGCTTCCGGTTACATTCAGGTCAGATATGTTTTGGTTACCTACTCTAATAGTATCTTTTACGAAAACGGGCTTTTCACCAAAAAAGGGATTGCTTCCACTTCTAAATTGAGGCAAAGCAACTTTATACAAGGAGAAGTTCCAAGGTTTTTCTGAAAGGGTGAATCCCTCACCTTCGGCAGAAGCCTGAAAGCTTACTTCACCATTCAATTCCGGATTATTTGTCCACCACCCAAGATTGATATCTGAAAATCGTGCCTTGACTTGCCAGTCAGGATCTTCGCTAAAAAGGTTTTCTATGTCGGGGTTCAGGACAATAGTATCGGCACCGTCGCTAAGCTGAATATTAGCCATCAAAGTTTGTTCTTTTAGGGTGCCACTCCCAAAAAGGATCTCAAAATAATATTCTTCAAACCTTATATCGCTAAACGTAAACCCCCAGGTAATATCAGTTGCAGAAAGTTTCTGATCTAAGTGTCCTTCAAGGGAGACCTGAAAATCTTTGATTTCTGCATCAACCGAATCTTTAGTAAAGTAGGCTATGTCTAAATTACGTCCGGTCATGCCAAACTTATTAAGACTTAGGGTGTCGGAGATCGTAAAATTAGAGACGACCAAGAGTTCATCAAATCCCTTTCCTTCTCCCTGAACTTCAAGATTCAAGGAGTCTAAATTCCCATCAGCTTTAAGTGTTAACTGAAGTTCTTCGTCAGGCAGCTCGGAATCGAGGTAGGGCTGAATATCTTTAAATGATAAAGGCAAAGCATTGGCTTCTGCGGATAAAGTAGAATCCTGAAGGTTTGAAAAACCATTTGCCTTTAAAAGTGAGCGACTAGTTTCAATGACCAATTGATTTAAAGTAATGATGTTGTTTTTATAATCGACAGACGTTTTCACAGAAACAGGCTCAGGAAGCCGGCCTTCAGCTATCTGAAATGATAAGGAAGAAAGCGATGCAGAGATCTCATCAGATACACTAAAACTTGCGCTTGCGGTCAATTGATTAACAGACAGGGTTGTATCAGGCAAATAAGTGGGGGAATAGATCGAAATCGAACCATTATCAATTTTAAAACGCTGAATATTGATGCTGAAAGCGGACTCGCTGGAATCTTCTTTTACCAGATCCTGAACGTTAAAGTGATTTTCTTCAGTTTCATTTAGGTATGCATTAAAGCCGGAGAGGGAGATTTCAGTAGCTTCAAAAGAACTACTAAGCAAGCTCCAGATATTAAACCTGATATTTAAGGAATCTGCGTCTAAAAGTGTGTCTTTCTGAACTACACTGATATCATGAAAAGTGAAATCATTCCAAAGGTCACCCTCTATTTCATCAATAGAGACCGTTGCGTTAAGGCTATTATTTACAATAGAAATTATCTGGGTTTTAGCAATGCCATGTATCCATGATGTTTTTAATGAGAGTCTTAAAGCAGTAAGGAGTATAGCAAGTGAAAGTACTAGCCACCCGAAGATCTTAAGTAGTCGTATGGCGATATGTGATCTATTTTCACTCATGTTAAAATGCCTGTCCTATACTGAAGTGAATACCCCATCGATCCCATGCATTTCCATAATTTTGACCCTGATAGATTTGAAGATCCTGGTTAGTTGGATTTAGTTTGTATGCCAGATCGATCCGCACGGGCCCGATCGGGGATTGATATCTAAGCCCGCCCCCAACTCCAAATTGGATCGGAGAAGCTCCTATATCCATGAAATTGTTCCATACTTGCCCACCATCCAGGAAAGTGGCAACGCCAAATCCTTTAACAAGCTGGTTAAGCTGAAACCTAAGTTCGGTGTTAAAACTTAGGGTTGCGCGCCCTCCTATTGGAACATATCGTGAAAACTCCCCATTATTATTCAAAATTGCCCGTTTAGGCCCTAACTCCTGTCTGTTCCATCCGCGAACTGAGTTAGTACCCCCATTGTATATTCGAATATCAGATGGGAGGGAGTCCTGTTTGGAAAAATATATTCCGGATAAATTAAGTCGTTTTGCAAATATGATCTTATCAGTAATGGGAGAGAATTTCCGAATATCCATTCCAAATTTTTGAAAACTGAAGGTAGACATACCGAACAAACCTGAAACTTCCCAAAACGGTTGAAATGACCACCCTTTCCCACCACGAGCTAACCCTTTTGAGTAAAAGGCATTAAAATTAAACGAAGAAACATTATAAGCCTGAATGCTGTCTGGTAAAGATTCCTGTGAGCTTATAGTAGATTCATTATTCAGGGTATATTCATAAGAGAATGTACCGGTGAGGTTAGAATTATATTGATAAACAAAGCTGTTTAGCATCCCCAGCCGGAAAATTTCATATGAAGGCTCAAGCTGGTGATTTATAAAAGGTGATGAAACAAAAGAGGTTTTAGTATTAAATACATATGGAAATAGGTAATTAACTCCTAAGCGTTGCTCAATTGCAGAAGCGTTACCGGAAATATTAAAACGTTCGCCGCGGTTACGCACATTCCTGTGAGTCCAGCTTGCCTGACCTCTAAAAAGTTTATAAGCATCAGCCCAGCCGTCTTCAATGCGAGTTAAATTACCAATACCTACACTTAGTTGAATTGATCTTAAGGTAGATTCTCTAACCCGCACTTTTATGTTAATAAGGGAGTCATGGGGCTGCTCCGGAATGGAAATAAGTGCAAAACGAAGCATGTGATGGCTAAATACTTCTCTTTGAGCTTCTCTAAGCTTTTCGTCGCTAAAAAATTCATTCTCCTTTATACCGGTTTCTCTTACGATATATCTGGGGGATAAATTCTCCTCACCCTCAACAATCACAGAATCGAAACGGGCACGAGGGCCGGGATTGCTTCTTAATATAATCTGAGCCGTTTTTTTTGCGCTGTCAACATGAGCTTGCACTTCACTGCTTGCATAAGGATAACCGAGGTTTCGTAAAGCTCCAATTATATTGGCTTCTACCTCAGGTTCGGTCACCGGTTCATAACGTTGACCTTCACGATAGGGAAGCCGTTGCATAATGGTATTAAATCTTTCGTTATTATATATAAGGATGCTGTCTTGTGGTGAAGTAGTTATCTCAAAACGAACATCATCAATTCGTATGGGGATATTTTCAACGATCTCAAAAACGACTACTTTCCTCCATTCCTTAGACAAGTCTTCAATCCTGTAATTTACAATTACATCATTAAAGCCTCGCCGCTGATAAAAACGCTCAATTCTAATAACATCACGCCTCACTTCATTTTCATTAAGGATCATACCCGATTTTTTCCAAAACATCATCTTTTGTAAAAGTGAGGGTTGTTCATTGGAAATGATGTTCCGAATTACCAGATCTTCAAATGTTTTGTTACCCTCAATTTTTACATTCCATACCCTGCTCGGTTCCGTTTCTTCAAAGTCTTGGGCAGAAACTGATAATACAGGAATACTGAATAAGCCTGTGAATAAGAAAAAAAGTATTTGCTGCTTAAAATTGGTAGTAATCAAAGGGGTAGTATATCTTAATGGATAATAAGTATAACTGAATGTTTGTTATCTTGGAAACCGTTGTTTTAAAACAGGCCCAAAACTTGCTCTTAAATAAAAATTCCTTTTATGTATAGATTAATTTGGTTTGTGATTTGTTTTTTTTGCCTTACTTCGTGTAAAAGCAGTAAAGAGTTTACAGGCTTCTCCTATGATCCTGTTGATGTCACTAACACAAACGACAAAGAATTGGATCCTCAACCTAAACGTATTATTGGGGCTGATTCACCCAAAGTATGGGTCAGTAATGAATTTGATGGTGCACGTGCCAATGATTTTTATGCCTTAAATGATTCAACGTTTGAAGTATACATAGCTCCTGAAAATGCTCCCATTAATAATAGTCCGTGGTACGCTTTTAAAATTTGGAGTGATACTGTCAGGATGGCTAAAATACAACTTAATTATCGGGATGCCACACATAGGTATGTTCCTAAATTACTAAGCTGGGTTCAAGCGGACAGCAGCTGGGAAGAGCAATGGGAATTAGAAGTTGAATATGACTCAACCAACGGTACGGCAACTTTTGATGTCTTGTTAGCTAATGACCCCATTATTATAAGCGGACAACCGCTGCATACTTCTTCAAAACTAAAAAAAACACTGTGGGACCGGGAAATTATAGGCCATGGTTTTGTGAAGGTGAGGGAAGCAGGTTTATCCAAACTTGGAAGGCCAATTTGGGAACTTGATATTACAGAGGTCGCTGAAGACCAAAAAGCTCCGGTATTAACTCTAGTTGGCAGGCAGCATCCGCCTGAAGTTACGGGGTATCTGGCATCTCTCATTTTTCTGGAAGAGCTGACTTCAGACAGCGAATTAGCAAAGAAATTCAGGCAAACGTTTGTGGTAAAAGCTTTTCCGATGATAAATCCTGATGGAGTGGATCTGGGCCACTGGCGGCATAATGCCGGAGGAGTTGACCTGAATCGTGATTGGAGCAATTTTAATCAGCCTGAGACACGTGTAATTCGGGATGCTCTTTCATGGATGAAGAATCATGACTTGCGCAGAATGTTTTATGCCATAGATTTCCATTCCACAAATGAAAATCTTTTTTATCCGATCAACCAGGAAGTCAAAACAACCCCTGATGATTTTACACAAAAGTGGGTAGGCCGGATCATTGAAAACAATCCTGAAACGGAATTTAGGATTGAAGAGTTTGATACCTCCTCACCCATAGCAAAAAACTGGTTTTATAATACTTTTGGGATCGATGCTATTACTTATGAAGTTGACGACAGCATTGATCCTGAACAGCTTGATTCGGTATCACGGTCAGCAGCAAATTTATTAATGGAGTTATTATTAGAAGAATGGGAGAAAAGTATTCTTGAAAACTAACCCGGGGTTGCTCATATTATGCCAAAATAAGTCAATACTAAAGTTATGAAAGGATCAGAAATTTTATTGGAAGGCATCCAGAACTGGAAGTTGCGATTAATACTCAGTGCCTTATTGTGTATAATGGGTCTGGCAGCACTTGTCAGTATGGCGTTGGGACAATTTGTGGATCTTACCGTAATGGATAAGACTATTGTAAGTATTGCAATTTTTATGGTTGGAACACCCGCCTACCTTATAGTGAGTAACCTGGGGAAAGTTGACCAGTATACAATTGCAGGCTTTTTGAATGAAAGCTTAAAAGAAATTCAGGGAGATGCTGAAGTCTTGGTTAAAAAAGAAGATGAGCTGGATGAAAAAGAAAAAAACCGGCGGGAGCAATTAGAGGAGTTCTTTACGGAAAATCCATTGTATAACTACCTTCCAGATAAACCGGTAAAACAAGCTTATGTACTTTTTGTGCTATCATTAGCCGGAAGTTTTAGCATTTGGTTTGTGGGTTAAAAACGTCATTTTATTTCTGTTCAAGTTACGAATGTGTCGTATTTTACATCTGTACTAATCATTGAGTGATAATTCAACACATAAATGGGTCATAATCACCACCATCATCCAGATGTAGACGATTCCTCGATATGGAAACTTTGGGTTTCCATATTTTTGAATCTGGCAATTACGCTTGCACAGGTAATTGGAGGGATCATTGCCAATAGCCTGGCACTGCTTTCCGATGCTGTCCATAACTTCAACGACTCCATGTCGCTGGTAACAACGTTGGTTACCAAAAAGATCGCAAAGAAAGGGGCAAGTTCATCTAAAACCTTCGGATATAAAAGAGCAGAGATCATAGGAGCTTTTGTCAATCTTATCACGCTGGTGATCGTTGCCTTGTTCCTGATCAAAGAAGGGGTGGAGCGGTTCTTAGAACCTCAGCCTATTGATGGATTAACGATGTTCTGGGTAGCGATAATAGGTCTGGCTGCTAACTTAATAACGGCTGCGCTGCTATGGAAGAGTTCAGATGAAGACTTAAATATGCGCAGTGCTTTTATTCATATTTTATCGGATGCGTTGTCTTCGGTTGGGGTGATCATTGGCGGATGGCTGATCATTAAATATCAATGGTACATCGTTGATACCATTCTAACTATAGTGATCGGTTTTTATATACTCTGGCATTGCTATAATATGTTAAGGGAGGCCATCAACATTTTAATGGAATCTAAACCCGAAAATATCAATATAAACGAGCTCGTGAGATCTATGAATGGTGTAGACAAAGTTTGTGATGTGCATCATCTGCATGTATGGCGGCTTGATGAAAACAATACGCTTCTTGAAAGCCATATTGTGATCGAAAAGGAAGACTTGGATGAAATGGAGTCGATCAAATCATCTATAAAGAAGCTGCTTCATGATGAGTTTGAGATCTACCACAGCACCCTGGAATTTGAGTTTGAGCCCTGTGATGATCATAAGCATGAAGTTGTGCACCAACATCAGCATTAAAAACAGTTGCCGAACTTCCGATATAGAAAAATCTTGATTGAACGTATTGATTTCCAGAACGGTAATTTCACTGAACCATAATTCGCTGCCTTATATTCAAACCATGAAAAATTTAATACTGCTTTTATTGCCATTATTCATTATCAGCTGTGGCAATCATCCGGAAGTGATCGATGATCTGGGAGATGCCTCGTTTGAGTTGCTGAATCAGGACAGCGTAGCCGTTACTTTTCCTGATGATTTTCAGGGTAAATATGTTGTGATGGGGTTCATCTACACGAATTGCCCTGATATTTGCTCGCTGATCACTCAGAACCTGATGCAAATTCAGCAAGAGATGAATTATCCGGATGATGTTCACTTTATTGCAGCTACTTTTGATCCTGAGAGGGACACGCCTTCCGTTCTGAAAAAATATGGAGAAGCATTTGGGGTAGACAGGAACTTCACTTTTCTAACCGGTGATTCTGCTGAGGTTTTTACAATGATGGACAGTGTTCGGGTTCGCAGTCAGATATCCATGACCCAAACTACTGATGATGGCCGGGAACTGTATTTCATCAATCATTCGGATAAGATCATGGTACTTGATAAACAATCACGCATTATTTTTGAATACGGAGGCAGTCAGCCTATGATCCCAAATATCGTTATTGAAGACCTGAATAAAGTACGATGAAAGCTTTTAGATATCTTTTAGCCATAACCGTTTTCCCATTATTACTCTCATGTGAAGCAGAGCAAAAGGATGGAAATTCCGAAGCTGAACTAAATATACCGGGATCGGAAAGCAGAGTTCGCCCGGCTGCAGCGAGAGGAACGAGTGCGGCTTACTTGGTTTATACTAATTCACTGGAAATGGCAGATACGTTGCGTTCCGTTAACAGCCCGGTTGCAGGGTTAGTTCAGGTTCATGAAGCCTATGAAACGGAAGAAGGCATGATGGGGATGAGGCAGCAAAAGGAGTTGGTAGTTCAACCTGGAGAGAGCATTAGCTTTAAAAAAGGAGGGCTACATATTATGCTGATGGATCTAAATAAAGATCTAAAAGAAGGAGATTCGGTAAGGGTTGAGTTAGAGTTTTCCCAGGCAGGACAAATATCCAGGATGCTGCCGGTTCAACTATAAAACTTACACAAAATAAAAAAGGCTGCCGGAAACCCGACAGCCTTTTATCACTTAACCACAGCTTACTGAATCGTAAACTGCACCATTACTACATTATCCATTGCATCAAATACGGGTGGATCATCTGAGCCTTGAGAACCATCAAAGTCGTACGATCCGATCGTACCGTTATCTATATGTAACATTGCCCATACTTTCTCCCCGGATTCCAGTGTTTCACCTTCATCAAGAGTAATTACTAAGTCAGTGTTTTGACCAAGATATACTTGTCCATGGCCAATACTTGCCGGCACAACAGGAGCGTCACTACCGTTATCACGGTGGAGAACTACAAAGCCTATTTGTTCGGCCATAGTTTCAGAAATGGTTATCGTGCCATTTTCAACGGCCTGATCATTTGCTGTCACTGAAGCAGTAGAACCGCTAACAGTAATATTTGTCATCAGAATACCATTTGCTGTAACAACCGGTTGGTCATGAGGGCCTACACTGTCAAATTCATAAGTGCCTTTTTCGCCGGTGTCGAAGTGAACCATTGGCCATAATTGTTCGCCATCTTCAACAACTTCTCCGTCATTAAAAGTGATCTGTACATCCGTATTCATTCCCGCCTGTATAGGAGCTTTGCCTATTATCTCAGGAACTTGAGGGCCGTCATTATTAGCATTAGAACGGTGTACAACAACCCAGCCATCAGTATCAGACTCTACATCTACGGTTATGGAGTTATTCATAACAGTTTGATCATTGGCGGTGAGAGTTGATGTATTTTCAAGTACCGTAAATGATTCCAGTACAATATTGTCCTCAAAGAATACAGGAAGGTCTAAACCATTGCCTCCGTCAAATTCGTATGCACCGATCTCGCCGGTATCAAAGTGAAGCATAGGGAACAAGTTATCCCCGGCTTCCACTGTTTCACCATCGTTAAGAATGATCTCTACGTCTTCATTCATTCCCGCGCTCACGGCAGTTTTACCTATGATCTCAGGAATTTGTGGTCCGTCATTGTTGGCATTTGGTCCGTGAATTACGATCCATCCGTCTTCGGCTGCATTAACAGAAAGGGTAAAGATATTTCCCTGGTTAACCTGATCAGCAACCATTATGGCAGGATCAGTCTGGGTGATCATAAATGAGGTCATAACGATCTCATCATTGAATATCACGGGAAGGTCGAGCTCGGTTTCACCGTCGAATTCATACTCACCGATCTCGCCGGTGTCTTCGTGAAGCATAGCCCAAAGCGTTTCGTTATTAGCAACGCCTTCACCAAGCTGGATGCTTACGTCTGCATTAGATCCGGCCTGAACAGCGGCTTTTCCAATAATTTCCGGAACCTGCGGACCGTCATTATTAGCATTGGAACGGTGAATTACGATCCATCCGTCAACCGGTGAATCGACATTAGAGATTACTACTTGATTCCCGTTACTGGTGCCTTGTGTATTGGCTTCAACTGAAGGGATGTCATCTTCGGTTACTATTTCACCGGAAGAATTATTGCCATTGCTGCAAGCTGCAAATGTAAATACAGATGCCGCAAAAAGAATGAACATTTTATTTAATACTTTCATGATTAAGAGTGTTTTTTTATTGTTTTTATTTGCTTGTTATCTGTGATTACGAAAGCTTTTGGCGGGCAGATTGGATTTTTTTTAATTCTTTTGAATGGAACGATGAAATCAGGGATATGAATTACAGGACTAAGAATTAATCAGCGGGACCATTGGATAAAGAGAAGAAAGATATTTCGCAGACGGCAGCATCCTATAATAATCAGGCTGAGAGGTATGAAGAGAGATGGAAGGCATATTTATCACATACCCATCAGAAGCTTTTAAATATATTTGAATGCGAGAAAGGGCATCGAATCCTTGATGTTAGTGCGGGAACCGGTTTGTTTGCGAAGCACCTGAATGAAAGCGGTGCTATGTTTTCTGAAATAGTGCTTAATGACGTCTCCGGAAAAATGCTGAATATTGCCAGAAAGCGTTTTGAGGATCAGGCAGCGATTTCTTTTACTGAAGACTCATCAGAAAGGCTCAGTTTTCAGGATAACAGCTTTGATTCAGTGATCTCTTTAAATGCATTTCATAATTATAAAGATCAGGAAGGAACTTTGTCTGAGATCCATCGCGTATTAAAGCCGGGTGGCCGATTCTATTTATTGGACTGGAATCGGAAAGGATTTTTCAGGCTTATAAATTTTTGTATTGATGTTTTCTCAGGAGAGTTTATACAAACAAGGAATGCAGATGAATTAAATAAAGCTTTAGAGTCACTGTCTTTTCAGGTCAATACCAAAGAAGAGTGGGGATTCCGGTATTGGAAGTTTTACCTAATGGTAGCAGTAAAATAAAAGCCCCTGTCGGTCAAAACAGAGGCTTTAATGAGTTATCGGAGTATATGCTTGATTAATCATTTAATCATCTCTTCAATAAATTACGTATCCATTTATATAACGGATTGGAATAAGAATATTATTCAATGAAGGAATGATGACTTTTGATTGAGTTTAGAGGGAAACTGGCACGAGCTTTTTTCACAAAAAAAACCCGATGCAAGTGTAGGCATGCATCGGGCTTTGTTATCTAAAATATTGGTAATAGGCCTTTACTCTTCTTTGGGAGGATTTCCAATTTCTATCTCTTTTTCGATATAACCGCCTCGGGTAGATAGGATCTTTACGGTGCCTTTTGCTCCTTCGATGCCATTCAGTTCTACTTCAAATACCGCATTCTTTGATTCTCCGGCATCTGTATATCCGGCCCGAATGGTTTTATCATATAATTCAGGAGTGATGATTTTTAGCGAAGCATCTTCATAACCCTTGGTTAACTCGGAGTCAAAATCGAGCATTACCCGGTCTTCCTGTACAATTTTTACGAGTTGTGCCTGCTTTAATGCCACAGGAAGATTACCTGTATTGGTCCATGATATGGTGATTCTGAATCTATTGTTTGAGGTCTCTTCGATGGCAATATCATCAAGAGTTATTTGAGGAAGTTCTTTAGCCATAAGAAGGTTGAAAAGGGCCTGTTTTTCAGCCCACGGCTCAAGCTGCCATGGTGGTCCGTTTTGGCTAAAGAATTTGGGGTGGAACCCACCGATCTCAACCTCGCCTAAGTCAGGATGGTCAAATTTAGTCCATGCTTTAAAACCACGCCCTTCATTTTCTTCATCATCCCAGCGAAGAGCATCATAATCGTCATATATGCCGTCTTCATTGTAATCTTTCATAGCTCCGTTATTCCAAAGCTCATCTCCGTACCAAATGGAGCCAAAATAGAAATACCCAAAATCAGGCCCGTGGCCAAATAAAGGACTGGGACGTGAAGGATCTCCTGTTACCCTGTTGATAGGATAGCGGGTCATGTAAGTTTCATAGACATCTCCGGCCCAGGGGTATTCTGTGATCTCAAGTCCCAACCGGTCATATCTTTCATACAGCGCAAGGTCCTCAGGATACATACGTTCTTCACTCTTTGAAGTGGAAGGAGGGCGTAAATGCATCGGAACCCGGGTATCCATGGAGTTTACTACTGAAATATTGGGGTGAGTCAGCATCCACATAACTACAGATTTTGATTCGGGCTCACTCAAGGGATATTCTCCGGCTCCATATTGGGTATAGCCCCTTCCGGTCAGATCTTCTCCTCTGTCGGGTCTCCAGTTTTCAACGTAATTGCGATGAAGATCCAATCCGCCAATTCCATCTTCGTTTATATCACCGTCACCATCATTGTCTATACCTTCAGAATAGACTAACCATTCTCCCTTGCCGGGAAGCACACGTTTCATTAAACGTCCTTCAGGATCACGGGAATCAATAACATAATTGGCATCCTCTATCTCATCCGGACCGGCTTTTTTCCTCATGGAATAAATAATACCATCTCCGTCAAGGTCTTCCGGTGAATCCTCATCCAGTAACCCATCACGATCATTGTCGTGAGGCCTTACTGAGCTTCGGTTCGATTGCGCGGTGTGAAGATAGAGGTTAGAGCCATCGGGATTATTCTGTGGGCGCAAATAGATCGCTTTGGTATCGATAAGTTCTGTTATTTCGGGGTCTGCCCCATAATTTTCCAAAAGATGTTGGGTAAGCCATAGAATGGATTCACTGCTGGTTATTTCACCGCTGTGCCGGCCTCCTTCAAAATAGGCAGCGGGCTTGTCGGTATCTTTCCCCGTTTCTTTATTGGTGATGGTCATTTGTAAGATCGGGCGGCCTTCAAAACTTTTAGCTACTTCATAGAGTTCAACAATATCAGGATATTGTTCTGCCCATTTTTTATACCAAGCGTACATCACATCAACGGTATGATAAGTATCAAATGTAAGCTCATCTCCGGCCTCGTATTCAACTTCCGGGAAGCGATGTTGTTCAAAAAAGCTAATCCCGTGTCGTTCTCCGCTTACGGTGTACATTGTGGAGTCCTTATCTGACTCGGGCCAGCTTGGAGTATTTAACGGAGTGTAATTTTGAGCGAAAGTTTGCGCAAAGATGCCCAGGGTAAAAAGAAGAGTGATCGCAATTTTCTGCATATCTAAAAATTTGATTGGTGTTAGAGCGATAATGTAATGCATTACACCGAAAAGTTAACATCTATAAAATGATGCTATGCAGATGAGTAGGGAATCGTACTTTTAGATAGTATAAAAAGAGAGTGTAGGAGAGGAGCTGATTAGAGGTATTCTACAACAGCAGTAATGGTACCCTGATATTGGCCGTTAAGCTTTTGCTGGTTTTTCACCTTGCCGTTTACTGAAACCTTATGTTCACCTGATTCAGAAGTTATTCGGTCAACATCCATCGATTCGAATTCTAAAGCTTCACCTTTATTGTTTTTGATCTCAGAGTGGTTTGAAATATAGATACTTATATCAGAACCGGGAGATGCTACCAGTGAAAAAGATCCGGCATGCACTTCTTCTAAAGAATTTGAAGAGCTAAGGTCAATTACAGACTCTTCCAGTGAAGTGAAGCCTGCACCGCTTATAACATTAACTTTGGCTTGCATTACTGCAATTACCTGAGCATTTGCTAAAAATGAAAAGCTTGAAGCTAGAAAGATTAATGTAGAAAGAATTAGTGTTTTCATGGCGCTGATTTTTTTGTCTGCACCAATTTATTAAAATTTCTTAATATTATAAAATCTTAATATTTAATTTCCTACAAAATCAGCTTTCAGTTTATCAAAATCGTTACCACAAGGATCTAAGGAATGGTTTTTACAATTATTAGAATTAGAGGTTTCTAATAAAAGAATTACAAATATAAAAAAAGCCTCAATAATGAGGCTTTAGAGGTAGTGAAAAGTTTACTTTAGATCCTGAAATATCGTTTAATCTTTATGCGTTTTGCTCTTTTTTTAATGGCGGTAAGCTTTTCTTTAGTAAGACCGGCTTCATTAGGATCGATCTTGATCTCTTCCAAAGTTTTCAGGGGATGTAAAACCCCAAGGTGTTTAATAAAAGTATTTAGATGGGACCTTAAATAATTTTTCCGGTTCTTATCTAAAATTTCAATAATTGATTCCCATTTTTTGGGCTTTACCGAAAATTCAATACCAAGGCCGATAGCATCGGAATCATCCTGGCTGTTAAGGCAAATTTCAAGTTGAAGTTCCAGACTTTCAGGTAATGGTTCCGGACGAAGTAATTTTGGCCCGCGATGTTCTTTATATCCTTTTGGAAAAAAACTTTTCCAAAGTTCTCCGGTGGAAGGGTCATGGTAGAATACTTCAAAAGTATCCATATTCTTTCGTACAGGCACCATATCTTTGATGCGTTCGATCTGTCTCTTGTTGTTTAAAATATACATAAGTAATGATGCTGAGGCTTTACAGTTATGTACTTTTGGTACTACTAAAAGTTCCGTTTAGATGATATCTATTAAAGACCGGTGTTTATAATTGGTCGTATTTTTTCTGATAGTACTAACTTAACGAATCTTAAAAAAGGTGTCTGTTAACTAAATCTACTCTGTAAAAAAGATTTATAAAGCTTTTTTTAAATAAAAAAGCCCTCAAATGCCCCGAAAGACACTTGAGAGCTTTGCAATTGTCGGGGCGACAAGATTTGAACTTGCGACCTCTCGACCCCCAGCCGAGCGCTCTACCGTGCTGAGCCACGCCCCGTTCAATGAAGTGCTAAGATAAGCCGATTTGTGGCAGGCATCAATGTTATTTTTTCGATTTTGCAGAGCGGTTTTATAGTAGACTACTATCCTATTACTATCGAAATGCAAAAAAATATCATTTCTTACTTTGGCATAACTCCACCAAAACACCGTGATTATCTTTGGGGTGAACAAATGCAACCAGCTTATTATCGGCGCCATCTTTAGGTTGTTCATTTAATACAGTAAAGCCTTCACTACGCAGACGTTTGAGCTCAGCATGAATATCGTCTACCTCAAAAGCTACATGATGCAGCCCTTCTCCTTTTTTTTCCACATATTTGGCTATAACAGAGTCGGGGGTAGTAGCTCCCAATAATTCCACTTTTGATTCTCCTGTCTGGAAAAAAACTGTTTCTACATTTTCAGTTTCTACCACTTCTGTTTTAGTGGGAGAAGTATTTAAGATCTTGGAATAAGTTTCGGTTGCGGTTTTTATGTCTTTAACAGCGATCCCGATGTGGTCAATATGCATTGGCTTCAAATTAAAAGGTATAAAAATTGTATTGGCAGTTATAGGATAAGTATAGTTTTAATACTATTCATTTTTAGATTTTAGAAACATCTAAGGATTGTATTAATTATTATTGCCGACAGGTTTGTCGGATCAATTAATAGAAAGATAATTATCTATGGAACACCATCGAATAAAGGAGTCAAAGAAATACCCCTTTTGGCTGAAATCTACGCTCATTTTGGCGGGTTTGGCCTTACTTATTATAATGATGAATTATGGGAAATTCATTCTAATGCCACTGGCCTTTTCCGCATTTTTTGCGATGCTGCTAAATCCATTGGTCAAGGTTTTCGAACGATGGAAGTTGGGCAGGGCCTTTAGCATCATACTTACCTTACTGGTAGTATTAATTATTTTTGCAGGAGTTTTATCACTCATTTCCGCGCAATTCATTCAATTTGCGGAACGGATACCGGAAGTAACTGAAAAGCTGAAAAAAGTATCAACAGCTGCCATAGAGTATTTAGAAGAATCGTTAGGAGTTTCTCAACAAGAGCAGAGTGAATATTTACAGCAAGGGATCAATAACCTTATCGATCAAAGCGGGAATTTTATGAGCTCTTTGTTAAGCGCAACTACCAACATCTTTACGGTTATGACCCTGATGCCCATTTTTATCTTTTTTATGCTGTACTATCAGGAAATGTACCGTACATTTTTTCAGAAGCTTTTTGAAGTTAAAAAAAGAGGGAACTCAAATGTGGATCAGCTTCTTGATCGGATACAAGGTGTGACACAAGATTATTTGGTTGGAATGTTAACGGTAATTGGAATTCTTGCTGTTTTAAATACTACAGGGCTATTTATAGTAGGATTGGATCATGCTCTGTTCTTTGGAGTGTTTGCATCACTTCTGGCCATCATTCCTTATATAGGGATCATCATCGGTGCATTACCTCCATTAATTTTTGCATTATTACTTACAGACTCCTTGTTAACTCCAGTTTTTGTTATAGCAGTATTTGGGACGGTTCAGTTTTTAGAAGGTAATTTTATAACTCCGAGAATAGTTGGATCGAAAGTATCGATCAATCCTTTTGTGGCCATGGTGGCATTGATCATTGGAGGAGAAATTTGGGGTATCTCCGGAATGATTCTTTTCGTGCCTTTGATTGGTATCTTAAAAGTGGTGTTTGATCAAATACCGGAAATGAAACCATATGGATATTTATTGGGAAACAGTAAAACTTATGACAGATAAAAAAAGCGTAAAAAAAGGCATTGATGTGCTTTTTCTGCTGATATTGTTTGTTGCGGGCTGCAGCACTGATAATGACAGGAAGAGCGAGCACTATTTTCTAAATGGTTATGATCATCTTGGTTTTTATGATCGTGAGGGAAATCCGGTTCCTACTTCAAATTTCATAAGTATTCATCAGATGGATGGAATTAGAAGTTACAAGATCAGGGATACAAGCCTTGTTTTATTACATAATCGTTCAAAAGAACCCTACTCAGGGTACATCCGAACTTTTCATAACGAGAGATACAATTTACAAGGTGAATTTGAAGACGGTAAAATGTTCCGTCTGCGTTACTGGCACCCCAATCGTACATTAGGCATGGATATGAAGTACGAAGAAAAAGTTGGATCGGTATGGAATTCATCAGGTAACTTGGTAGCCTCTATGAATCCTGAAGAGACTTATTACTATTATCTGGGAAGTCAGGATATCAAAGAGATAGTCAGTGATACCATGCACAGTTACTACACTAAAAGTGGAGAGCTTAAACGGTATACTGTACGAAACGATACTGCAATTATAAATTACGATAGTAAGGGGGACCCAAGGTCTATACTTTCTTTTCGGGAAGGAAAAGGTTTACATGGGCCGGTGAGGCAATATTATCCCAATGGACAATTGAAAATGGAAGGGATGCATGAAAATGGAAATCAGACGGGGATATGGATCGAATATGACAGCCTTGGCAATGAGATCAAAAGAGAAAATTATAATTGAGAGATAACTTAAGTTAGTTGTGAGTAATTAGGGTATTTGATATTTCGATCAAAAACTCAATATTGAAGTGTAATTAAAACTTCAAATTAGTGCTATGAAGATCAAATTTCCTTCCATTGGTGAAATTTCAGAAAAAGGAACGGATACATTCAAACGATTTCCGTTTGCTTTGTCAATTGCTGCTATAGGTACAATTTCAGCAATTTGGCTGGCGGATGTTTCCTGGGGTCAAAAAGCAGATTATTTTTATTTATTGAATCTTTGCTGGATCTCTGCGCTTAGTATTTCCGTTTTTGTATCAATTACTACTTTTTCGGAAAGCCTTGGGTGGAATTTTAAAAAGGCCGTTTTATTGAAAGCAGGTACACTGTTCATTTTAGCATTGTATTATTATTTGCTGCCTGAAGAGTTTTCGCTAGGGGAAACTGAGTCCTTTTATCGCTATTCATTATTCTTCCTTTCTGCACATTTGCTGGTTTCGTTCGCTCCATTTTTGAAGTCAGGAGATGTAGAAGATTTTTGGGCTTATAATAAAACACTCTTTTTAAGAATACTTACAGCGCTTCTTTATAGTATGGTTTTATTTGCCGGACTTTCCATAGCAATGCTTTCCCTGGAAAACCTGCTTGAAATCAATATTTCAGGAAGACGATACAGTCAATTATGGATCCTGCTGGTCGGTTTATTTAACACGTGGTTTTTCCTTGCAGGCATTCCACATCCAAAACAAATATCTCAACGTGAGAGAAAGTACCCCGGTGGATTAAAGGTATTTGTGCAATATATTTTAATCCCTTTGATAACAGTATATATACTGATCCTATATTTGTACACCGGCAAGATCATATTAGAATGGCAATGGCCAAATGGCTGGGTTGCGAATTTGGTTCTCAGCTTTTCTATTGCCGGGATACTGGCTTTGTTGCTATTGTACCCGATTCGGAATCAGGAAAAAAATCGGTGGATCCATTTATTCTCAAAAGGATATTATATAGCACTGATTCCTCTTATTATTTTACTCATGCTTTCAATCTGGGTTAGGATTTCGGAGTATGGAGTTACCGTCAACCGTTATTTTGTGGCTGCTTTGGCCGTTTGGCTGACGGGCATAGTCATCTATTTTCTAATTGCCAGGTCCAAGAATATCAAAGTGATTCCGATCTCTTTGTGTGTGATCTCCATATTGATCTCATTTGGTCCTTTGGGAGCATTCGAGGTATCTAAAAGAAGTCAACTGGATCGCTTTGAAGGGCTGCTTGAAAAAAATGGACTCTTATCTCAGGAGAAGAAAGTTGTCAAATCACAAAGTTCGATCTCTTTTGACGACCGGAAACAGATAAGTTCCAAAGTTGCATATATTCTAGAATTAGAAGGCACAGAACCGCTACAACCGTACTTTAAACAAGATCTAGAAGAAGTAATGGATAAGGAAGAAAATGAGTATAGGTATAATGATGCCGGTAAGATCACCGATCTTATGGGGATAGAATTTGTTTCGGAATGGCAAACCGATGGACAAGCCGGGGTGAGTATGCAAAGTTTTTATTACTACTTAGAATCAAATAAGAGCATACCTGTTTCAGGCTACTCATTATATTTGGGAGAATTCACATTCAATACGTACAATCAAAATAACTATGAGGTCGAGATTGAAGGTGTGAAGTGGGTTATTTCTTACAATGCTGAAGACGACTTGCTCAATATCAGTTCCGACTCAACAGAAAAAGGTATAGACCTGAAATTAACCCCTCTCATAAACCGCTTAAAAGCGTTAGGGGGTTCGAGTCAGGATGTCCCGGATCAATCAGTTGAAATGATGACCCTTGAAGCAGAAGACATGGGAGTAAAAGTAAAAGTGGTATTAAAAAATATTTCAGGTATCTATGAAGGGGATGGCGTGAAAATCCAAAACTTAACAGCGGCTATTTTAATCGATACTGGTACTGAAGACTGAAATATTGCGATAAATTTTAAATCTCTTCAGGGAAAAACAAGTCTCGCACATAGGTGTAATTTGCTGCCATTCTTCCAACAGGATCATATTTTTCATAATTCACTTTATCACCTTCCATATACACATCGTCATGTATGTGGTAACAAACCAATTCCCCGATCACCTGGTTGAAATTTCCTAACTCCATTACCCTGTTCAATTTGCATTCCATGCTAATGAGTGCTTCTTCCACTCTTGGGGCTGTGACTAATTGGCTTTTGGAAGGCGTTAATCCTGCTTCATCAAATTCACTCACGTCCTTAGGGAAGATAAGGCTACTCTTCTGCATTTGCGGTGCGAGAGAAGCCGAAACCATATTGATCACAAAATCCCCGGTTTCCTTGATATTGACTAGGGTATCTTTATCACCGTCCTTACCAACATTAACTCCCTGTCCGATGGAAATAATGAACATAATGGGATCGGATGAAATGACCTGAAAATAACTATATGGGGCAAGATTGGGAATCCCGCTTTTCCCTATGGATGAAACCCATGCAATTGGACGGGGAACCACGGTGCCTTTCACTAATTTCACTATTTGCCTGTTTGGAAAGTCAGATTTCTCTATGATCACGAATGCCATGTTTTAGAATTATAAATATCAGTGCCAAAGGTAGCTAATTTTGGAAATCTTGCATAATAAAGGCAGTTGCAGTTGGTTAATGAATTAAACAAATTCCTTACATATAACAAGAAAAGTAAGAATTATGGCTACGGCAACAATAACATCCAAAGGACAGGTAACCATCCCCAAAAAAATAAGGGAAAAATTGGGATTGAAGCCCGGAGATAAGATCGATTTTGAGGTTGAAAAGGGGGACCTGAAAGTTTCAAGAAAGAAATATTCTATTGAAGAAACATTTGGAATGCTTTATAGAGAGAACCAAAAATCATATACAGTGGAAGAAATGGACGAAAAATTAGCAGAGTATTTTAGAAATAAATACAAAGCTGAATGATTGGGGCAGATACAAATTTAATGGTTCGGTTTCTGACCAGAGATATTGAAGAACAAGCTCAAAAAGTAAAATCTCTGCTTGAAAAAGGAGAAATACTCTATATAAATGAAACCGTGCTTACTGAACTTTATTGGGTTTTGACAAATGTGTATGATTATCCAAAAAGCAAGTTTATACAGGGTATTGATCAAATAATAAACACAGAAGGGTTTATCTTTTTTGATGACCAAATAATTAATGAATCAATTGCAGATTTTGTAAATTCATCTGCCGGTTTCAATGATTGCCTGATTCATCAAATGAATAAAGCCCGAGGCTATAAAACACTCACCTTCGACAAGAAAGCATCCAAGCTAAAGGGAATGAAGCTGCTGAAATAAGTTCCTATCTAGCCTCAAAAAAAGCTCTTACTTCATCTGCACTTTTAGTATTAAGTACCCTGTCTTTATCATATTTTCCTTTTCGTGCAATTCGAACTCCAAAAGGAATATCATCAATGCCTTCAGTAGAGTGAGCATCCGGATTGATGGAGGTCATCATCCCAACTTCGCGCGCTTTGTTGCCGAAGCGCCAGTCTAGATCCAGTCGGCGCGGGTTGGCGTTTATTTCGATGGCGGTGTTATGTTCAGCAGCCAAAGTAACCAGTTCATTAAGGTCCAGATCACTGCCGTTTCTTTTTAGTAGCAATCTGCCTGTTGGGTGACCTAAAATCCGGGTATATGGATTTTTGATCGCATTTCGCATACGCTCCATCATTTCTTCACGAGGCATATTCAGTGATTGATGCACGCTGGCAATTACAAAATCAAAACCTTTAAGAATCTCATCCTCATAATCCAGTGAGCCGTCCGCCAAAATATCGGACTCGATTCCTTTAAATATTACAAAATCTTTTCCGCTACTTTTAAATTCTTCGTTGAGCGCGTCAATTTCTTCCCACTGTTGTTTGATCTCATCAACGGCAAGTCCGCCGGCATAAGCCGCTGTTTTAGAGTGATCCGTGATCCCCAAATATTCATAGCCACGCTCCATACAGGCTTCGGCCATTTCTTTGATGGAATATTTACCATCACTCCAGGTGCTGTGAGCGTGAATGATCCCGCGGATATCATCATTGGAAACCAATTCGAATTCTTCCTGCTCTTCATAGATCTCAAATTCCCCTCGATCTTCCCGTAATTCCGGAGGCACAAAATGCAGGTCTAATTTTTGGTAGATATCGGTTTCACTGGAAAACTCGACCGGTTGATCAAAGTCGGTATCGCCATCTGAATTCAATTTAAAGAGTCCGTATTCATTCAGGCCCATCCCACGTTCACGGGCGCGCTGCCGCATCACGATATTATGCTCCTTGCTTCCGGTGAAATACATAAGTGCTGCGGGGAATTCTTTAGGAGATACAATTCGCAGATCTACCTGCCGGCCTTCTTTGGTACGAACGGAGCTCTTGGTATCTCCCCGACCCAGCACATCAGTAACCCGCTCGTGATTGACGAACACATCAAAAAGATCTTCGATATGTTTTTCATCTGCGGCGATCAGGATATCAATATCTCCAATGGTTTCAAGTCCGCGGCGGTAGGAACCTGCGACTTCAATTTGCTGAACCCCTTCTAAATTTTTGAGGCTTTCAAAAATAGCAGTTGCGATTTCCTGAGCCTGATCTAATCTGCAACGCTCATCAAACTTCTCCATCCATTCTATGGATTTCTTGATCTTTTCCGCAGATTTCTGACCTAATCCTGATAGGCCTGCCACCGAGCCGTCCTCAATTTTATCCTTCAATTCCTCAATGGTACTAATGCCTAATTCCTTGTGAATTTTATACGCATTCTTAGGCCCCAATCCCGAAATATTCAGCCATGCGATCAATCCTTCAGGTACTTTCTCTTTGAAGGCTTCCAGTACAGGCATTTGCCCGGTTTCCTCCAGCGCATAGATATCTTCAGCAATAGATTTTCCAACTCCCTTTATATCCGTCAGGTTTTTATTCTGAATGTAGTCGTCGATGTTTTCCTGGAGTCCTTCGATGGTTTGTGCGGCTTTATCAAAGGCGATCACCTTAAAGCGGTTCTCTCCGGCAAGCTGCATCAGTTGGGAAACTTCGCGAAGCAGCTCAGCTATTTGGTCGTTGGTATAGGGCATGATTAATTTTGAATTGAGAAATTATAAATGATGAATTAGGTGCAAGTGGCAAGGTACAAGGTACAAGTTTTTTACAGCTCCTTGTACCTTGAACCTAAAACCTGGTACCTATCTAAAAGCATCTTCAATGTGATTAAATTCCGGGGCTTCGTTGTTTTTTTGGACGATTCCTACGATATCGAAACGCATGGGTGAGCCTTCCATTTTACGTTCATACATCCATGCTTCGGAAGCTTTGAACACCTTCTTTACTTTTTCTTCGGTCACATATTCCATCGGGTGTCCAAATTTGGTGGATGAGCGCATCTTGACTTCTACAAAAACGATGGCGGTATCATCATAAGCTACAATATCAACTTCAGCACGTTCAAAAAAATAATTTCTTTCGAGGATCCTCCAGCCTTTTGACTCCAAATAAGCGCAGGCCAGATCTTCCCCTTCACTGCCAATATCCCGTTTCGACTTTTTAGTCATGTTCTTTCTTAGTTCCGGTCAATGATTCTTTAACTTCTACCAGCTTAACTAACTGCTTTAAGAATTTTAGATTTTTCTTGTTGATGTAAGGCAGCAGAGCTCCGGTGAACCGCTCGAACATCTCCAGAAATTCCATGTAGTTTTCAATACGGACTTTAAACTCCTTGCTTTCTTCATCATCCAAACCGCCGGCTTCAAGGGTTTTTACACATTGTTCCAGATTTTCCCGGATGGGAGCTATTTCACGCTGCTGGCGTTCCCGAATAATGGTGGATACAATTTTCCAGACATCAGTTTCAGCGGAGTAATAATCTTTTCGGTCGCCTTTGAAGTTCACTTTATGGATGAGCTCCCATTCTAACAGCCGATGCAAATTCATATTGGCGTTACCGCGACTGATATCCAATGTGTCCATGATGGTATCTGTATCAAGCGGGTGAGATTCGGCATACAACAACGCGTGGATCTGTGACATGGTTTTATTGATGCCCCAGGCCGATGCCATTTCACCCCAAAGAAGGACGAATTGATCTAATGCTTCCTGATATGCCTTGCTGTGTTCCATCTGGTTAATGGGTTATTCGTTATTTGTATAATGGGAATAAGATACGAATAACGATTAACCATTAACCATTAACGAGCTAAGATTTTGCTTCTTTAGCGGTATCTTTTTTGGGAGTTTCAGCTTTGGTTTCCGGACTTCCGTTATCAGTAGAATCAGCAGGTGGAGTTGAAGCTGATTTCCGTCCGCCATCTTTATAATCCGTTACGTACCAGCCCTCGCCTTTATAAACTACTCCACCACCGCCGGAAATAATACGCTTCACTTTTTGTCCGGTAGTTGGACATGTTGTCAGGGCTTCTTCACTCATTTTCTGGACGATCTCAAAAGTGGTTCCGTCTTCTCTTTTATACTCGTATGTAGGCATTTGGATTGTTGATTTTAGATTTATGATCGACAAATAGCTTATATCAAATTTTGTGCCATTTATCATTTTTTAAGCCAAACTTGCCAGTCCTTCTTTGAGTCGTTTCATAGCCTCTTCGAGATCACTCATAGAAGCCGCATAACTCAGGCGGATGCCGTTGGGTTCACCGAAGGCATCACCGGGAACGAGGGCGAGCCCAAATTCATCCAGGAGATACAGACACAAGTCGGTGGAAGAACCAATGGGAGTGCCATCCGGCTTCTTGGTGCCGATATAATGGGAGATATCCGGAAATACATAAAAGGCACCGCCGGGCGTAAAACAGCTTACTCCTTCGATTGTATTCAATGCATCCACCAAATAATCACGCCGTTTTTTAAACTGCTCACGCATGGCTTTCACATCATCCAGATTTCCTTTGTAAGCAGCTTCCCCGGCTTTTTGGGAAATGGAAGAAGGGGCTGAAGTCTCCTGACTTTGAATTTTGGAAACAGCACTCACAATGTCATTATTAGCGGCAAGATATCCCAGGCGCCATCCCGTCATGGCAAAGCCTTTAGAGAATCCGTTGATCAGAACTACCCTGTCTTTAAGATCCGGTGCCGCATTCAGGATACTTACATGCTCTCCCTCAAATACGATATACTCATAAATTTCATCAGAGATCACATAAACCTGAGGGTGTTTTCTCAGCACTTCAGCTAACCCTTCTAGCTCTTCAGCAGAATATTGAGCGCCGGTGGGGTTAGAAGGTGAACACAAGATCAGCGCCTTAGTCTTTTCAGTAATGGCTTCTTCAAGCTGCTTTGGTGTTAATTTGAAATTGTTCTCAAACGAAGTTCGGATGGTTACTGATTTCCCTTCGGCCAAACGAACCATCTCCGGATAAGAAACCCAATACGGAGCCGGAATGATCACCTCATCACCCGGATCAACCAAAGCAAGAATGCTAAACCCAACAGACTGTTTGGCTCCGTTTGAGCAGATGATCTGTGATGGATCGTAATCCAGGTTATTGTCTCGTTTCAGTTTGGCACAAATAGCCTCACGCAATTCAGGAGTCCCTGGATTCATAGTATAACCGTGAAAACCATCGTTGATAGCCTGAATGGCTGCATCACAAATATGGCGTGGCGTTTTGAAGTCAGGCTCACCGGCGCTTAAAGAAACGATGGATTTACCCTGACGTTTGAGCTCTTTGGCTCGGCCGGTGACTTTAAGTGTTGCAGAGGGTTGTAAATTTTGTGCTCGTTTAGAGATCATAATTTCTAAAATAGTAATGAAATTGAGAATAAAGACAATTGGAATATAAAGTGCTACGGCTAAGAAAAGTAGAGGTATTGTGGGACTTAATTGTTGTCCTTAAACTTCTCTTTCAACGCTTTGGCTACAATATCGGGCACAAAGGAACTGAGGTCACCACCCCAGTAGGCTACTTCTTTTACGATAGATGCCGATATAAAAGTGAATTCCTCATCCGGCATCAGGAAGATAGTGTCAACTTCAGGAGCCAAACGCTTGTTGGTGAGGGCCATTCTGAATTCATATTCAAAATCCGAGATCTGCCGAACTCCCCTGACCAACGTATCTGCTTTCATATCTACGGCATGATCTACAAGAAGTCCCGTAAATTGTTTGACCTGTACTTTTTTCGCCCAACTTTTACCTGAAATACAGTCTTGTATAAGTTTAACACGCTCATCACCGGAAAATACCGCATCTTTTTTATTATTAACAGCTACTGTAACAATGACGGTCTCAAATAGATTCGTAGCCCGTTCAAGGATATCAAGATGGCCGTTGGTGATGGGATCAAAAGAACCGGGATATAAGGCAATAGTTTTCATAAGGGTGAATTTATTCTGATTCTGAATCTACCGGATGCTTCTGAAAGATGCTAACAATGGTTCGCCCATAAGCTTTTGAAAACGAGCAGTGTGGGTGATCGGTAAAGTCTTTGTATTTATCGTGTTCCAGCATCAGCCAACCTTCTTCAGTAAGCCAGTTATCAGAAAGGATCTGTTCGATCATTTCATCCATAAAGGGATAGTCGTAAGGGGGGTCACAAAAAATAAAATGATGCGGGGTAGCCATGCCGTTTAAAAATCGTTGCACGTCAGAGCAAACGATCCTCATTTGTTTGTCGATCCCAAACTTTGTGGCGGTTTTCTCTATCTGCTTAACATTATCAGGGTCAATTTCAACGGAAGTAACATGTTTGGAGCCTCGTGAAATAGCTTCAAAGCCGAGATTTCCTGATCCTGCAAAAAGATCCAGGATAATAGTCCCCTCCATGAAAACACGAGCCTCGATCAAATTGAAAATGCTTTCTTTGGTTCGGTCGGTGGTGGGGCGCACATCCAAGCCCTTGGGAATGTTGAAATGTCGGCCTTTTAGTTTACCTGTGATGATCCGCATGGGAAATTTGAAATTTTGGATTATAAATTATGAATCGAAATCCATGCGTAAAGATATTGATAATCTTTCAATTCTCCTGATGAGCCAAATAGTAACTTCCCCAAAGTTATTCTAAGTTGGAAGTAGAAATATGTGACGCAATTAACTTTGGAAAAGTTAGTTGAGATGGCGAGTTCTAAAAGTCGAGGCTTAAAAGAATAGCGGGAAAAGCAGCGGCGAGATCAAAGCCATAGGTTTCTTCTTCAGCTTCAACACCGATATCTTGAAGGGAGTTGAGCTTGGTGATCTCTGCTGAATCATCCCAAAACCCCTGGAGCGCCTGTTCAACTTCATGTGTTTGATGCCCAAAAAGATAAATAGTTTCATGGAGCCCGCGCATCCAGCTGGAATTGGCTGAATGTTGCAGCCAGTGATATGGCAGATCTTCAGGCTGATCAAAAGAGATATAGGTAGCTGCCCTGAATTTTCCGAGTAAAAACGAGGTGATAGAAATTACATTTTCGTGGCATCCGATCATTAGAAAAGAGCCGCCCGGTTTTGCGAAGGTTGACCACTTTTGCGCGATCTCGAAATCACTGTTGAAATCAGTGGTTGCTACCTGGGTAGTGAGTTTATCGAATCCGGCCATAAGATTTCGTCGGCGGACCGAAAGAAATTTGTATTCATTGTTATGAAGTGTATGCCAGGTGGGTTCAATATGTTCACGCGTTACCCCTTTCATTAAAATAGCCAGGTGGTCTTCGCGCTCGTCGCTATTATCATAGACCACTTTAGGAAATATGGTCCAGCATTCGTGTGCAGGGTGGGTAAGGGCTCGAACTGATTTTATGTTATGATCGGTACGAAAGCGATCAAAAGTGGAAAGAATATGGGGGAAGTGCTCCTTATGCTGCCGTGTAATGGCGTTGATCACATCAAAGTTGAAGTCGAAAGAGCCAATACGAAAAAGGTGTTTGTCTTTTTTCGGGTCATTGATCGAATAAAAAAGGCGATCCGAGAAAAAACAAACACCTAAATTTGCAGAAGCTTCATCCATTAATTCCAGTTTGGAGCATTACGCATAGTGGTACGCTCTAAACTCCCTATAGCATCATCGGTATCTGGATCTTCAAGAAGATAAATTGGAGGACGCAGGGTATCATTGTGCGTATACACAAATTTTGAGTGTGGCGGCCTTGGGGAGTATATCAGCGAATCCGGATTGAAAACATCAAAGGTTCTACCAAACAAAGAATCACCCATAGCGATCATCAATGAATCTGTTTTAAGAAATTTAACAAGGCTGTCTAATCCGCCTTCGGTCGGTGGGAATTCTTCATTACGAGTTTCATATTGGATAAGTGCGTCTTTGGTATCCAATAGTCGTTGCCGGACTTTTTCAGTCATAGCTTCTCGCTCTCTAACTTCTTGATAAGGAGTTATAAGCGAATCATAAAGCCAGTAGGTAAGCCCAATAATTATGATTCCAAGTACAATTGTAAGAATTTTATTACGCGATTCAATGTCCATGTGAAAAGCAAATGAGTTAATTAATTTAGTTTAGATCCCAAGAAAATTCGGAAAAAGAAAATACATGCCCACCCATAGATATGCAACTTTATAGAGCATTCAAATAATATGAATTTATAATACCTTTCCTGCTGTTATCTTAGACCGCCAATTTTAACAAGAAAAATATCTTTTTTGAACCGGCAAATACTCCGTCTTGCAATACCAAATATCATCAGTAATCTCTCTGTTCCACTGCTGGGAGCTGTTGATACGGCTGTTGTGGGGCGTCTTGAGCACGTTTATTATCTGGGAGCTATAGCAGTAGGGAGTATCATTTTTGACTTTATTTTTTGGGGATTTGGCTTTTTGCGCATGGGTACCACAGGTATGGTAGCGCAGGCATATGGAGAGCAAAATGAGCGTAAGACTCGCATTATTTTATATAGAGTGCTATTAGTAGCTGCTATTAGCAGTGTATTTATATTACTTATTCAGTATCCGCTCATAGAGGCATCTCTATACCTTGTTAATGCTTCCCCTGAAGTAGAAGAATATACCCGCCTATACTATCATATACGCATTTTTGCGGCACCTGCTACGCTTGCACTTTTTGGATTGAACGGATGGTTCCTGGGAATGCAGAATTCCACTTACCCCATGATCGTCACTATTTTCTTAAACATTGTAAATATTATTCTGAATCTCATTTTTGTGTTCCGGTATAACATGACGGTAGACGGGGTCGCAACCGGAAGTTTGATAGCCAGTTTTCTGGCACTTGGGTTGGCTTTTATTCTTTATAGGAAAAAGTATGGGGCGCTAAAGTTAGAAATTAATTGGAGTGAACTTATTGAGGCTGAAGAGCTCAGGAAATTCTTTTCCGTGAACCGTGATATTGTGATCCGGACCCTGTGCCTTATATTTTCTTATGCTTTTTTTACCGCAAAATCGGCGGAGATGGGAGATGTGGTTCTGGCTGCGAATACTATTCTGCTGCAAATGTGGTACATCAGCTCTTATGGAACGGATGGTTTTGCTTATGCGGCAGAAAGTTTGGTAGGCCGTTTTAAAGGAGCAAAGGATAATGAACAGTTAAAAGCGACTGTAAAAGCTAATATGTTATGGGGGCTTGGGCTGGGTATACTGGGAACCACCACCTATGCCCTGCTTGATACCGAGATCATCACCCTCTTCACTGATAAAGAAAATGTGATTGCAGTAGCAATGACTGTTGTTATCTGGCTTATTGCAGCTCCGGTTGTCAATAGTGTCTGTTTTATTTGGGATGGAGTGTATATAGGTGCTACGTCCACCGGTGCAATGCGGAATTCCATGTTGGTTGCTACTATCCTTGTTTTTATTCCTGTGTATTACATCAGTGAACCTTTTGCGGGCATTCATGCGTTATGGATGGCAATGACGGCATTCATGGTTGCGCGAGGAGTGATATTATCGTTATATGCTCCTTCTAGAATATTTGGAAATACAGAATCAGGAATTTAAAATGGAATTCATCAGGAACGCCTTTAAAGTGATCTCAATAACCTTAAACGGTTTCATTGATGATAATTGCTTTCTGTACAGTGCGGCGGTCTCTTTTTATACCTTATTTTCGCTTGCCCCCATTGTTTTGATCACCGTGTACATTGCCGGATTATTTGTAGGAAATGAAAGCGTGTTGAGAGAACTCACCGGTTTCTTAAATGAGACGGTTGGAGCTGATAGTACAGAAGCGGTGATGTTACTCGTAGAGACCATACAAACCGACACCAGAAACGTGATGTATTTGATCCTGAGTTTTGGATTTATTTTGATCTCAGCTACTACTGTTTTTGTTCAGTTCAAAGATTCATTTAATCGGATTTTCAAGATCGTACCAAGGCCTGAAGCTGGATTTTTAAAAATGCTATTCGATAGGGCGGTATCTTTTGGGATGATCCTTTTGCTGGGAGTGGCTATGATCTTTTCATTGATCCTGGATTCCTTGCTGATCGGGCTTTTTGGTCTTCTTTCAGAAAATTATGAATCTGCCCGAATTATACTGGCATCCTTAGGCGGAAACGTGCTCACCTTTATCATGATCTTCTTTGCCATACTTACCATGTTCTACATTCTTCCGGATGTGAAAGCCCGCAAAAAACCGTGGGTCGTTGGAAGTCTTGTAACCGCC
>NZ_DASSWP010000075.1:0-2450 GCF_035704785.1 Gracilimonas sp. | reverse complement strand
ATGGTTTCCGCCGTATATTGAAAGTAGTTACTTAAAAACAAGCCCACGGAACTAACCGGCGGGCTATTTTTATGCCTTTCATTTTCTTCATTTTCGCTCCTCTTTTATTTCGCTGATTCATCATTGATGTTAATTCAGACCATTTTATATTTGGCAATAGCCATTATCTCAAATAATCAGCCGGTTCCCATGAAAAACTTATTCCTTTATACGATTGCTGTCACATTGCTTGTTGCCGCATGTCAGCCTGAAACAGAACAAACGCGATTTGAAGACCTCCCTGATTCCGCTCAAACCATTTCACTATTGGGAGATACGCTGAAAACTGAGATCGACTCTCTACCTCCTGCTCTCGCCAACCGTATCGATTCTCTAAGTGCCCTGGCTTTGGAAGAAGATCGCCTGGTAAACAGTTATATTTGGGAAGCGCGAAAAATGGCATACACCGGTGATTATCGTACGGCCGTCATTCAGCTTTCCTCAGCTATTACCGAATTTCCGGAAGAGCCGCGATTATACCGCCACCGGGGTCACCGCTACATTACCTTGCGTGAATTTGACCTCGCCATTCAGGATTTCGAAAAAGCAGCAAGCCTTTTTGAAGGGCAATCTGATGTTGTTGAGCCTGACGGCTTACCCAATGCTCAAAATACCCCTTTAAGTTCACTTCAAACCAATACGTGGTATCACCTGGGGTTGGCACACTATCTAAAAGGAGAGTATGAAAAGGCAAACGAGGCTTATATGAAAGGACTTGAAGCTACCGATAATAACGACATGCGGGTCGCTTTTTTGTATTGGAAGTATATGGCTATGAGAAAAGCGGGGCATGATGTTGAGGCCGGCAAAGTACTTGAACAAGTATCCCCGGAAATGGAACTCATTGAAAACACCAGCTACCATGAACTGTTAATGGTCTTCAAAGGCGTGTTTACAGAAAATCAGATCCTGGATAATGATAATTCTGAACTCGATAATTCAACCCTTGGATACGGGCTGGGCTTTTGGCACGATATCAACGGCCGGGATGAGCGGGCAAACGAGATCTGGCAGCAGGTTTATGATTCTAATAACTGGGCGGCTTTTGGGTACATCGCAAGTGAGGCGGAGTTAGCTAAGTAGTGCGAAGGTGTTAAAGTGTTAATGTGTTACGGCAGTTCTTATAAATACCACCGTAACACATTAACACCGTCGCACCTAAACACCATCAATTCCCCACAAAGAAAACTGCATTTCCAAACAACAGCTTCCCATTGTGCCAGAAACCACGGAACAGAGGATTGTCGATCATGTAAACCACCTGTCCGCTTCCCATATTTTGTACTCCAAAGGTCAGCGAATTGTTTAAAGCTTCAAGGGCTTTATTTCCAACAAAACCACTTCGGTGAGCACCCTTTTTGGCCACTCCCACATTCCAGCCACTATCCAGATACTCATATCCAGTTGAACCGAGCTTAAGGGACATATATTGGTCATCGTATCCAAAAGCTAAAGGATGGGACGGATCCATAGTGATCTCATAAATACTGCCGGGATTGGAATACTGAATACGCTCCCGATCTGAATCACCATAAGCCCTGAGCTTGTCATTTGGGTCTGCATTCTCATCATTCGTTTCTCGTTCTTTGCGCTTCAGGTTGAAACCATCTTTCCCGGCTAAAAATCCATTTGCGCCATCCACGGCAATAAGGGTTCCGCCTTCGCTCACCCAATTTTTGATGCTATTCAAGTCACCGTCTCCTACAGCGCTTCCATACACACTTGGCATGATCACCACATGATAATCACTCCAATCTACCGACCCAATATCACTTACATTGATCAGGGTTACCGGATAATTGATCTGCTGGTCGAAGTAATTCCATATGTGGCCTACCATATTCGAGCTTGTTCCCTCTCCCGATAAAAGTGCTACTTTCGGAGTTTCGATCAACCGTACAGAGGAAGAACCGAAGTCCTTTCCTGAATCCACAAAGCCGGTAGTTACAGGCGTAACCACCCGATTCAACATGTCGGCCTCTTCTTTCACAATTGTATCAAATCGGTCACCCAGTGATTCATTTCCATTTCTGGTGATAATGAGCGTACCGGGAGCATATTGATCGTCATTCAAAGTGAATGCTTCTTCTGCATACCGAACCTGTACTCCTTCATCCAGTAAACGTGCAAGATATTTCAGGTCTTCCATTGAATTCCATTTAGCCAAATATGCATACGGATTATTGATGGCAGGTGTTGATTCATCCTCGGCCGTTATCGTTGCCGGACGAGTATTTACCGTGCCCGTTACCGCGTATCCATCTAATCCGTAAGCATAATGAGCTTCCCATGCAGTGATATCGTACGTCAGGGAATCCACCAACTCAGGGTTTGGCTCAAATAATACCCTAACCAATGTTCCTTTTGGTTGGTACGTGCTGATCACATAATCTCCCTCTTCAATGGAAACC
>NZ_DASSWP010000029.1:0-9059 GCF_035704785.1 Gracilimonas sp. | reverse complement strand
GTCATCTCTTTGGGTAGCAATTCCTCTTGAAAACAATTTGAAAATAGCTTTTTTGCTATCCCCACCTTTAACGTCTTTATCAATCAACGGGATGAGTTCATCAAAATCATTGTCAGAAAGGTTAATCCAGTTATGTCTATTTGAAGGTTCAATTCTTTCAAAAGCCAGTTCTTTAAAATCATTATGATTCAGCCACTCAAGTTTTTTCTCTTTAAGCCATTCGTCCTCCATTTCACCATTATAATAAATTTGACAGGCATTGTTATCAGGTGAACTGTCCTTTCGAACCAGAAACATAATGGCTACACCGGTTTGAATACCGAATACATTATTTTTTGTGCCAGATATTTTTGGGTTGGCCCGAACATCACTTTTGGTATCTATGATGTAGCAGTAATCAAAATCATCTTCAATACATTTTCGGAAACCATCAAAAGCCCGGCTGTCTATAAAGCTGCGGTTTGTGATTAACGAAATCACTCCATTTTCATCAATTCGATCCATAGCCCAACGATAAAATCGAGTGTACATATCGTAAACAACAATCTGATTTTGTGCCGTACCTTCTTTTATATAAGTATCTTTAATTCGTTGATCAATGCGCTCATAGGCACGGTTAGAATTCTGATAATTGTAATTTTCCTGCTTTGCATTGTATGGTGGATTGCCAATCACTACCGAAATTTTCTGTTGGTTCTGTCTCTTTATTCGCTCCGCATTTTCACTGCTAACGGCAAACATGTTAGACTGAACACCTTGGTCAGTTTTCATTCTATCCCAAGTCAGAGCTGTTGTATTATCCAGAGTATCAACAAAACAAATATTGGGAAATTCCTTGTACTGCCCGGTTTTTTGTTTGTAGGTAAACTCGATGTTCAGGTTAGCCACGTAATAGGGGAGAATGGCTACTTCATTGGCATGGATTTCATTCGTGTATTTATATTCAAGGTATTGGGCGGGAATGTGTTCAATAATATCCGTGATAAACGTTCCCGTTCCGGTAGCCGGATCCAAAATATGAACATTCTCGTGGTGCAGGCTTCTGTTAAAATGCTTTTCCAGCAGGTAATCGGTGCTGCGGATCATAAAATCCACAATTTCGTTTGGGGTATAAACCACGCCTAAACGGTCAGCCCCTTTAGGATTATAAACCTTATAGAAATTTTCATACACCACTTTAAGGAACTGCTGTTTTTCGTGGTGGTCAGCCACTTGGGACGCGTGGGTATTTAAGGTCCGGTAATAATGCCCCAACTCGCCCAACTGATTTTGACGAACCTCGCGGGTCATAAAGGTATTGACCAATCCTTCCAGCTCACGGGCAATGTTATTCTCATGATGAAAATCTGTTTCATCAAACACCGACTTAAATAAGTCTTCCGTGAGAATATGCTGAATCACCATTTCCCGGATATCGTCCTGGGTTATTTCAGGATTCACTTCCTGTTTACACATTTCCCAAAACTGATCGCGCCCTTTTTGGTAGGCGGGATTTTTTTCGTTTTGTTTTTCAATTAATTCACGAAGCGTTTCAACAATGGTGGGGATGTCTTCTTTGAATTTCTCCAGCGCATCTTCAAACCGCTCGATATATGCCGGTTTGAAATCTATAAACATTTTCAGAATGGATTCAAGATCATCCATTTCTTTCATGTTTACCCGCATCACTTCTTTGTCGTGCTGAATCAATACCGCCGTTTGGCTGTTCTGGAAAATGATGTTATCCGCAGGGTATTTATCCTTGTGCAGCTTCTTTTGAATTTCATCATCAATGGAGTCAAACGTATCCTTGCTTTCCACGTAGCCTTTGCGGATACGAAGCTCGTTCATCAAAATGCCATCAGGCCGGATATGTTTACCATCCTCATTTTTAATAGTCACTTCGGTAGCATACACGTAATGACGCATCCCGGCCATTTGAAGCACCAGCATATCAAACGGCTGCTTGATAGCCATTTCATTACTGACCCCAGTCCTCTTTAATGAGTGTGACTGATTGTAATACTGCCTGATTAATTCTTTGGACATGAAGGTGTGATTATTGAACCCGGAAAATTGTGCTTTAGGCTAACAAAAACAGGAGCTAAAAACAAGAGAAGCAAATGAATAACGAATATCCAACATCGAACATCCAACACTGAATGTTGAACGAAACCTAGTTCAGTGTTAAAAGTTCGATGTTCCTTGTTGGATTTTCATCTCCATTCATTCGGATCAAACCACCAATAACCCTCCCGGGCGTATTCGGGACGTGTTAGAAATTCGCGAAGGGTTTCATCTTCAAGGTGGTGATTTTCTGCGAGTGCTTTTCTGAAGTCATTCCAAAGCTCTGTATGTTTATCCAATGATGGTCCCCGAAACATAAGTTGGTAAAAATCATTTTCAAGGGTATTACGTGAACGGCTGGGTTTCCATGTTTGTGCTTCAAAAATAGCATTATTGAGGATGCGTAATGCAGATGATTCCATGCGTGCTAACTTATTTAAGATATATAAGAGAAAATAGGGCTTATATTTTATGCCAATATCTTTATCAATCTATTAAATGGAAAGGGATATTCTTAAGAAGGTTTCTCTTAGTTTGTTATACTATTCTTAAATCCACCTAAAAGATGATATTATGAAATATTCAGTTTTTGCTCTGTTCCTCTTGGTGCCGTTTGTGTTATTGGCTCAACAATCCAGCGCAGATGTTTTTTGGGAAACCCTTTCAGCCCAGTGTGGCAAAGCATTTATAGGAGAGGTTCTTGAGGCTCCTGTAGACGACGACTTCCGGAACCATGAACTGGTGATGCATATACTTTCCTGTGATGATAAAGTGATCAATATACCTTTTTTTGTGGGGGATGATCGCTCAAGAACCTGGATACTTACCAGAAAAGGTGATCGTATTGAACTGAAGCATGATCACCGTCATGAGGATGGAACTGAGGACGAAGTGACCATGTACGGCGGGACCTCTACAAGTACCGGATTGGAAACCCTTCAAACTTTTCCTGCCGATCAGGAGACGGCCGATCTGATTCCAGCCGCAGCAAGTAACATATGGTGGATCGAAGTGGTGCCGGATGAATACTACACCTATAACCTCCGCCGAATTGGTACCGACCGCTATTTTAGCATTCGTTTTAGTTTTGAAGATGAAACCGAGATTCCGCCACCGGCCTGGGGGTGGGAGTAGGGAGGAATATTGAATATCGAACATTGAACATTCAATGTTGAACCGACTCGCTGACTTGTTCCGTATGCTGTGCGTCGGAACGGGTTAAGATTTACTTAGGGAGCTTGATATGGAAATATCGCCTTCGAGGGTTTTATGTACAGGGCATTTTTTGGAGATCTCGAGCAGCTTGTCTAATTGTTCCTGGGATAGGTCTCCTTTTATAATGAGTTCTTTTTCGATGTGATCGATCTTACTTTTTGGGTCTTCGCACTGTGCGCAGTCATCGGCGTGGCGTTGGTTGTGACGAAGCTCCAGGTAGAGATCATCTAGTTTCCATCCCTTTCTTTCGGCATACATTTTTACGGTCATTAGAGTGCAGGAGCCAAGTCCCATCAGGAGATAATCATAAGGATCGGGCCCGGAATTCTGTCCGCCTGTCACGCTTTCCGGTTCATCAGATATAAGTTCGTGCTTTCCGGCGGAAAGGGTAGTTTTGAAGGTTTCGTCTTCTGGGAGATGTACGTGTATGATCTTTTGCTCGCTCATAGAAATTCTAAATTTTAAATGTTGAATTATAAATGAACGTAATTAATTCAACATTTAAAATTTATCATTTACAATTCCCTAACACATTGGTAACCAATAATTAATGCTGTCGCTAACCCCCGTTAACATAGCCGGGCGATATTTGCTATCAATCATCTATTAAAAAGGCTATGAAACGATCCCTTGATACCGTAGTTCTTTCTGACATCCATCTTGGCACAGTGGGCTGCCATGCGGTTGAACTGGTTCAATACCTCAATTCTATTGACCCTAAGCGTGTGATCCTAAACGGGGATTTCATCGATATGTGGAATTTCCGTAAGTACTATTGGCCGGAGGCACATATGCACGTCATCAGAACACTGATCACCATGATGACCAACGGCACAGATATTTATTATCTGACGGGTAATTACGATGAAACCTTACGAAAAATTTCCAGCCTGCAACTTGGTCCGCTTTTTATCAGGGATAAACTGGTGCTGGAAATGAATGGGGAAAGTGTCTGGATCTTTCACGGAGATATTTTTGATATCACTATGAAGCACAGTAAGTGGATAGCTAAACTGGGAGGGAAAGGCTATGAACTGCTTATTTTGTTGAACCGATGGATGAATAATATTTCTGAAAAACTGGGATACGGAAAATTCTCCCTTTCCAAAAAGATCAAGGACAGCGTAAAGCAGGCCGTTAATTTTATAGATGATTTTGAAGTGACAGCTATGGAACTAGCTATCGAAGAGGGGTATGACTATGTTGTTTGCGGACACATTCACCAGCCCAAAATTCGCGGATATGAAAATGAAAAAGGGTCGGTGATCTACCTCAATTCGGGCGACTGGGTCGAAAATCTTACTTGTCTGGAATACGACGCGGGGGAATGGAGTCTCTATAAATATAATGAAGATGAATTTTTGCAGGATAATCCGAGGGTGAACCTGTTGATGAAGAGTCACACTTTTGACCATAAGGTGATGATAGGATGAGGATATTATACGGTGTTCAGGGAACGGGGCACGGACACATAAGCCGGGCACGGGTGGTACTCCCAAAGCTTCGTGAGTATGCTGAAGTGGATGTACTCATCAGCGGGTATAATTTCAAGATGAACATTGATGGCCCTGTTGATTTTACTGCCCGCGGAATGAGCCTGGCATATGATAACAGTGGGAGCGTAGATTTTTTGGAAACAGCTTTGAATTTACATCCCTTTAAATTTTTGAAAGATGTTCGGCATGTACCGATTGGAGAGTATGATTTTGTGGTAAATGACTTTGAGCCTGTTACGGCCTGGGCTGCAAATCAAGCCGGCATCCCCTGTGTTGCCATAAGTCATCAGGCTTCATTTTTATCTGAAAAGTCACCAAGACCAGACAAAAGATCAGCGGTTGCCGAAAACGTGATGAGATATTTTGCTCCTAGTACCGCAGCGGTTGGTTCTCATTATCTGCGGTATGATGATTTTATCGAGCCTCCGATCATTCGAAGACATATACGGGATCTGCATCCAAGCCCGGGCGATCATGTAACGGTCTATTTGCCAGCTTTCGACCATCAGACTTTGCACTCAATATTTTCTCAGGTAAAAAAAACGAAATGGCACATCTTTTCCCCAACTTGTGAGGAAGCATATGTAAAGGGGAATGTGCAAGTGAATCCGGTTGGGAAAGAAGACTTTTTGAAAAGTATTGAACATTGCTTGGGTGTCATCTCAGCCACTGGTTTTGAAACTACTTCAGAGGCCATGTTTCTTGGGAAAAAGCTGCTAACCATCCCTATTAAAAATCAATATGAGCAATTATGCAATGCCGCTGCTTTGGAAGAAATGGGAGGAAAAGTGGTGTATCAGATCGATCCGTATTTTAGCCGGATGCTTTCAGAATGGATTGATAAGGGAGCGGTTTTGAGTCTGCCGGAAATTTCGGATGAGGAGGACCTGGTTCAGAAGATCATACAGTCGGGATTGGGGGAGAATCTTCAGCAAGAGCATTTTGCGCAATTGGCAGTAGACTGACATCCCTCAGGTTGATCGCCTGAAGGCTTTCAACCGGTCTCCCTTCTAAGGGAGAATTATTCGATACAGCTTTTAAAATAATGAGTGCTACACTAGCTAAAACTAGATCTTATTAACTAAAGAGAATTCCCTCTTAGAAGAGGGACAGCAAATGATCTTTGATTATTTGCAGGGAGATGTGCGTTGTTGAATTAGGTTTGCTTTGCCTTCAGCTGCTTGACAAAATCCTGGAGGCACATCAATACACCATGCATATTATGTTTTACATCCGAATCAGTAATTCGTGCAAAAATAACGCCGAGTGCTTCAATTCTTTCTTGACGTTGTTTGTCATTCTGGAACTTCTCAGGATGATCATGTGTGATGCCGTCAATTTCAATAACCATCATAATTTCGTGACAATAAAAGTCCACAATGTAGTCTAAAATAGGCACCTGTCGGTGGAACTCTACCCCAAGTGCTTTGTCTTTTATTTGTTTCCAAAGCAGTACTTCGCTAAGGGTACTATTCTTCCTTAACTGTCTGGCTAAATGTTTTAGCTTCCGATTATATGGATGGATCTTATTTTTAATGGCTTCAGTGTTTTAAAAGTATAAAGAGTCGCGACCTCACTGACATACTTTTGGTTTCGAGCTAAAGCTTTCAACCGGTCTCCCTTCTAAGGGAGAATTTTTGTTACTACATTTTAAACAATGAAAGATTCAGCTGTTTAAAAAACTTTTATATCATTAAAAGGGTAGCAAAAGCATAAATTTCCCTACAAATATTTCTCACGAATAACCTGCATATGATGCAGCTCATGCCCGGCAATGATAAAGGGTAACGACCGCACAGTAAATTCAAAACCACTTGCGGTTCCTTTTAGAGAGATCATCTCCTGAGTCATGTTTTGGAAAAGATGAATGGTTGATATCCGAACAGATAAATATTCGTTGGCAAGGTTACTGATGGTTCGGCTGTTGAAATTCGCATATTTAACATAATTATCTTGATCCATACTTGGCAATGGATTAGGATCGCGTCTGGCAAAAGCCAAAGCCCGGTAAGCAAAAACCCGTTCGGTTTCGATCATATGACCTAAAACTTGTTTAATAGTCCATTTCCCCTCTTTATAAGAAGAAAAGGCTTTATCACCCGGTATCGCATTTATAAAGGTATACATCTCATGCATCTGAGAATTCAGTGTCTCAATGATGTTTTTCTTGGGGACATGAGAAACATAATCGGCATAATAGTGAGCGTATTCTGAATCTGAAGGAAATTCTTTATCCCAAACTGACATGTTCAGTCTCCTAATTTGTAATTGCTATTTCTGCCAGGTATCATCTTCAACGAACATAGAAAATACACAGATTCCCTTATCCAATGTAAAGCAGTTATTCGTTAACGGTTAAACTTTTGACGGTTCCGGAACCGGCTTTTTGACCACCAGCGAAAGATTCTATTGAAAATGCATAAGTAACTCCTGAGACGGTACGCCAATCGCTATGCTTAACTTGAACTTCCACTTCTGAGCCGGTTTGCTGGTTGAACTGATTAAATGTGATCATATCAGGCAATGCGGTTTCGGTATCTAAATAATACGTAACGGGTACTGTGAAATTGATCTTAACTTTAGCATACTCAGTATCGTCTATGGTTTCCATGCCGAGAAACTCTGCATCCAGGGAGTCTTTATTCCGAGCAACATTAACATAATTTCTTTCCATTTCAGTTTCCACTTGCTGAAGTTGTACTCCATTCATGGGTATTTCTCTTCCACCCACTTTTTGAACGCCCTCTCCATCTTCAATAATTACTTCAACCTTCCCCTGCGGAGTTTCTAATACCGCACTTTGATTTCCGGTTTCAAAATTAACTGTGCTTGTGCCGCTTAACGTGATGTCACCCATAGGTGAGATAACGGTTTGTTCAATATCCGTGGTTAAAGTTTCTACTTCAGTTCCAGGCTCTATGACAGCATCGGCCATTTTATTGAGCCATTTTTCTGCATTATTATCTTGCGCATTTACTTCTATTTGTGCAAAAACCATTGATAACCCCGAAATGAGTATCAATGCAATTAAGTGTGAACTGTATGTTAACTTCCTCATAATGTGTATAATTGATTTGTGTTTAAGAGGAATGAAAATGATGCTTTTATTTCTATTTAACAAACTCAGGAGAGAATTCTTTAAGGGGTAAACCATCTTTGGAAGTGACATCCTCAGAATCCTCATTTCGCGATAATTCCATTACATAGCTTACATGAGCCGGGTTGTAATATCTCTTTTGGAAGTACACTTTCTTATCCCCGGTAGTCCGGGAACAGCGGTCAATTTCAAACAGTGCATCACCCTCTTTTAAATTCAGATAATCACCAATGTATTTGTCTGCATTGGTTGCAGTGAACCGATAACTGCCGGCCAAAATAGGAATCTCATACTTCTCCTCAATAACATTGTAAATAGTCTGGGTGGTGAGGTCTTCATCAAACAATAATTGTCCATATCCGGGAGGCAACCAAGTGATATCGAAAGCCACCGGTTTTCCGCTTCCCAAACGAACCCGGTCCACACGAATGAGCTTCATATCCGGGCGGATCTCCAGGATCTCATTCACTTCTTTAATAGGATCAACCTTTTTGAGTGAAACCAAACGAGAACTGCTTTCCAAGCCGGCCTGACGCATATCCTCAGAAAAGTCGGTTAGTTTCACCAAATTGCTCTTATAGGTCTGATCGCTCACAAAAGCACCAACACCTTGCTTGCGGTAGATCAGCCCGTCGTTTTCTAAATTCTGAAGGGCATGACGTACAGTAACCCGGCTCACCTTAAAATAATCGCAAAGCCTTTGTTCGGATGGGAGTTTATCGCCGCCTTCATAGTAGCCTTCGGTGATCTCCTTCTGTAAAAGCTGCTTTACCTTTTCGTGTTTAGAAGCTTGTTGTTCCATGATGTAGATCTTAATGACTGTGTCGATCAGTAAGGGCGCATTTCAATGCGCCCTTACTGATCGGGGATAGAGACCGATAGTCTTGCACCAAAATTCACCAATTAACATCTATTTAAGATACTTGTTATAACATGTTGTTACAAACTAGAGAACTCCGGTATCATTGGAGTGAAGAAATAATTAAACGATCAATCACTAGACAAATCACAAACTGATGGACATACTTTCACAACCTATGCCCTGGTACATTGCAGGTCCGATTTTAGGGCTTACCGTGCCAATTCTTCTTATTCTGGGAGGTAAGATGTTCGGGGTATCGGAGAACTTACGCCACGCCTGTGCAGCCTGTAATTTCGGTAATGTAGAATTTTTCAATTACGACTGGAAAGAAGCCGGTTAGATC
>NZ_DASSWP010000072.1:0-10442 GCF_035704785.1 Gracilimonas sp. | reverse complement strand
TGAACGTGGTGACGGTATTATTTATATAACAGAAATAGAAGATGCCTATAGAATCAAAACGGGCAAATCTATAAAGATCAGGAAGACTTGATAGAAAGATTTGTACCAGAGGTCGTAAAAGCCATACGCACACAAACCGGGGAAACCCATGACGATGTCATACGATTGATTACCGTCACTATCCCTGAAGGTGTCGCCACTGATCTGGCGGCATCTTTTTTCTTAAGACCCAAAACAATGAAAAAGCATGATTTATTAAGCGTGAATTTTTAATCTGAACAGTTTGAGTTATGGAATGGACATTTGAAGATTTTGAAGCCGACCTGAGGGATCTGAATCCTAAGGTCCAGGAAAAAGCGCTGAAAATTGCCACCCGTTTAATGAAGGAGGGTGGATATACAGAAGGAGAAGCCATTAAAGAGGCTATTAAAGAAGCCGAACAATGGTTTTTAGACAGGCAGGCATAATGATCCCTCACTTGATATATAGATCCTTATCCCTAAAAATAATAGTTCTGTTACTGGCCCTTTTGCCTGTCCTGACCTTCTCTGTTTCGGCACAACAGCAAATAGAGCTTTCCCCAAAAGCACAGGTTAGCCTTATCACTGTTGCGCCCGGTAATGAACTATATTCGTTGTTTGGTCACACTGCATTACGGATCCATGATCCGGTAACGGGAATTAATCGTACCTACAACTACGGCACCTTTGAATTCGATGCCTCAGGATTCTATTGGAAATTCGCGCTTGGAGACCTACAATATTTCCTTTTAGCGAGCAGATTCGGGTACGTAAAAGAGGCATATCTGAATGCCGGACGTACTATTATCGAACAACAACTTAATTTGACACCGGGACAAGTAAAAGAATTATACAGGCTTCTGGAAATCAATGCCTTGCCCAAAAACCGGTACTATTCTTACGAATTTTTTTACGATAACTGTACCACTCGTGTTTATGATATCATTAGCAAAGTCATTGGTGATTCGTTTTCCTTTTCAGGGCCGCTGAACCCAAAGCAAAAAAGTTTTCGGGAGTTCATTAATCCCTACCTGGAGCCGGTTCCATGGGTTAAGTTTGGCGTTAATCTTCTACTGGGCATGCCCGCAGACCAGATTCCATCGGGGCCTGAAACTCTGTTCCTCCCTGATCTTTTGAAAACAGGCTTTGCCAAAGGAATAGTTCAGCGGGCAGATACCAGCGTTGCCTTAGTTGGCCAAGAAACAATATATACAAGTCCAAATCCGGTTAGTGCTCGATCTGTGTTTCTTACTCCGGCTCTGATCTTTTGGCTTCTGTTGGGAGTGATAATGATACTTACTTATACATATCCGGAAAATACCAAGTTGTGGATCTGGTTCGACCGTATCCTCTTTGGAGTTGCGTGCTTAGTGGGTCTGTTAATCTTATTTCTGTGGCTGTTCTCGGCTTATCCCTCCACAAAATGGAATCTAAATATACTATGGTCTCTGCCCGCATTGCCGCTCTTTGGGGTACTTCTTAATACCAATCGAGTTCTTTCAGCAAGTAGTAAGATACTATGGAGTATTTTCATAGCTATTATTGTCTTATTCCTGCTAAGCTGGATGTTTATTCCGCAGGAAATACCCGGTGCTGTTTTTCCCTTGATATTACTGCTTGGTTACCGGAGTTGGATAAGGTTTCAAACCAAATCAGTAGTCTCCAACAGTCAGCCTATACCAGCTAAAAAAGTCAACATGTAAATCATATCTTATGAAGAAATCAACCTTTAAAGTTGCTCAAATGGACTGCTCATCCGAAGAGCAAATGATTCGGATGAAGCTGGATGACATCGAGGGGGTACAATCTCTGAGCTTCGATATTCCAAATCGTAAACTGGAAATCTATCATGATGATGGGCTTTCTGAAATAGAGAAAGCTCTTAATTCCCTGAATTTGAACTCCTCATTGGAGTCAACAGAAGAAGCAACGGAGTTACCTTTTTCTGATGAAAAGACAGAGAAAAAGATATTGCGGTGGGTACTGGGTATTAATCTTACCTTCTTTGTTGTTGAGATGACCGGGGGTTGGATTGCTAATTCCATGGGCTTAATAGCTGACTCACTTGATATGCTGGCAGATGCATCCGTTTACGGGCTTAGCCTGTTTGTAGTTGGCACTACCGCTGCAAGAAAAAAGAAGGTGGCCAAAATAAGCGGATATCTTCAGATGGGATTGGCCTTCCTCGGATTTATAGAAGTCATCCGCAGATTCCTGACCAGTAGTGAAATACCTGAGTTTCAGTGGATGATTATTATCGCTTCTGTAGCCCTTGCCGCAAATATGGTTACCCTTTGGCTCATAAATAAAGCAAAAAGCCGGGAAGCCCATATGCAGGCCAGTTCCATTTTTACTTCAAACGATATTGTTGTAAATGGTGGTGTTATTGTAGCCGGAGTTCTGGTTTATCTTTCAGGCTCTAAATGGCCGGATTTAATTATTGGAGCCATTGTATTTAGTTTCGTGATGCGGGGCGCAGTAAAAATTTTAAAATTATCAAAGTAATATGGCCCACCAACATGAACATAAGGGTTCGGGTAACCTGAAAATAGCGTTCTTCCTGAACCTTGGTTTTACCATTTTTGAGTTTATCGGAGGTTTTTATGTAAACAGTATCGCCATCATTTCCGATGCCTTGCATGATCTGGGCGACAGCATTTCTATAGGCCTTTCCTGGTATCTGGACGAGAAGTCAAAACAAGAAGCAACGACTAATTTTACCTTCGGTTATAAACGTTTTTCATTGTTGGGTGCCTTGATTAACAGCCTTGTCCTGATCGCAGGTTCTATTTTTGTGATCAAAGCCGCGGTGGGCCGAGTTCTTGAGCCTCAGCATACCGATGCCACCGGAATGTTGCTTTTTGCTATTGTAGGTGTAACAGTGAACGGCTATGCCGCCTGGAGAACAAGCAAGGGAGAAACTTTGAATGAACGGGTCATCTCTTGGCATCTGCTGGAGGATGTTTTAGGATGGTCTGCCATATTGATTGGTTCCATCATCCTGCTTTTCTGGGATTCTCATTATCTCGATCCGGCTTTAGCCATATTGATCACATTGTACATACTTTGGGGTATCATAAAACGACTGAAAGAGACCCTTTATATTTTTCTTCAGGGTAAGCCTGAAGATATTGATCTGGAGGAAGTAAAACTGCGCCTGGGAAACGTTGCCAGAGTAAATTCACTTCATCATACCCACATCTGGTCACTGGAAGGAGAACATAATGTATTCACTACTCACGTTGTTTTGAATGAAATCAATACCTTCAACGATATTCTGGAGGTAAAACGGGAAATCAAAGATATATTAAAAGGGTACGAATTTTCACATTATACGGTTGAAGTAGAATTGAATGAAGAAACCTGTTCATTACGATGATTTAAAAATGGTTTAAAGGCAATTAGTTAGTCCAATTATGAAAAGCGAACAGGGGAAGAAAGACCTTAAGACAAGCAGGAAAATCCAAATATATAGTGTGGCTTATAATGTCATTGAAGCAGTAGTTTCACTGTATGCAGGTTTTGCATCAGGCAGCGCTGCTTTAATCGGATGGGGGTTGGATAGTATTGTCGAAGTTATTTCAGCAAGCACGGTATGGTGGCGTTTTAAGGGAGAGATAGAAGGAATAAGTGAACAAGGCGTGAAAAGAAGAAGTAGAATTTCCCTTTATGTAATCGCTTCTTCTTTTATAATCATTAGCATTTTTATTACCTATGATTCTATAACAAGCCTTCTCAACCGGGAAGTCCCAGACTGGAGTACAGCAGGCATAATTATCCTGGTTATTTCGCTGGTGATAAATCCTGTTATAATTTGGGCAAATTATAAATATGGCAAAAAGCTTAAGAATAAGGAGCTAATAGCCAAAGCCAAAGATACTTTTATATGTATGTATCAAACCATCGCAGTATTGGGAGGCCTGCTGGTAGTACGCTATTTGGATTTATGGTGGGCTGATCCTGTAGCCGCCTTTCTAATCGTTCCCTATGCACTGAAAGAGGGCTGGGGAGCTTTTCAGGACGGAAAAAATATCGGATGAGTTGAGAGGAAAAAATTTGACTAAGTATTTGAACTCGAGCCCAAGACCGGAGAGCGTACTGATTCCTAAAGAGGACTTGAAAGCTAGGTCAATCGGTACACTTCCGGATCTTGTTTGTCTGAGTATGTTATACTTGACCCTCAGATCTACGATCTTGTTAAAGGTCATTCTGCTGATTCCAACGGAAAACCGCTCACTGATCCCGTAATCCAGGCCAATTTTGGTATTGGCTCCATCATCCAATCCATAAAAAGTATCAATTCCCCCGTTGACCAGCCCAAAAGTATGCATGACCGAACTCTCCAGGTTGTTCTTATCAACATTCTGAACCGTACTTATTCCAATATTGGTGGTGGCCCAAAAGGTGCTTTCAACAAGCCCATCTGTCTGAGCTCGTTCTCTGGGCAACTGAGCGTTGGCTGTAACTGATATCAAAAGCAGCAGAATGAGGCTGTTTAAGATCAAAGAAGAAAGTATATGCAATTGCTTCATTATTGGTGCTCCGGTTTAGTTTTCAGCGGTTAGTTTTTGCCTGGATGTTGGTTTTAAAACAACCTCGATCCTGATCTCCTGGGTGTCATCAACCCTGTAGAAGAGAATACCCGGGGGTTTAATATCATGATCACTCAAGAGGAGAGACCATGTTGCCTCCAGTATCAATCCTTCCTCACCGGGCTCTATGCAGCCCTGAACTACTACATCGTTGGTTATTCCGTTTATGGTGAACTCACCGGTAGCCGTAACCTCTGTTCTTTGATCGGGAATGGAAGGTACAGTCTCAAATGAGCCCGTAAATTCAGCAAAAGGGTGGTCTTCTGTATTCAGCGTTTGATACATATCTCGGTCTCTTTTCCCAATTCCCGTTTTAAGGGTGGTCAGATCAATGTAGAAGTCGATAATATTCTCTTCAAGATCGATCATTCCGGTAAGCTGCTCCGATTCTCCCGAAAAGGAGTGCATGGGTACGCTTGACGTAAATTCAACATACCCGGAATCTGAGTAATAGACTGTATCAGCACGATCTACCGGATCCGGTGCAGCCAACTGAAAAAACGACAGAAAACAGAAAAGCAGACTATTAATAACCATTGCTATTATTGTTTTCTACTACGGTTACCGTACCGGTCATTCCATTGCTTACGTGGGGTATACAGAAATAAGGATATTCACCGATCTCAGTGAACTGATAGGAATATTCTTCTCCCGGCGCAATATTACCGCTGTCAAATTTGTCGTCGTGCTCACCGTTTGTGCCACTGGTCACAGTATGAACAACGTTGCTTCCGTTCGTCCATTTAACGGTAGTTCCAACTTTTACCTCAATGTTAGCGGGTGAAAATGACTGACTGCTCATTCCAACTACACTAGGTGCAGGCCCCCCGTTTCCATTCCCGTTGCCATCGTCATTTGGACCTGAGGCACTGCTGCTGCAGCCGATCATGGTTAAACTTACTACTAAGACCACAAATAGGGATACGAAGGGTATTTTTTGAGTATTCATAACTGTATAGGTTTAAGGGTTAAATCCAATGCATTAATTGCTGATTCTATAAACCTGTACAGTGAGTCAGGCAGGAGGGTTGCCTTGGTTTTATGAATTTTATTCAGTTAAATTTTGAGGAGCATATGATCTTGAGTGAATAAATTCAATATTATCAATAATTAGTAGAGCCTTATTAGTTTAGGATGCTGCAAATAGTAATGGAACATTCCGTTTTAATTTGATTTGAATAGAGTAAATTGAATGAAAAATCAAAAACTTTGCGATCAATGAGGATATCCGGTCTTATCTTAGCGTTGTCGGCAGTATTACTATCCGGTTGTATAACCCCGGATGATATAGACCGTTTTGTCGAAGAACATTTTGGCAGCAGTACTGTGGCGGTGGAGCGTGATTTCAATGAGATCAGAAATAGCGGCGTATTGCGGATGATAACCAGCTATGATGCCGAAAGTTATTTTCTTCGACATGGTTTTGAAGCGGGCTTTGAATATGAGCTATTGAATGAATTTGCCAGATCACACGGATTAGAGCTGGAGGTAATTTTTGTGGGAGAGGATGAAAGCCCCCATGACTTACTGAATTATGGTTCCGGTGATGTGGTGGCAGCCAATTACACCATAACCCCTCAGCGGAGAAGGCTAGTTCAATTTACCAGGCCCTATAAACTTTCGGACAAAATTCTGGTTTATTCTGACAGCCTCGAGGTAAAACCCGAATTGCTGGAAGAATTTTCAAACCTGGGAATACCTATACATATAAGCAGAGATCATTCAGATCTTATCCATCTGGAAGCGCTCAGGGATCAGGGATATGATCTTAATATCGATTTTTTACCTGATGAGGGAGATACAAGATCACTGCTCCTAAAGGTTTCAAGGGGAGAAGTACTCGCGACTATACTTGATGAGCATACCTTTAAAGCCGGTTCAAAATACATTCCGGGATTAAATAAAGGCCCGGTTATTGCCCGAAATGATACCGTTGCTTGGGCGATCAGAAAAAACGCCCAGGGACTGGAAGCTCAGCTTAATAATTTCCTGGAAAACCACTTCACATTCTCCGAGAATAGGGAAGAGCCCGTCCGGTCTTCTTTTTTGAATCAGTTACGCTACCGATATCACAATGAAAGTCCTCATCTTGAGGATTACTACAATCCGGAGAGATACTATTCAAGCATTGGGCTGATCTCATCGTTTGAGGACCTAACGAAATCCGTAGCAGATTCACTGGATCTGGACTGGCTGTTGCTGGCATCAATGATCGTTCAGGAATCCGGTTTCAATCCGGAGGCCAAGAGCTTTGCAGGAGCGGTTGGGTTGATGCAGATATTACCCCGTTTTTCTGCCACGGAGTATGAAAATCTATACGACCCTTTAACGAATATACAGGAAGGGGCATTGATACTGAAAGGCCATTTAGAACACTATGCCTATCTCGACAGTGTGAACCAGTTGTCATTTGCCCTGGCTACCTATAATGTGGGAATTGGCCATATGGTGGATGCCCGCCGGCTGGCGATGGAACAGAATAAAGACCCAAATCAATGGGATAATGTGGAAGACGCCCTTCTTAAACTGATGGATCAAAGATATTATCAACATGCCCGACATGGATATTGCCGGGGCATAGAGACGGTTCAGTACGTTAGAGAAATTCGAAATCGGTATCAAATGTACAATCGGGTTGCAGTTCTCAATGGCGAAACGTTTTCGGGGGTACCACCAACAAATATATCAGCCAGCTCAGAGAGGTAGTTTCTTCTAAATGCCAAATATACATTATCCTCTAATTGAGAGATTTAATGTCCGTCTTTCTGGTTGCATGCTTTATGATCCATAGAGTATGCTCATTTTCTGATTGCTTCCAGTTCTGTATCAATTTTACCGTTGGCTCGGAATTTACTTTAAGGTAATCAGTGAGATGGTTAGCAACGGATTTTTTTACGAAATGTACCGGCTCTTCTTTCAGTAACTCCAAAATGCCAAAAACAGGAGTGTAGTTTTCGATAAACAACTCCAGTTTTGAAGCCCAGGGAAGTTTTGGACGAAGTCCCTCGGATGCTAACCTGCGAAGGTGAAAGTTTTCAGACCGTGCCCAGCGTGTCATGACTGACATTGTTTTTTCAGGATATTCCCGAATAAAGGGACGGATAGCATATTCGCCGGTATTGCGCTTGGTAATTTCCTCGATGGCGTTGATTGAGGCTTCAAAATGATCCAACCCATATTTCTCTACAAACTTTGCGACAGGCATCACCCAGTAAAATTCAGTGAACATACCGGTTTCGTTTGGATTTTCCGGTCCCAGTATTTTTAGCAGGATCTTTGTGGATTCCGGGTAATCAGACGGCAATTGATGGTTCAATTTATCAGCTATTAGTTCAACCCGCTGCTTCAGCGCTTTGTTTTTTATGCCGTTTTGGATGGATGCAATAAATACTTCCCGATCAAACTCAGGATAAACCTTGATGATCTTGTTGGCAAGCAATGTGGCCAGTTCCTCATCAAAATAATCAGTGGGCTTTTTGTAGTTGCTCAATGCCGTTCATTTCATGATTAACGTTTGGAAGTGATCCACCAGGTGTTACCGTTTGAGTCTTTCACTCCGGCAGACCGGCCGTACTCCTTATTGGAAAGTTCCATCACGGTTTCTGCCCCTGCATGCAAAGCTTTTTGATACGTTTCATCAGCAGAATCTACATTTATATATAATCCGGCAGGCTGGGAAGTCCAGTCCTTGTTGCTTTCTCCGGCCATCAGTGTGCTGTCGCCAATCACAATTTCGGCGTGTACAATCCGGCCGTCATCATCGGTGTGTTTCATCTTAACCTCAGCTCCAAAAACATTTTGAGTGAAGGCCAGAAACTTGCTGACATCCTTTAAGATGAGATAGGGCATTACGGTTTTATAGTATCCGGGGTTTTGATCTGAGGCTGACATAGCAGTGTTTTGTGTGGTTTATTTTATAACTTCATACCGGCTTTGTACAAAACCGTTATCAAAGGTATTTGTTTGAAGATGCTTCATTTTCACATCTTTTGAAAGTGGCCCGAAAAGCGGAATTCCGGTTCCGATCAAAACGGGAATTTTGGTGATGGTAAGCTCATCTACCAAACCGGCTTCCAGGAACTTTTGGATGGTTATTCCTCCATCAAGGTATATGTGTCGATGGCCCAGCTTCTCCATTTCCTTTACAATTTTTTGGGGAGAACCAGAAAGGGAAGAGACAGTGTCGCTTATCCGCTTCGGGATCTCAACTCCGTTGTTGGTCAATACAAAAACAGGTTTTTTTCCATATGGCCACTCTCCGCCGAATGAGAGCACTTTTTCGTAGGTATTTCTTCCCATCACCAAGGCATCCACCGAACTCATAAGGGCTTCGTAACCGAAATCTTCGCTTTTATCCACATCACCATGTCCGCTATTGTGCAGCCATTCGATGTCGCCATCTTCCCGGGCAATGAAGCCATCCAAACTTGTAGCGATATACACGGATATTTTCATACTGTTTCGTTATTCGTTATTCGAAAATAGGTCGTTCTGTCTATCTCAACTCAATTAACTTTCAAAAATTCAGTGATTTTGATCCGATTCAGATCGTGCTTTTAGTCCTTGGTTTTCTTTTCTTAGTGCGTGGCGTGTAGCAATCCTGAAAAGCGGCCACATAATAATGGACATAAATCCTGAAGCTTCTAACCGAAGAGTATTCACAGTTCCGGATTCGGCCGGTTGAAGCAGATGAGTCGCCTTCATGTACAGGCCTCGACGTCGGGTTTCCCAACTAAAACTTTTATTTGGAATATGCTCTGTAATGGTCCAGTTCGACTCAGGCTGACCGGGCTGCTTGATACTGACTACATTACCGATTCCCAGCTTTTCTTGCCCGATAAAACGGACGGAAGAGATGGTTGGAGTCCATTCCGGCCATCGTTTTATATCTTCAGTTATATTCCATACATCATTCACTGAGGCGTTAATGTATATCTTATCTTCTACAGTCATGATCATTCAATGATTGGTTTTTTAAACCAAATCAAGTACGAAAAATCTATGAATGAGTTTCTTTATTTTAAAATTCTCGGTTTTTAACAGTGATCTTATGCCTCTTTATTAAAACTGACCATCCATTTCACATCGAACTTATCGGTACACATTCCGAAGTAATCGCCCCAAAACATATCCTGCATATCCATTTCGGTTTCGCCCCCGGCTGAAAGTCCCTTAAAAAAATCATCGGCTTGTTGCTTGCTGTCGGCAGAAATGCAGAGGTAAATGTTATTGCCGGGCTTTACTTTTTGATTCATGGATTCGAGCGCATCGGTGGCCATGATCAAGTTATTTTCTCCAAAGGCGAGGCCAATGTGCATCACTTTGTTTTGTTCGTTTTCAGGAAGCTCGTCGCCTTCGGGTGCATCCTTAAATCGGGAAATTCCTCCAATAAAATCTCCGCCAAAAATGGACCGGTAGAAGTTGAAAGCTTCTTCGGTGTTTCCCTGGAAGTTGAGGTATGGATTGATAGTTGGCATAGGTGTTTCGTTTATTGTTAATGGTTAATCGAAAATCAATTTAATTTTCGAGAAATTCAGCGAGTCTTGCAAGGGTTTGATGTCCTCCTTCAACAGCTCCGTATTCTGCGGCCTCGTTTCGTTTTTCGGCAGTAGGGAAGACCATATGCATCTCTACGGTGGTTTTTCCATTCACTTCCTCAAAAGTAATGGTTGCTTTGAAATGAGGCGGCTTTCCATCTTCCTCATATCCTGCAAAATGATCGTATTTCAGCAGCTCAGGCTTTTCGATCCTGGTATAGACGACTCTGTTGGGATAATTGGTTCCATCGGGTCCGTGCATGGTAAATATCCACTCACCTCCGACTTTAAAT
>NZ_DASSWP010000242.1:0-12182 GCF_035704785.1 Gracilimonas sp. | reverse complement strand
AAATTCAGAGACCAAAATGGACAAATAAGAGAAATAAGAGTTGATATCTTTGAAGAAGATCAGAATTAAAACAATTATGCAGGGTTCTCATTAACGAATAATTCGCATGGTATTAAGGGTACAGATCAAAGCGGTTGGGTTTATGTTGTTTTTGCTGACGGCAGGAGAGCTTGTATATGGCCAATATAACATCCAGCATCAGGCTCCTATTGCAATTGAACGCAGCGAAACAAATCTTTTAGAATTTACGGCCCCGGGAATATCTCAAACTGATATTCAGCAAGCGCGCCTTTTCTACAGATATGACGGTGATTTCAGTTACAAGCAAATGGAGGTAGGCTTCCGAAATGGAGTATTTAGCACACAATTCAATGTCGATGCCTCCAATGCAAGTACGCTGGAGTACTATTTAGAAGTTACATTGATCTCAGGGGAAGCAGTTTATTATCCGGCGAGTTTACCTTCAGAAAACCCCGTAACAGTTGAGATCGTGGACCAAATTGAAGAGAAAAAGCCACAACTGGGAGGAGTTGAATATACCATTTTAGCTCCACAGCCCGGAAACGGGGTGACCAGTGACGACGTATTTATCGCGATTGCTTTGTTTTATGATATTTCAACACTTCAGCCGGGGGAATTTAAGCTCTATTTGGACGGTCGGGATGTAACGGGCGAAGCAGACACCAGTGCTTATTATTTCTCGTATATCCCTAAAGATCTGAGGTCCGGATTACATAATGTGGCACTCGAGTATGCTACTGAGGATGAAGATTTTGCAGTGGCCGAGTGGCAATTTTTTGTAGTTGCCCCCGGTCAGGCTTCATTTACGGGTTTTGGTGAAAGCACAACTCCTCAGATCACTTCAGAATTAACAGCCAGAAATCAAGTGATTGCCGGAGATATTAATAATGCTTATACCGGCAGGACACGGATTTCAGGGCAATATGGTGATCTTAGATATTCATTGCATGGTTATTTGACTTCACAGGAATCTTCCAGGTTACAGCCTCAAAACCGGTATGGCATGGAACTTTCCTATGGAGAATGGTGGGATCTTGAGGCAGGACATGTCTATCCATATATGAGTCAGTTTACCATCTCAGGTCGGCGTGTAAATGGACTTAATACCACTTTTCAATTTTTGGATGACAAGTTAAACCTGCAATTTATGTATGGTGAAATAGATCGAAGCATCACCAATCAATACGACAGTCTTGTAGTTCAGGATATAGTAAATAGCTCAGGGACGGTGGTGCCCAGTAATTATTTGTTGACGTATGAAGATGGAGGACGCGGTACATTCAAACGAAAAATTATCGGTGGGAGGATCGGGATCGGGGATGAAAGAAAATTCCAGGTGGGTTTTCATGCCTTGAAAATACAGGATGACACCTCGTCGATCTTTAACGCCCGCAATTATCTTGATATACTTAATTCCGGTGTATCACTTAAAAATGATCTGTCTCAAGCCCAAAGAGATAGTTTGATCGCTAATCCTGATTTACTGGAGGTTAGTGGGGGAAGTATAAAGCCCAAGGGAAATGTTATCCTTGGAACTGATCTTAAAATGGGATTTCTGGAAAACCGCCTCCGGTTCGAGTCTGAAACAGTAGTGAGTGCCGTAAATGATAATATCTACGGCGGAGCTTTAAACATAGAAAGGGCAGATGATCTTGGTTTCGAAATTGAAAAGGGAACTTCAGATTTCCTGGAGCAATTGTCCTGGCTGATCATTGTAAATGAAAATATGAATGCCCTTCCCTTTAAGTTTTCAGAAAATGAGAGTGGTAGACTTGTGGGCAGACTGTATTTGCCAAGCAGCGTTTTAGCTAATAACAGTGAGTTTTCTTTCCGACAGGCAAATAACAATGTAAGATTGCAATATCGTTGGATTGGGCCGAATTTCAGTTCTTTAGCTAATTCTACTATCCGAAAAGATATCGCCGGTTTTACTTTAACGGATCGGCTGAATTTGTTATCCAATAGGATCTACTTGACCCTTGGGTATGAAAACTTGAACGACAATGTTACCGGTACCCGTGATGCCACTACCGAAACTTCAACATTCAGAACCAATGCAAGCTGGTATCCGGTCGATCGCACCTTGCCTCGTTTAAGTGTAGGTTTCAGGTTCAGAACTCGCGCTAATGGAGTAGAGCGTCAGAATTATTTACTTCCGGATAATTTATTGAATGCAGCGGTGCAAAATATCAGGCAGGAAACCCGCACGATAAACGGACAAGATTCTTTGGTTACTATAATTACACCAACCCCGAGGTTGAATAAAACGATAAATTTAAATGCATCTGTTACTCAGGAATTTGATTTGTTAAATGCCAGAAATAATGCTTCTCTAAGTTTTAATAACATAAAAACCACCGATGAAGTTTTTGCTTATGGTGATGTAAGAAGCGCTGCCCTTTCACTTAGTCTGACTTCTCGCTTCAATGATCTCCCGCTGGAAACACAGCTAGGGTTTACATATAACAATACTGAATCGGGCAGTGGCCAAAACCAGATCGACATATTGGGATTTTATGCCGGTGGTAATTACAGGTTCATGGATAACAGGTTTTCCGTGAACGGACGGTTAGCTTTTACCTCAAACAATACCTTATATCGAGAAATATTGATTCGCGATGAACCAAACTCGACTCAGCTTAATGAAAATCCCAGAGATGATTATTATGTATTATCGGGTCAGGCGAGCCAGAACACATTCCAAACTTATGTAATACAGGCCGGTGCGCAATTTGATATTGATGAACATCATGCGGTGCTTTTTGACGCAAACTTAACCAATGTAAGTGGTTCCGGGCGGGCAAACGACCGCATTGTTCAGCTTAGATATGTATTCAGGTTTTAAAACAAATGGCGAAGAATAAAAGTAGCAAAAAAAAAGTACTACCCGCTTTACTGATCGCCATAGCCGCGTTCATCACTTCTTTTATACTGATGTTTATCACCCCCGTACAGATCCTGGAGCTGGATTACAATGATCAGCTATTCGAATGGAGAGGTCCGCTTGATGTCTCAGAATCGCCCGTTGTTTTGGTAGCCATCAGCCAAAAAGCCGATGAGGAGATCCCGCAAAAGTATCCTTGGCCAACCAGTGTGTATGCTCATTTGGTTCATAATTTGAACAAAGCTGGAGCAAAGGTAATTGCTTTTGATGTGGTGTTTGATAATCCGGATCTCTACGATTTTAAGAATGATACCTTGTTTGCTGAGGCAATTAAAGAGCATGGAAATGTGATATTAGCCGGAGACCTGCAGCGGAATGAAGGTTCGCTTTCAGAATTAAAATCGACCATATTTCCCATACCGGTATTGAATACTAACAATCCTAACAGGGTAGCGCTAGTACATGTGCCCCGGGATCTGGATGGAGCTGTCCGATCTTATGCTTTTGGGAATGTTCACAATGAGATAAACTATTACGGCTTAGGCTTGGAAACGATCAGGAAGTACTTTGATATTCCTTATGAAGAAGTTGATCCCATCGGCCCTGATAACGAGAGTAAATACTTTGATCTGGGCCCATTTGATATTTTAAAAGATAGCCCTAATTCATTTCTGATCAACTATTATGGGCCGGAAGGGATCTTCCCCGAAGTTTCTTTTGAAGAAGTGATAGATGATTCGGGTTACACGACGGTCTTTGAATCAGGATTGGAATTCGGAGTCAATTCTTTTGATGATCCTGAGTTTGGTCACCTTAATCTCGGAACCTTTGAGGATAAGATCGTAATTGTGGGATCGACCATGCCGCTATTAAAGGATTTTTACGCTACTCCTTTTGCCAATGATGGTAATAATGCCCGGCCGGGATATCAGATTCATGCCAATGCCATTCAAACGGTTTTGGATAGTAATTACATAGAGAGATTCAGGGGATGGTACACCCTGCTTATCATGCTTGTGTTTTGTTTAGTGATCACGATGTCCAATCGATTTGTAAGTGCAAATCTGGGTGTTTTTGTGTCGTTGATGATGGCTGCGGGGTATTTTGGAGTTACCTATTGGGCATTTGTGTCTCATAATATATTAATGGTAATAACCGGGCCTGTACTTGCAATTTTTATTACACAGTTAGGCATGGTTGGCTACGAGTATTATGTAGAACAAAAAGAAAAGCGCCGAATTAAAGGAATGTTTGAATCTTATGTATCGCCGGAGCTGGTGAATCAAATGATAGAATCAGGAGAAGAGCCGCAATTAGGTGGTGAGGAAACTTTTATGACGGCCTTTTTTAGCGATATCGTTTCCTTTTCTACTTTTTCAGAGCAGTTAGAGGCCAAGGAACTGGTGAAGCTGATTAATGAATATTTAAGCTCTATGACCGAGATTATCAATGACCGCGGCGGCACCCTTGACAAATATATAGGTGATGCGATCGTAGCTTTTTTCGGTTCACCGGTCTACATAAAAGATCATGCCCTTCAGGCCTGTGTTTCTTCACAACTGATGCAAAAAGAATTGAAGAGACTGCGAGAGAAGTGGGCCAAAGATGGCTGGCCCGAAATAGTGAGTAATATGCATCACCGGATCGGAATGAATACCGGGAATATGGTAACAGGGAATATGGGCTCAAACCGGCGATTTAACTATACCATGATGGGAGATAATGTGAATTTAGCAGCTCGCTGTGAAAGCGGGGCTAAACAATATGGTGTTTTTACAATGATCACTGAAGCCACTAAAAATGAAGCAGAGAAATTTGGAGATGATTGTGTGTATCGGCAACTGGACCATATTGTAGTAAAAGGGCGAAGTCAGCCGGTCAAAATATTTGAGATCGCTGATCTAAAAGAAGATGCAGATCAACAACTATATGATTGTATTGGGATATATGAGCAAGGCCTGGAGCATTACTTTAATATGGAGTGGGATAAAGCGTTGTCAAATTTCCGTGAGTCAGAGCGGATAGAAAAATATGAGCAAAATCCTTCCGGTATTTTTGTGGAGCGATGCGAATTAATGAAGAAAGATCCGCCTGTTGAAGGCTGGGATGGTGTTTTCATTATGGAAGGCAAGTGAACATCGAACTTCGAACATCCAACAATTAAGGAAGAACAAATACATTAGGGTTTTGGAGTGAGGCCAAAACCAGGAACACCCAACACCAAAAATTCAAATTCGGTGTTGGGTGTTCGTTGTTTAACGTTCGGTGTTCTATTGCGGAGAGGGAGGGATTCGAACCCTCGATACCTCTTTCGAGGTATACTCCCTTAGCAGGGGAGCGCTTTCAGCCACTCAGCCACCTCTCCGGTTTTTTGAAGGGCAACAAATATAGCGACCTTTAAGGACTAATAGCAACTTTAAAGAGGCCTTATTCTGAGTTGATTTTTTCACCTGCTTGTAAATACTTTTAACATCTGAATTTTGATCGTTTCAGGTCAAAGGTCAATCAGTATCTATAACATAGATCTGAGAAAGATTGCGTCCTTCCTGGGCATAATCTAATCCATATCCCAAAACAAAAGCATCCGGTATTTCGAAACCAACGTAATCTAATTGCACTTCATATTTAGTGGCATCCTTCTTATGAAGTAAAGTGCAAACTGAAACTGAAGCCGGATTATTTTCTTTGATCCGCTTTACCATGTAATTCATGGAAAGGCCGGTGTCAACAATATCTTCCACCAGGATAACATGCCTGCCTTCGATCTTGGCATCAATATGTTTGAGTTCTACAACCTCCCCTGAAGATACTTTTGCATCCCCATAACTGCTCAACTTCATGAAATCCACTTCACAGGTGATACTTACATGACGCATAATATCAGCAAGAAAAATGAAGGCTCCGTTTAGAATACCGATGAAAATAGGTTTTTTATCCTTAAAATCTTTATCAAGTTGATTGCCAAGCTGATTCATACGCTCGTCAATTTGTTCTTTAGTGATAAAGATTTTGAACTTTTCGCCGTTACAGGTTACGGTATCCGGTTGATAAAATTTAGAACTCATGCTAAGTAAAATTAATCGTCAAAAATGTTTTTGTTGTTGATTCACATTTAGCTGCTTCAGAGATAGCTCCATGTTCACCGTTGGCTGATAACGAAGGATAAATAATGGCATAAATAGTACCATCTGAACCGCACAATACCAAGGTTTTTTCGCGGGAAGTGGTGGGAATCTTACGATTTGTGAGATGATCGGAGATTTTTTGAGTACCGTTCATTCCAAGAGGGTTCAGCTCATCACCGGAACTCCAGCTCCTAACCTGAAGCGGCCAGTCTAGTTTTGAAGCATCCAGCCTTAAAGCAGGCAAAGGATATGGCTCTGATTTAAGTTCAATGTATGAGCCATTAAGTTTTAGCCCCTTTTGAGCCTTATCCCGATCTATGGTTTTTAAAAATTCAGCGGTTTCTTTTTCAGGGTGAAGATGAATATGATCACGATCCCGGGTTAAGTGGATATTACCGATCCGAAGGCTTTTTCCGGTTTGCAGAGATTCGATCTCAGCCAATTCCTTTAATTTTCCCTTAGAATATTCTCCCTTTAAACCTGATTGATCTAAAAAAGTTTTAAGTACAGCCGGTTTTAAAACTTCGGGCAGTTTGGAAAACTTCTTCAGTTCGATCGTGTTATTCTCGGCAACCTGATCTACGATCATGTGTATGCTTGCTTCAAAAGTCTCACCTTGTTCAGGAAGGTCCAATATGTTTTTCTTCCAACCCGGGAAAAGATCATCCATCTTCTTACTGAATTCATTACGGATGAAATTTCGGGCAAAATCAGAGGTCTCATTACTCTTGTCGATACGGTAAGGCACGGCTTCGCTTTTACAAAGATCCAGGATCTGTTCTTTACTGAAAGGCAGAAGCGGCCGAAACAGTTTGCCGTCCCAAATTTCCATTCCCTGCCAGGCAGCCGGAGAGCTGCCCCGAAATATCTTCTGCAAGATCGTCTCAATCTGATCGTCCTGATGGTGTGCGGTTACAATGGCATCTGCTTTAATATCATTCTTTAGATCCCCGAAAAATTGATACCGTTGCTGCCTTGCCCAGTCCTGAAAGTTTTTACCCTTAGCCTCTTTTGGATCCAGCTGAACCGAACAGCACTCAAAACCCCAGGAAAAAGCCATTTGCTCCACTAACTCCTGATCTTGATCAGATTGCTTGCCGCGCTTTCCATAGTTTACATGGACCACTAATGCATCAACATTAAGCTGATGAAAGAGATAGAGCAAAGCCATAGAATCAGGGCCGCCACTTACACCGATAACGAAAAATACATCCGGCTCAAAGTAATCGGAGAGGTATTCTGAAAGATGTTTTTTAAAAGATTTTGAAATGGATTTTGCCATGGGAAAAAGTACGGGCTTAATGGCAAAATATCGAACCGGGAATCGAGAATATTCAAAATTCGAAATTCTCCTAAAACCAACTATCTTCAACCGAATTTTAATTCCTAAATGTAATTTAATTTATGTTCCCGGATAAACCCTGGATCTATCATCACGATGAACCGCTAACCCGATACTCTTTGGGACAAGATGGCGAAAATCCCTTGATCTGTTTTGGGGTGAATCCAAGTACAGCCAAGCCGAATGATCTGGACCCAACGGTGGCTTCGGTGGCTCGGTTTGCAAGAGACCATGGCTATGATGGCTGGCTCATGTTCAACCTCTATCCGCAGCGTGCTACCAATCCGGATAAAATGCACAAACATTTTCAGAAAGAGATTCATCAAAAAAATGTAGAGGTGATTAACCGTTTAACGGAAGGCCTATCGGCCGATATTTGGTGCGCCTGGGGAACTCTCATTGAAAAGCGATCTTATCTTTCTCGTTGCCTGCAGGATATTTATGATGTGCTTGGACAAAATGATTGCTCCTATTTTAAACGCGGGCGAATCTCAAAAGCCGGTCATCCGCATCATCCGCTCTACCTGCGAAAAACCGCTCCTCCCGAAGTATTTGATATGGATGAGTATGTGAAAGAGATTATTTAAGAGAGTTGGGATGAACGGGCTTCATTTTTAGCGATAAAATCAGGTTCATTACGTTAGATGTAAATGATTAGAATATTATAGATTTGTTGGTAAAATCTCGAAAAAAGCGGTTTATTTGGTATAGGTTTTTTAATCATAAGGGAAATATGGGTACAAATATAAATACAGAACTGTTTACTGATAAATCAAAGTCTTACGCCAAGTACAGATCCGGTTATCCGGAGGAGTTGATAATCCGTGTCCTGGAGCCTTTCCCGAATAATGAACTTGTAACCGTTGCCGATGTGGGGGCCGGTACAGGAATTTCTTCAAGGCTGCTTGCAGATGCAGGTGCAGAGGTGATAGCCGTGGAGCCAAATAAAGCTATGGCGGATGCTGCGGATAAACATCAGAAGATCAGCTTTGTGATCGCTCCGGCGGAAAAGACAACACTTGAAACAGGATCAGTAGATATCGTTTCATCATTTCAGGCATTTCACTGGTTTCAATTTAGAGAGAGCCTTAAAGAGTTTAATCGCATTCTAAAACCCAAAGGCAGGCTTGCTTTGGTATGGAGCTACTGGGATGAGACCGATCCTTTTACAGTGAAATATCTTGATATCATCACAAAAGCTACAAACCAGAATGAAAAAAGGGTGTCTCCCTATGATGGTTTCCCGTCCGGGTTTTTAAAAAAATGGCGCATCCGATTTCTTTGGAAATTCAGGACCCTTCCTTATTTCAAGAAAGTTGAGCGCGTACGGTATTCATATGAACAGCAAATGAATACGGAATCTTTGATCGGGTGTGCGCATTCTCAAAGCTATCTTGTTCATGAAGGGGAGCTCTGGGAAAATTTATGTAAGGATATTGAAGAGCTTGTGAATGATCAGAACGGTGGCCCTACAAATCTTATGTATAAAGTTAACCTGTTTATTGCAGAACCTAAGAAATAGAGATCACAGAATATGATCATTCTTTAAATCCCAATGTCAAAAAAGTGTTGGGGACAGGATGCCTTAATCGGCATCCTGCGGGGTGGCTCCCAACACCGTATTTCCATCTCTTGAGGTGCGTATCCAGTCTTTTTCACGACCCCTGATAAAAGAGCGGGCATAGAGCATTAATTTCCATAAAGCGTATTTTGGAACATGTGCAAGTGCTTTATACATATTCCGATCCACTTTAGCTGCCTTGAATCCAATAAATAAATGCGAAATAACAAGTGCCAAAACAATCCCCCAGGCTAAGGCATAGTAAAAGAAGGGCTCAAAGCCTATCAGCGCTAGCATGAGATTGATCATAAAAAACAATCCAATAGCAAGAAGCAGATTTACCAAGGGCGGCATTACAAGGTCGATGAATGTATCCAAATATGAAAGTTTGCCCGTCTTTAAAAAAGAGGTCAACAACGGGAAGCTGTAACGGGCTATAATAGGATAACGTCCGATCTCCCAGCGCTCTCGTTGTGACTCTGCATTTTTCGATTGCTCTGGCATCTTAGCAATAACTTTTGCTTCCTGAGCAAATTTAATGTCGTAGCCTTTGAGTAGCAGCAGGATACCATATTCAATGTCTTCGGTAAGTGAATATGCTTCCCATGGCACTTCTTTTAGTACCTCGGTTTTAAAACACATCCCATTGCCTCGTAATCCCATAGAGAGATTTAAGTAGTCTCGGCCCAACGGTCGAACAAGATTATACAGGGTGAATCCAATGCGGGTCATCTCACTGCTCCAAACGTTGGGTTGAGGCTGAACAAGATCACTGCTTTGAATTACTTTAGCGCCTTGTTGTATGTAGTAATTCATGACGGTCAAAAAATTACCCGAAACGTAGCTGTCTGCATCAAAAACCACGATGCCGTCAAATTCATTTCGGTCTATAATTTGAGCGAAAGCCCATCTCAGGGCATGTCCTTTTCCGCGGTCTGTTTGATGTGTTCTCTCAAGTACGGTTGCACCGATTTTTTTTGCAATGTTGGCAGTATCATCAGTACAGTTATCTGCAATAACAAAAACTTGGTATCTGTTCTTTGGATAGATCATAGAAAATAAACTGTACAATGTTTGCGAGATCATTAGCTCTTCATTGTGGGCGGGTATTACTATCGCAAATTTTCTATGGCGGTCAGTAATGAATTCTGTTCTCGCTTTAGATAAAAGAGCCAGCACACTGAGTAGAAAAACATATAGGATGAAGCCTCCGAATATGCTTAAAAAGATAACCTGGATAATGTCATTGATAATCATTGTGTGCCCTTATATTGATTTTGTTCAAATTCAGAAAAATATCCCAAAACATAGCTAAGCGAAGCTGTATAGTTAATAGCAGGTTCGTTTACCATGTAGTTTTGGAATCTGTCCTCGTAGTTTTTTGCAGTGAATTCTGAAATTGGTTTGTTATTTAGATGTGAGTAATAATTAGCACCTCCCACCAACAATCCCGGAACAGGTTTAGCTGTTCGGTAGCTATTTAATTTCGAGAATTGGTGGTATGGGTTCTGTACTGCTTTTGAGCCTTGTCCTGTTACAAATGAGATACCCAATGGGTTTCTGCCCAATAGATAATGAAGCTGATCAAGAGCGGCTTCTTTGTAGTCTGAGTTGTTAGTGAACTTATAGGCTTGGATAAGATCAAAAGCGTACCCGGCTGCAACGCTGTTTGATCCCCAATAGAATTCTTCTTTTTTGAGTACGTATTTATACTCATTGTCATCAACCTGACTCAGCAAACGGTTGGCATAGGTGGTCAAAAGTCCGGATAACTCTTGATGTATTTCTTGGTTTATGCCGGGTGTATCAGCATCAAGACTGAGATAAGAATAATAGGATAGATTACGCATATCTTGCCAGGTGAGGGCGAAAAGGGTGCCATTCCAAAAGTCTTTATAATTTGAATGGAAGTATTCAAGATATTGGGGATCGCCGGTAAGTTTGAATAATTCAACTGAAGCCCACAGACGTTCGTCTTTATCATTATTATCTCCATACTCACCTCCAGTAACATCAGGGGGATTAACAAAACCCCCAAGGGGTACAGTTACCGGATTATCTAAAAGAAACTTCCAGGCAGAAATAGCGGCTTGATGTAACTGTTCCGCAAATTGAGGGTCAAATTTTTCAAAGACTCTGGCTCCCAACGCAAAAACGGCGGCTGAACCTGCGGTTGCTGTGCTGCTTACTTCAAATAGATATTGAGGATCGTCCTCGTTTTGAGGAAGGTGTTCCCCGGTCCATTCTTTTATGGAAACCTTATGATGGATACCTCCATTTGAATGCTGCATTTTCAGCAACCAGTTTATTCCCCACTGCGCTTCATCCAAAATATCAGGAATGGTATTTCCGGTTTCGGGAATGTTCAATTGTCCGTCAAAATATTTGAAGGGGTTATCAAGGTACTGATGCAAAAGGTAGGCCAGGCTTATATTGTGTGTGACACTGAACTTGTTGTAGTCGCCGGCATCGTGCCATCCTCCTGTTGCATCTGTTTTAGAAGTGTTTTTCTCGTAATGTTGAGCCTTCTTTAAATGACAGACGGCATGTGACCACTCTTCTGAGATAACGGTTGTGCCACAGCGGCTGAAATAAAAACTTTTCAATACGGCTAATGCAGCATCTTCATAAGGGCTCTCATTAATTTTGAAAGCATGAGAAGATCGAGAGGATTCGTTTAATGAAATGATATAATCACCAGGATTTCTCAGGTCCGTAAAATCTATTGATCGAACATAGTCACCCGAGTTTGGGTCAAATACTGAAAGGCCTGAAATAACGGAAGCGTATGCAGCTCTCCCTGTGTTTTGGTCTATGACTTTGAAGCTGTCTGCATCAATATTAGTGACCATTGCAATTTTTTTGGCTGACATATCATACCCAATATTATTTACCAATATGGGCGGTGCTGATATTTGACCTTCGGTACAGGAATTGAGTGCAATTCCAAACAGGGAGAGGCCAAATAGTAAAGTGGGGTTATATTTAATGAATCTTGAAATCAATTAAGGGCGCACTTTGAATTGGTTACATTTTGAGACTGAATTTTGGACCCAGTCGTAGATCTTTTTAAGGGTATTTAACTTTATTAGTATAGAGTCATTGGCTGTGACCGAAAAATGTTGCTCGAGTTCTTTAACTATTAGTACATGATTTTCAGCAGTCCAATTGGGTATTTCTGTTACAACAGTATTTATATTCAGATCTTTAAGATCGATCCCTAATATTTTACCGATCAAAAAGTCTATT
>NZ_DASSWP010000066.1:0-8986 GCF_035704785.1 Gracilimonas sp. | reverse complement strand
GGCAACTTTAGGTGTGGCTTTTGCGCTGATCATCAATATTTACAATCGCTACGGCACCCTCAACGAAGAAGAACTTTTAGATAAGATTCAATGATTGGATCCCAAATACCGGCGTTAATACCCGTTACATACATCTTTTTTGCTATTCTGATTCCAGTCATCGCACTTTGGAAACGTGAGATCATCTGGCATCTGAGTCTGCTTGGAACCGGTATTGCTACCTTTTTCTCTTCATGGGGATTCATCAACTATATCCAAACCGGAGAAACTATTCGGTATTTTTTCGGTGGATGGGCTCCTCCTATCGGAATCGAATTTGTATATGATGGTTTAGCAGCTTTCATCGTTCTGGTAATAAATGCCATTGCCTTCCTGGTGCTCATGCATTCCAAAGAGATCAGCAAGGTCGAATTCCCCGGAAAGAAAATGGCGTACTACACCGTCTCCATGCTGCTGATGCTCGGCTTCAACGGAATGGTGCTTACCGGCGATCTTTTCAACCTCTACGTTTTCCTCGAAATTTCCTCCCTCTCCAGTTATGCTTTGATTGCCATTGGAGAGAAACGAGCTCCTTATGCGGCTTTCAGATATTTGATTATAGGAACCGTGGGTGGCTCGCTATATTTGTTAGGCGTTGGATTTTTATACACCGTCACCGGCACGCTAAATATTATTGACATGCACGCGATGTTGCCACAGGTTATCGGACATTCTTCCGTTATCGCAGCACTCATTCTAATGGTAATTGGTGTCGGAGTGAAAGCGGCATTATTCCCACTCCATGGCTGGCTACCGGATTCTTATACCTACGCCTCCTCTACTTCCACCGCTTTGATCGCACCTATTGGGACCAAAGTAGCGGCTTACATTTTGTTAAGAATTTTACTTTTCTTATTTGGCATTGAATTGATTGATGATCAGCTGCCGGTCACCACCATCATTGGGATTTTTGCGGGGATTGGAATTCTTTACGGTTCTATCATGGCTATCGCTCAAAGCGAGATGAAGAAGATGCTCGCATACAGCTCAGTTTCACAGATTGGATATATCATCATGGGAATCAGCCTGGCAAATCCGTTTGGATTTATAGGAGCCGTACTTCACATTTTAAATCACGCCATGATGAAAGCCCTGCTCTTCCTCGTTTCAGGAAACATGAGGCTAAAAGCAGGACATTCCCTCATTACGAAATTTGATAACAGCTATCGCAAGAAATACCCCTGGACGATGGCTGCTTTTACCACCGCAGCTATTTCCATGGTTGGACTTCCGCCCCTCGCCGGATTCTTCTCAAAATGGTACCTCGCACTGGGAACTATTGAGAACAGTAACTGGATCTTACTCGCTGTGATCTTGATCAGTTCGTTACTGAATGCCGTGTATTTCTTCCGAATTTTAGAAAAAGTATATCTCAACAATCCCGAAGCAGAATCATCCGAAGAAACTGAATCTATCGAGAACAACGAAGTCGGTTTCACTATGATGTTCCCCATGGCCGTAATGGCGATTGGGCTGTTGCTGATAGGTATTTTCAATGTGTATATCGTAAATGTAATTTTCACCATGTTTCCGGCAGGATTTTAAATAGATAAATAACGATGGATCTTACGTACATCCCTTTATATGCTGTTCTTGTATCGCTGGCTGCGGTACCGTTCATCTTGCTGAGTTCAAAAAAACCTAATCTACGCGAGTTTTGGACCATCCTGGCCGGGGTGATCAAATTCCTGCTGGTTCTAACCCTACTTCCCTCTGCTCTTCAAGGAAATGTGATTGAGTTAGAGCTTCTTGAAATTGCCCCGAATCTTTCGCTGGTGCTCAAAGCGGATACCTTTGGGGTGTTCTTTGCACTCATTGCCTCCGGACTTTGGATCTTTACCTCCTTTTACTCCATCGGCTACATGCGTGGTCACCATGAGAAAAAGCAGACCCGCTACTTCGCCAGTTTTGCCATTTGTTTGAGTTCCACTATTGGGATCGCCTTTTCCGGCAACCTGTTAACCTTCATCATCTTTTACGAGATGCTGACTTTGGCAACCTACCCATTGGTTATACATAGCGAAACTAAAAAAGGTATTGCAGCCGGACGTAAGTATTTAACTTACACTTTGACTGCCGGACTTCTTTTGATCGCTGCAGCAGGAGTCACCTATTCCCTCACCGGAACACTCGACTTTAAAGCAGGCGGTATCTTTGATGGCGTTGAGCTTTCTCAAACCATGGCCGTTACTATTTTCATCCTGTTTCTTGGTGGTGTTGGGGTGAAAGCCGGTATCATGCCTTTGCATAGCTGGCTGCCTTCGGCGATGGCGGCTCCCACTCCCGTTAGTGCCTTACTTCACGCCGTAGCCGTTGTAAAATCTGGTGTATTTGGCGTGATCCGTGTGGTTGGATTTATCTTTGGCCCAGAGGTGATGGCTGAATTCGACCTCAACGATATTTTGATGGTACTGGCCGGGTTCACCGTAATTGTAGCTTCCCTGCTTGCTTTTGCACAAGATAATTTGAAACGCCGACTGGCATATTCCACCGTAGGACATCTTTCTTACATCGTACTGGGAGTTGCTCTTCTGACCGAAACAGGGTTGATCGGAAGTATCATGCATATTTCTTTTCACGCCACTATGAAGATCACCCTCTTCTTCTGTGCAGGTGCCATTATGGTTAATTTGCATAAAAAGAATATCAGCGACCTGAACGGAATAGCCAAAGTAATGCCATGGACCATGGCTGCATTTACCATCGGCTCCATGGGATTGGCTGGAATCCCTCCGGTAAACGGATTTGTAAGTAAATGGTATCTCGCCTCCGGAGCACTGGAAGGTGGAATGATACTTCCAGTGATCATTTTAGTGGTCAGTGGATTGTTAAATGTTGGATATTTTTTCCCCATCATCCACCGCGCATATTTCCGCAAAGGAGGTCCTGAGCTTGAAGGCCATACGGAGGCCTCACCTTTTATGGTGGTTCCTTTATTCAGTACAGCGATCCTCTCCATTTTATTTGGATTGAATCCCGATCTGTTCTTCAATTTCTTCGATATGGCCACTTCGATAGCGTCCACAATTTTTAATCCATTGTAATTATGAAAAACTGGCACTGGATAGCACTTGGTATTTTACTTATTGCGAGCTTGATTCTGGAGTTCACCTATCTCGCGGATTATGCCTCCCATTGGTGGAATCATGTCCCAGCATTTTATGCACTTTTGGGCGGAGTCGGATGTGCAGCATTAATTTTTATTTCCAAAGGATTAGGTAAAATTTTCATCTTAAGCGACGAAGACTATTATGATGCTTGAGCTTCTTTCTGTCCCTGCTGTTATTCTTATTTTGGGAGCTTTGGTACTTCCACTGCTACCGGAGCGTGTTAGAACCACGGCTTTTATCACCTTTCCGTTGGTTGCCCTCGCGATGATTTGGACGATGCCGGAGGGGAACTTTCTTCAAGTACCCTTTGCCAGCTATGAATTAGAACTTTTGGCCGTAGACGGACTGAGCAGGATCTTCGGAATTATATTTGCACTGATTACCGTCATAGGTGGAGTGTATGCTTTTCATATCAAAGATCTTGGACAACAAAGTTCAGCCTTGGCTTATGCCGGTGGTGCTTTGGGAGTTACTTTTGCCGGAGATTTTTTCACTCTGTTTATATTTTGGGAAATTATGGCTGCGGCTTCGGCTTACCTGATCTGGGCAAGAGAAACTGAAGAATCTGCCAAAGCCGGAATGCGCTATTTACTGGTTCATATTTTTGGCGGGAGTTTATTGTTCACAGGAATTTTATTGCACCTCAGCAGTGGAGGTTCTTTATACATCGAAAGCATCGAACCCGCTTACACAGCCGCCAATATCTTTATGTTATTGGGAGTCGCGCTGAATACAGCCGTCCCTCCGCTCCATGCATGGCTGGCTGATGCCTATCCCAAAGCAACCATTACAGGTGCAGTTTTTATGTGTGCGTTAACCACCAAGTCTGCCGTGTATGTGATGATCCGTCTCTTCCCCGGCTGGGAGATCCTGATCTGGGTTGGAGTGATCATGGCCATTTACGGAACTATTTACGCCCTTCTCTCGAACGACATTCGCGAAATTCTGGCCTACAGTATTATCAGTCAGATCGGATATATGGTTACGGCCATCGGTATTGGCAGTGAACTCGCACTCAACGGTGCTACAGCTCACGCCTTCAATCATATCATTTATAAATCTCTGCTTTTCATGGCGGCCGGTGCTGTTATTCATGCTACCGGAACCAGTAAGTTGAGCGAGCTGGGCGGATTTGCTAAAAAGATGCCGCTGATTGTCGGTCTTTATATGGTTGGAGCTTTATCCATTTCAGGAATGCCATTCCTAAACGGATTTGTAAGTAAAACCATGATTTCAGGAGCTATTGGTGATGCCCATCTCGAATGGCCGATCCTGCTTTTACTGATCGCAACCATCGGAACATTCCTTCATACCGGTCTTAAACTTCCTTACTTCACCTGGTTTGCTGAGAAGAAAAGTGAATTTGAAGTTTCGTCCATTCCTATGAATATGAAAGTGGCTATGGGAATAGGCGCATCATTCTGTATCCTGTTTGGAGTAGCTCCGCAATTGCTTTACAGTCAGCTTCCTTATCCAACCGACTTCCAGCCATTTTCTGTGTACAACTTCGTGGAGATGACACAGATACTCATACTTGCCTTTGTTGGATTCTGGTTTCTGAAGAAACATCTCAACGTTTCCGCCACCATATCTTTGGATACCGACTGGTTTTATCGGCGCCCTGCAGCCATAGTTCGTGCCGTATTTGTTAAAACCCCTAATGATTTGTTCGGGGTTGCGGAAAATGTAACAATGAAACTTGCTAAAAAGCTCTCTGTGTTATCCAAAAACCCAATCAGATACATGCTTCCGGCTTTTACTGCCGAAGGCAGAGAAGTGAAGTCTGACGGATTCACAGCCTCCATGAGTGCCGCACTTGCTTTTATACTCTTCGGGTTTTTAGTAGCTATTTTGGTAGTATTACTTTAGAGATGCTATTTTAATTTATAATTTCTTTGTTGGCTTGTAAGTTGAGTTTCAGTCACCGCCTTTCAGAGCTATACATATTTTCTACTAATCCCCTAAAATTTGAATATAAAAAGCACCAAAATTCCTTCTTGCAAAACTCTGATTCTGATCATTGGTTTCACAATGATGTATCAATTTGTCACTTTAGGCCAAGAGAATAATTCAGGTTCTGATGTAATAATAACGGATACATTAGAGACAGCTTTTATGCCGGCTTTAGCTTATAACTCTGACCTCGGGCTGGTTGGAGGTGGGATCATAAGCCGATATCATTTCCGGAATAACACACAGCCTTTTTATTCCTACTTCAATGCCAATATCTTAGTTTCTACCAAAGGACTTATTTCTTCCTCTGCCTTTCTTGATAAACCTGACATATTTAATTCTGATCAGCGTCTCACGTCGGAAGTTTTCATATCAAGATTTTTAAAAAATCAATATTATGGTATCGGTAATTACCAAAAATTGAATGATCCTCCTGAACAAAATCCTGACTACTATTACTACAATTCTTTTTCAACAGGTTTTGAATTCATTTTAAGACGCCCCCTTATTATAACTTCCAATAATGAACAACTCGATATTTTTGGTGTAGTAAATTTCGATTATTTTACTCCGTGGGGAAATGAGAACAACCGCTTTATCACCCAGGATCAGCCTACTGGAATTGAAGGTTCACATACAGCAGGTTTAGGTTTAGGGTTTATATGGGAAGGCAGAGATAATGAGTTTACTCCTTCCCGTGGAATTTACGGCAGAGTAGGTATTGAAACAGGACAGAAATTTTACGGCAGCTCATCCGATTATTTCATTTTAAAATCTGAAGCAAGAGCTTATACATCTTTTCACTTCATTCGTAAGATCACTTTTGCCAACCGCCTATCATTCCAACACTCTTCTGGCACACTACCCTATTGGAAACTGGCCGAGCTTGGCGGAGAAAAAAGCATGCGTGGCTATCCTGAGAATCGGTTCAGAGACCATAATGTTGTTTTCATGAATACTGAACTTAGGTCCTGGCTTTTTGAATTCCCTGCTTATGAGGTACGTTTGGGAGGAACTTTATTTTTTGATATCGGAAGAACTTATTCCAATGGAACAGCCATCGATAACATATTCAGCGACCTCAAATACACTTACGGATTTGGTGGACTCAGTTCCTTCTTCAACGAGAATTTTATCTTTAGGGGAGATATTGGTTTCTCTGAAGAAGGCTATGGCATCTATTTTACCGCCGGTTATATGTTTTAGTCCTCTTTCAATATGTTGAACTCAACAACCTGCGGTTACGAAACATAATTTCTTTTGCCTGCTCTTTAAGTAAAGTAGCAGCATCGATAAGCATCATTTCGTTTGTTGGAAATGGAACCATTTCTGAGTTAACCATAACTTTTGATGCTTCTGATAAAGCACGCTCATCTCCTGAATATGTAGCTGATGTATGTTCAAAAACTGCCGTGACAGCAATATTATCCGTTTTAACTAACTGATCGGTGCGCAGATCAATATAATCAAGTGTTCCACCTACCATTGTCTCTTTCACCTGTCGTACTTTAGAAACTTCAGCTTCAACTGTTATCATATTTGGAACTCTGATGTCATTACCGAGAGAGTCTTTTGTAACATTACCCCTTTCATCCAGCACATACTTCATTCCATCCTGTATTTCTTTAGTATCAGTAGTTTTTTCTCTTTCTACGCGTTCAGGGGTTACATTAATGTTATTAATATTCAGGACAATGAAATAATCGTACTGCTGATCCTCATCTTCAAACACGCTGTACTGAATCCATCGATCGTTAAGGTCGCCCATTCCTATTTTCTTTAATTCAGTATCAAAACGACCCGGCAAAACCACTTGCGAATTATTCTCAATAACGAACAAAACCTGATTTGTGCCTAAATATTGAGACTCCCGAAGCATTTGATTTACCTCTTTGTAATCGGAATAAATGCTCTTAGTTCTCTCAAATTCATAATAAGCCCTTCGAGCATTTTCTCTTCCACCCTGCTCTAAGTATTGCAACCCTTTCTCATAAGAAATCTCTGCAGCTTGTGACTTAGACTCAATAAGCTGCTCATCGTAATCAATTATTGTAAACTGACTCATTAAAGAAGTAGGGAGTGTTTTTATTCGGTCCTGTCTGTTATCTAATCGCTCATATAAAAGAAAGATCTTTACATAATTTTCTTCTCTTCCTTCTCTTTCCAGAAACTCAATTTGGTCCATGTCAAAGCTGTTTGCCTTGACATATGCCTCTTTCAATACATATAGTTCGTTTTCATCATTTGGTTTCTTACGGAGCTTTTCTACCGCTTTATCAATGGCCCTGTCATATTGCCCCTTCTGTAAAAGTTTCTCAGAAGAATTACAGCCTATTAGCAAGGTGACTGAAATTAGGAGTATGGATAACCTGAATAGCATGATCTTTCCTTTTGTTATAATTTTCATGAAAGTAATAATACTGAGCGAAAAGTTTCTATTAAAAAAAAAGCCGTTCTGAATATCAGAACGGCTTTAAACAAAAATAAAATGTGTATCCAGGGTTTTACCAGCGTAGCACATTAATCTTACTCACATCCACTGTTAAGTTATTTCTGAATATCGCAATAATGATCGCCAGTCCGACAACTGCTTCAGCTGCAGCTACCGCTAAAGCAAAGAATACCAAAATTAGTCCGTCAATATTTCCGTGATGACTTGCAAAAGCAACCAACGACAAATTCACAGCATTCAACATTAACTCAACACACATAAAAATCACGATGGCATTCCGGCGAATTAATACGCCAATAATACCAATAGTAAACATGATAGCACTTAGTCCTAAAAACCAATCAATTCCTATCATAATTAAATCTCTTCTATTCTTTTGATTTTATGCTGAGCAATCATTAAAGCACCTACCACTGCAGCAGTAAGTAATATTGCTGTTAGTTCAAACGGCAACAAATAATCTGTATAGAGGACATCACCTACTGCTTCTACCGTGCCTATGGCTGCCATCTGTTCAGATATAGCGGGAAGAAGCTCGGTTACACCTGCAAAACTATAAAATATCTGCCCCATTACTCCAATAGCCAAGAAAAAGGTGAGAAAATATTTAATTCTGAATTTATCGAATAACTTTTCTTCGTCCTCAACATTCAACAGCATGATGACAAAAAGGAATAACACCATAATAGCACCTGCATATACCAAGATCTGTATAATAGCCAAAAACTGTGCATTCAGGATCAGAAATATTCCTGCTAATGAAACGAGGTTAAAAACGAGGAAAAGAGCGCTGTTAACCACGTTTTTATTGATTACCATAGCCAAAGCTGATCCAACGGCTAAAACTGCCAACATGATGAATAAATAAACGATCATAAATATTCTGTTTTGTGAGCGACAAAGGTAGCCATAATTGGTTCCGCCTTCAAGAACTGACGGTGCAATTTTTTGTTATTTATCGATTTTTTTAATGAATAATCATTACGCCAAAAAGTAAACAAGCCCTGCACCCCCTACTGCCCAACAATAGTAAGCAAAATAGTGAAATCCTTTTTTCTTAAGTATGATGATCAGATACTTTAAGGCAAAGTAACCGGAGATAAGTGCAGTAAAAAAACCAACTATTAAGCTTAGCATTTGCGCATCACTTACTCCGATCTCAATCATTTCTACAACTTGAAGTAGCATTGCCCCTGCAATTACAGGAATTACCATCAAAAATGAGAAGTTTGCGGCGTCTTCCCTTTTCACTCCCAAATATAGCGCAGCAGATATTGTTGACCCCGCCCGGCTAATTCCCGGGATCATTGCAAAGGCTTGCGCCAAACCTATCACAAAACTATTCGGCAGGTTTATTGAATTGGTTGTTTCTCCAACAAAACGTGTTAAAAATAAGATCACCCCGGTCACGATCAGCATAATAGAAACCAGT
>NZ_DASSWP010000189.1:0-6186 GCF_035704785.1 Gracilimonas sp. | reverse complement strand
CCAGCTTGCCGGTACGGCTTCGATACCAAGCTTGCTTTCAATGTTACTTAGCACTTCCAGCGGATCCATACCCGGGCGATCACATTTGTTCACAAAGGTGATAACGGGAACTTCACGAAGCTTACATACTTCGAATAATTTTTCGGTTTGTTCCTCAACGCCCTTGGCAACGTCAATAACCATCAGGCCGGAATCAGCTGCAACTAAAGTCCGCAGGGTATCTTCAGAAAAGTCCTTATGACCCGGGGTATCCAGCAGATTGTACTTGATGCCGTTTTGCTCAAAACGTAACACTGATGAAGTTACAGAGATCCCGCGCTCTTGCTCAATCGACATCCAGTCGGAGGCGGCGTGACGGGTAGCCTTTCGGGCACGGATGGATCCGGCCTCGTGCAACGCTCCACCATACAGCAATAGCTTCTCGGTGAGGGTAGTTTTACCCGCATCAGGGTGGGAAATAATGGCGAAGGTTCGCCTCTTTTTCGCCTCTTTGGTAATTTGTGTTTCGGCAGTGGCCGTGCTCATGGTGTCTCGTTCAGCTTGATTGAAGCCTTAAAGATACGGCCTTTTGAGTGAAGTTTGTAGTAAAGAGTGATTAGCAAAAAAGTGATGAATAGGGCTATCCAAACCCGGTGGCTGGGATTGAGGCAAAAAGAGGTATAAAGAATTTCCCGGTTTGTGTAGGGACGTATCATGATACAGTCCCTACACAAACAAATGGGTTATTTTAATTCCCAAACCCCGGTTGTTTTCCCATCCACCTCAAAATCTTTTGATACATTAATTTCATCCCCGGAAATCACATCAATCCCAATCTCAAAATCATCCAGAATCTCTGCAAATCGATCACGATCTAATGTCACTGCTTCCTCATTTGCATTCATAGTTACCATAATGGTTTGGTCTTCATGAACACGGAAATAGATATAGGTATTATTCTCAGGGATGAAATGTACCAGCTCACCGTCATGTGTTGCAACGGCATCTTTTCGCCATTGGGTTAGCTTGGTTACGTAATCCATGATCTCATTTTCCTTTTCGGTACGGCCTTCTTCAGTGAATACACTGCGGTCGTCATCGGGCCAGCCGCCCGGCATGGTTTGTCGCCAGGCTTCGTCATCACCGCCACGGTTTTCGTGAGCCATCATCAGCTCGGTACCGTAATATACCTGTGGGATGCCACGCGTGGTCATTAAAAACGTATAGGCCATTTTGAAGTGGTCTTCATTTTTGCCGATGTGCTCGAAGTAGCGGCTCATATCATGGTTATCCAAAAAGATGACATTGCCCATCGGGTCGGAATACAGAAAATCCTGGGAAAGCACGTAATAAAGCTGACTCAATCCGGTGGTCCAGCCAAATTCTTCGTTGAATGCATCGCGAGCTGCAAAGGCGAATTGGAAATCGGTCAGACTCGGCAGGTGTGATTGGTAGCCGTCATCCACTCCAGGTTTATCATATTGCCAGTAAGCTTCAGCGGGAACATTCTCTACCCACGATTCTCCAACAATATTAAAACTGGGATAGGCAGCGAGCACTTCTTTCGCCCAACGAGCCATATAATCTTTGTCTGGATAGACGTAGGTATCCATGCGAATACCATCAATTCCTGAATACTCGATCCACCATAGCGTATTTTGAATAAGGTAATCAGCCAGGAGTTCATTGTCTTGATTCAGATCGGGCATTTCGGGGACAAACCAGCCATCTGTAAGTTTCGTTGAATCGTAATCAGAGGCATAGGGGTCGGAAGCTACCACCCCTCGGTAGTTGGTTTGTCCGACTTCTTCATAATCAAACACCCAGTCGTTCGTTGGCAGATCATCCATCCACCAGTGATTGTCGCCAATGTGGTTGTGGATCATATCCATTATCACTTTCATGTCGCGCTCCTGAACTTTGGAGACCAACTCTTTATACAATTCATTAGAGCCAAAACGACGATCCACTTTATAGAGATCGGTAGCCGCGTATCCGTGATAGGCTCCGTACTCGATGCTCATATCATTCTCGAACATGGGAGTGAACCAGATGGCGGTCATGCCCAAGTCTTCAATATAATCCAGATGATCCATGACACCCTGAATATCACCACCTTGTCGGCGTTCAGGATTCGAGCGGTCAGCCGATTCGATCATGCCTTCAATAGTGTCATTGGAGGGATCTCCGTTGGCAAAACGATCAGGCATCATGAGGTAGATCACATCAGAAGGATCAAAACCATTGTTCCGGCCTTCTGTGGATTCTCGTGTTTTTAGCTCATAATTAAATACAATTTCCTTGTTACTCTGGGTGAGTACGATCTCCATATCCCCGGCTTCGGCCTCATCAGAAATATTAAAATAGAGGAAGAGGTAATTGGGTGAATCTACGGCAAGTTGTTTGGTGATCTTGACTCCGGGATGATCGGTACTGGCGCGATATAAGCCAAGGTTATCTCCGTAAAGCTGAAGCTGCAGTTCATTGACGGGCATTTCAGTCCACCAGAAAGGAGGATCTACTACCTGAATTTGATCCGGTAATTGAGCCTGAAGTGCAGGCATTAAAAGAAAAAGTGCGAGAGCAAGTGAGAGTAATTTTTTCATGAAGATATTTAGTTAATTCCAACGAAATGGATAATAAAGATCAGCCAAGACTTTTTCTTATGTAAATGCTTACATCGTGGATCTTGGAGTTTAGAGTTTCCCCGGTCGGGTCTGGGATTAAGGGGGGTGGGTCAATGTGGCCAAGGTTTGTAAGAGTTAGTTTCATCCCAATTCTTGTCATTGGGACCGGGAGGTCCTGAAAGTCATTCCCAACCGGGTGGTTGGGAACGAGGCTAAAGCACTGAGTAGTCTGAAATAGAACTATAATTTAATCAATAAAAATTTTAGCCAGCTTATCTCGCAGATCTGCCATGGGTGCTCCGGAACGGTTGATGGCAAATGCAACCACCACCTCCTTTTCACGATGGAGAAAAAACATGGTGCTTCCACCAACCGAACCGCCGCTATGGCCTTTCCATGTGTTGCCCTCTGAATCGATGAACGTGCTCCACCCAAATCCATAGCCGGTAGATTCTCCATCAGAAGTTTGCAAAGGAGCCATAAACCGGTCGAGTGTTTCTGTGGTTAAATAGTCGTCAGACAGATGAGCTTCCCCAAACCGGATCATATCCTCGGTTGTAGAGAGAAATCCGCCACCGGCCCATTTGTAGCTGTTATCCACATAGGGAGCTTCTATGTTGGATTCAGTGCTATCATCATACACATAAAAAAGAGTTCGATTCGGAATATCCTGATCGGCATGGTCGGGCATGGTGTTTGTCAAATTCAATCGGTCAAAAACCTGTGTTTCCATAAAGGGTAAAAACTTCTGACCGGAAGCGCCTTCTATTACAGCGCTTATCAAATTCCATCCGTAGCTTGAATAAGAGTAATCGGTTTCGGGTTCAAAAAGCAACGTGTCATCTTTAAAGATATCAAGCCCTTCTGTTATCGAAGTGTATTTCTTATCACTCATGAATTCATCTCCCCTGTAATGACGAATTCCTGCGATATGTCCGGCTACTTGTTCAACTGTGATCTCATATTCCTTTTCAGGAAAATTCGGCACATAGGTTTGAACCGGTTCTTTGGGATCCAATTTACCCTCTTGGTAAAGCAATGCCGCCCCTGATGCCGTATAGGTTTTGGAAACACTTCCTATGCGGAAAAGGGTTGAGGCTGGCTCGATGGGTACCTGATTGTCAACATCCATGTATCCATATCCTTTTGACCAGATGATCTCCCCATCCCGATAAACGGAAACACTCATACCGGGAATGTCATGCTCTTCTACATAGGTTTGCAAGATTTCATCAGCTGCATTGATGCCTTGTTGTATTTCTGGATCAGGTGTGTTGCATCCTGAGATCCAGATGAAAAGTAACGGAATAAAGTAGAGCGTAATTTTTTTCATGAGAGATAGATTGTTAAGTATGAATTATTCAGCTTGGGTAAGCCGGTAGATCAAAAGTGCAGCCCGTTTGGTCAGTTCCTTATACGTCTTCAAGTTTACAGTCTCGTTAGGGCCGTGCGCTCCGCTTCCCATGGCTCCGAGTCCATCGAGCCCGTCCACATGGCTTGCTACAAAAGAAATATCCGCAGCTCCGCGCCTTCCGGGATCGTAGGCTTCCACTTTACCCAATCCCAAGTCCTGGCTCAGTTCACTTAAAACGTTCAGTAATTCCATATTTCCATCGGTGGGCTCCATGGGAGGATAGCCTTCGTAGATGGTAAGCTCTGCAGAAGTTTGGGGCAGGTGATCAGAAACAATTTCTCTCATTTTGGCGAAGGCCCGATCACCTTGTTCAGTGGTTAAAAATCTAATTCCACCATGAGCTATGGTTTTCTTGGGGACAATGTTTGTTTTGCCACTTACACTTCCTCTGACCTGTTCTTCGTTATAATCAACCTCATTTCCACCCAGAATAACACCCACATTATAGGTGAGGTTATCTTCCCGAAGTTCCTCATAAAAACGATTGAGAATTCTTGAGGCTTCATATACGGAGCCCGCCCCGGTGTAATCACTGAAGATGCCGGATGAATGTGCTTGTCTACCCTCTACTTCAAGCTTCCATGAAAAGGAAGCACGACGGGCAACCGTGGCATAACTGAATCCCGATGCCGTTTCAAAACCGAGTGCTACATCACTTCTTTTAGCGGCATCAACCAGATCTTTTCGGCTGATGGAAGTAGGGCTTCCGGCTTTTTCCTCATCTCCGGTGTATGCTACAATTATTTGTGCATCAGGAATGGCACCCGCCTCTTTTAAGGCTTTAAGTGCATAGAAGATCATCACGTTTCCGGCCTTCATGTCATTTACTCCGGGACCTGTAGCTACTGAATCATTCAGAATTTCGAATTCCTGAAACGGGCTATCCGGCTCAAAAACAGTGTCGAGGTGGCCGATAAGGAGCAGTTTTTTTCCGGAACTTCCCTTTTGTTCAGCGAAAAAGTGTCCGGCGCGGTTTACTTCATCCTGAGGGATCCATCGGGTTTCAAAACCGAGTTCATTATATGCTTTGATATAGTTTTCCCCAACTTTACGAACCCCGTCAAGATTCAGGGTTCCGCTGTTGATGTTTACATTGGCTTCGAGGAATTCTAACGCGTCGGCATGATTGGCATCAATGCGATCAAGGATCTTTTGCTCTGTCTCCGAAAGCTGCTGAGCAAACAAGTTAAAGGTGACAAGCAAAAACAGTGCAGTGGATAAAAACTTCTTCATAATTTGAGGTTTGTTTTACAATTAATTTCCGGCAGAGTTCATGTAATCAACAACCAAATTACTCATGGCTCTGATACCGAGTTTCATGGCGCTTTCATCCACGTAAAAATCGGGAGTGTGGTGGCCGCCGGATTCAACATTAGGAGATTTCCCTCCTAAAAAGAAATACAAGCCGGGAATTTTTTCCTGAAAAAAGGAGAAGTCTTCGGCTCCGGTTACTGCATCCATGATGTTGGCATTTCCATTGGTAACACGGTCTAAGGTTGGCGCCATCATGGCGGTTAATTCGGGGTCGTTGTAGGTAATGGGATATCCTTTATGGATGGTAAGTTCAGCGGTAGCACCGTTACTCTCGGCGGTGTTTTGGACGATGGTCTCCAGTCGCTTGAAAATAAGCTGACGCATGTCTTCATCTAAAGCGCGGATCGTACCTTCCATTCTAACAGATTCAGGAATGATATTATGGCGAACTCCACCCTCGATTTTACCAAAGGTCACCACGGCAGCCTGTTTGGTTAAGGGCATGCTTCGGCTAACAATGGTCTGTACATTGTTAATGATCTGTGCTGCCGTTACGATTGGATCAATACCATTCCATGGTGCCGAGCCGTGCGCCTGCTTTCCGGTGATCTCAAGGCTAAAACTGTTTACGCTTGCCATAATTCCTTCCGAACGATATCCAATGGTGCCAACAGGTTCACTGTCCCAGATGTGTAATCCGAAAATGGCATCAACATCAGGATTTTCAAGTACTCCTTCTTTTACCATCAATTCAGCTCCGCCTTCTTCGCCCTGTGGCGCCCCTTCTTCAGCGGGTTGGAAAATAAACTTGATGGTTCCTTTGATCTCATCTTTCATATCGGTGAGTATTTTAGCAACCCCCATCATCATGGCGATATGGGTGTCGTGTCCACAGGCGTGCATTACCCCAAC
>NZ_DASSWP010000058.1:0-11076 GCF_035704785.1 Gracilimonas sp. | reverse complement strand
TAAATTATCTTGTCCATTTTCGGGATGATTTTCATCCCCCTCATTATTCTCAGAGGCCTTTTTCTTCTCTTCAAATTCATCGAATATTTCCCGGGCTTTTTCTTCAGGAGATACTTCATCTTCTGCATCCATGTCATCCATCATCAGCTGTCGTTCCATAAGTAACTGCCGGTGTTCGGCCATGTCATCATCTTTCAGGATCTCATCGATCTCGCGTGGTTTCGGAAGCTCATCCACTGAGTTGATGCCAAAGTGGGTTAGGAAATGCTTGGTAGTTCGATAAAGCAAGGGCTTCCCGGGGCTGTCGGCCCGTCCGGAAACTTCGATCAAAGCCTTCTCCATCAACTGCCGGAGGATATAGCCGGAATCCACTCCGCGAATTTGATCCACTTCCGGTTTGGTGATGGGCTGCCGGTAGGCCACAATGGCCAGCGACTCAATAGCCGACTGAGACAACTTCCGGTATGCATTTTCATGTTGGAAAACACTCAGCCAATAGTGGTATTTGGATTCGGTTACAAACGTGTATCCTCCGCCCAGTAATTGAATGCGAAAACTGAGGCCATTCTCATCATAGCGTTCGTTCAGCTTGTCCACAAAATTCTGAACGGTTTCTTCCGTAATCTCAATTTGTTCTTCATTTTCCACAATGATCTCACGGATCTTGGATCCCGGAATTGGTTCATCACTGGCAAAGATCAGGGCTTCAATCACAGAGGAAAGCCTGGTTCCGTCAATAAATTCGTAATCGTTCTTCATTATTAAGTCACAAAGTTCTCAAAAAAATATAGTCTGTAAACTTACGCAAAGTACCCGCCACTCAACAAAAATAATTCGGGATAAAAAAATCACCAAAAAATAAATGAGTAAGACTACTCACACTCCTCAATAATGAAGAAGCCATCCTCGCCCTGCTGCTGGTACAGCGGCATCAAAATATAGCCACTTCGCTGAGCCAGGATCTTTCCATGGCGGTCGTTGGCCAGCCACTGCCCTTTTTTAACATTATCAAAGTTTTTGAACCCGGGACGCATTTCAAAGCGATCGCCCGGCTCTATGATGTGCTTATACAGGAACTCCACTTTATGGGGAAGATCTTCGGTTTGTGTGTTCAGGTAATCGTAATAGCGGGTGAAGTCTTCGATCTCGGAAGCCAGAATACATCCGGCGGCTACAAGGAGACACATGAGTCCTGCCGTGGCATTGTCCTCAGCGACCTCGGTAAAATGTTGCCCCGTTTCAAAAGCAAAACCTATATTTCCGGTATTCTGAATATACTTAAGAGCCGTTCCGTGCAGGGCTTTCTCTATCCCAAAGATAAGTGGAACCCGAAGCTGAGCCAGCAATTCCACATTGCGGTCATCTCTTGTACTGATCACAAACAAACCGCTTTCGGCGGAAAAACTATGCAGATCCACAAAAATAACCGGGTATTCTGGTTCCTCTTCCGTAATAATAGGATCAATGATCTCAAGCAGCTTCTTGGTTTCCCTTCGCTCGGCTGTCTGTACCTCTTCAATAGGGGTTCGCCTTATCTTATCTAATATAGAGGTGAACCAGATCCGGTTCATGTCTTCATCAATGAATCTTTTTCGTTCCCGCAGTGCTTCTATATTTCCGATCAACCCAAGAAACCGTCCATGAAATTCTGATTTTTTAGATTCCAGCTTCTCAAAAATATGCCGGATGGCTTCAATTCCTGTAGGTTCATTTCCATGAATACCGGCCAAAGCAATTACAGTCGGGCCCGGATGTGCTCCCTGCAAATCACCAATCAATCGGTCTGAGTATTCAATGTTCTCTGTTTTCAATAATTCTTCTTTCGTATCCTGCAAAATATTCTGTTTTAAAAATGATAAAGTGACGAGTAATAAAATATTACTTAGCAACTAACTTCGTAATGCTTACTTCATCACTCGTCACTTTATCAATTCACTCTTCCTCATTCTTTTTCTCGTTATCTAATACCTGCAGCAGGCGCCGGGTGATGTTCATGAAATTATCTTCAGTGATTACCCCAACCAATCGACTGTTTTTTACGACCGGCAGGCAACCGATCTTTTTATCCTGCATTATTTCCATAGCCTCCATAATGGAAGCCTCAGGGTGGATGGTTATTGGGTTTTGCTCCATGATATCATTCACTGTTTGTGTAACCGAAGCTTCTTCATCTTCATTTACAACTTTGGTGTATTCACGTAAAACCTTACGCATGGTGATGAGCCCTAACAAATGTTTTTGATCATCTTCTACCGGTATATATCGAATACTTCGCCAATCAAGCAGATTGGCTACAAATTCCAGAATATCATCTTTGCGAACGGTAAAGAGGTCGGTAGTCATGAATTCCTCTACCATCAGTTTAGAGGGCTTCCAGTGATCCATGTCTTCAATCTTTGCCAATGCCCATTTATGAACCGGTTCCCCTTTTTTCTGATTTTTGATCATCGCGTTGGTGATGGCCGAAAGGGTCTGTTCACGATTACCTTCCTTGATCAGATTACCGTATGATTTCACCACCCAATAGGAACCTGTTTGGGCCGTGTTCACTCGCTCTTCGATCACTCCCAGATAGGTATCAATATCGGACGAATCTATATCAGCTTTTTGAAGTCCGTTTTTAGCAATAGGCAACAATTCATCTTTGATCAGATCAACCGCCGTCATCTTTCGGTCTTTGGTCCAGACAAACTTTGTGTCGAGCCCAAGTTTTGAAGCCGCAAAAAAGTTCATGCGCGCATTGTCAAAATCCATTTCTTTGGTGATATCCGGATATTCATCTTCAAACCCGTTCAGTAATCCCAGCCAGAAAGCGGCATTTGCCACCTCATCGACCACCGTTGGCCCGGATGGAAAAACCCGGTTTTCAATACGCAGGTGCGGTTTTCCGTTTCCAACACCATAACAAGGTCGGTTCCAGCGATAAACCGAAGAATTGTGCACCCTCAGGGCCATCAGTTCAGGGGCTTTTCCTTCTTTCATCAGCCGCTCGACATCTTCTTCGATCTCAGCACTCAGCATCACGCGGTAGCGGGAAATATCTTCTTTATAAATATCCAGGATGCTGTTTTCCAGCCACTGATTCCCGAAAGTTACCCTTGGACTCGAATCCCGCAAATGCTCTCCCACCTGTCGCGTATCAATAGATTGATGGAATAGGGCAACCCTGGTTTCAGCCCAAAGACGCTTTCCGAAAAGCACCGGCGAATTCACGGCACACGCTAAAACAGGGGCTGTAACAGCCTGAGCAATATTATACCGTTTTACAAATTCGGACGGCTTCACCTGCAAATGAACCTGGAAACCGGTGTTACACGCTTCCAGAAGTGGGGAATCAAACTTCATGAGCAACTCATCCATCCCCTGAATACGCAGTTCATATTCTTTTCCGCGCAGTCTATTGATAGCCTCGCAAAGAGCTTCATACCGCTGAAGAGGCGTCAGGTTTTTGATATCCACATCCATTTTCCGGATAGTGGGGAGAATTCCGGTTAATAAAATATCACCGCCCATCTCACGAACGGTTCTCCTTACATTCTCCACCTCATCATGCAAATTATGCTCCATCTGCGAGAGGCTGTTACCCGTAAACTCCAGCGGATCCATATTGATCTCAAGGTTGAACCGGGCAAATTCCGTGGTGTAATTACCTTCTCCCAAAGCCTCCAAAACTTCCATAGATTTGGGAAATACCTTTCCGTGCGGATCAACCATGCAAAGTTCCTGCTCAGCTCCTATACGCAGGATATCTGTTTCGAACCAATCCTCATCCAGCATAGTTTTCAGTGCCCGCATATCGCGAAGCACATGCTTCATAAAAGCTTGTACCTCTTCATTATTGTCCGCAAGCTTAACGCGCTCTTCTCCCATTTTCCGTCAATTTTTATATGGTATATAACTGTCCTTAAATACCAACTTTGAAAGGGCTTTTGCAAATTTTTTAGTTACTTGTTGCACTTACTCTGAAATAGTTAGGCTATTTGAGACTTTTTTCTGCTCCTCTCTCTTAAGTTCAATGTCTTGAGACAGGATAAACTCTTCTTTTTTCTTAATAAGTTGCCACCAATTAAACACGTTGATCAGCCCTCCAGAATGTTTTTCAAGCCTGTAGCATAGCTCTATACTTGGCTCTTCCCGATCATTTATAATGCGACTAAGCTTTGTGTAGTGCAGGTCCAGATCCTTCGAAATTTCTTTACGCGATCGACCTAATGCCTGGATATACTCCAACAAAAAGGATCCAAATGTTTTCTGGAATGAAAACGACTGTTCTTTTACATATTTAACTATTTGGAATTTCAAGCTTATAACTTTAGAAACCACTTTCTCATGATCTGACATTTGGTTAAGCCGTTCCTCTCTGTATTGGGAGATAGCGTATTGAGTCTCATCTTCCTTTACAGTTTCAGGGATTATATAGGATTCTACAATTTCATCCTCAGAATACTGCTCTTTAAGTTTTTGGTAAATTTTATCGATTCTCATGATTTATAATGTTTTTTGATCAATTTGATTGACTGCTCTCCTTCAATTACAAGAGCATTCCCAACACGAATAAATCCATACATTTTTATATAATATTCTATCAAATTAGTTTTGGGAATAAGTGATACAAAACCGTTATATCCATTTTCAAAAGCTTTAGACACTACATGTGCGATCAAGCTTCCTGCTATGCCATCAATAACTTTGTTTTTCCCAACATTTGATTTTGAGCTCTCCAACAAATTAATGTGAAGTCTTAGTTCTTCCTGAAAATCAGTTACAGAAATCAATCCTAGAATATTCCCTGTAGAAACTTCCAGCATTTTAAAAACACTTCGCTTTCGCTCTTTGGTCCAGTCAAACAAAAACTCATCAGAGGATTTTATTCTTGCAAAATCTTCCTTAGTAGCTTGTTCAATCTTTGCCTCAACCCAATCATTCTCTTTTCGATTGAATAATTGCATCACCCCAATATAAGTTTATGATTTTCGTAAAACAATTTATTTAATCAATATCTAATGGATCGCATCAACATTCACATTTACACGAACCGACGAAAACTTCCCCTTGATATCAGCTTCATAAACGGCCATGATCCTTTCCAGCATACGTTCGATGTAATTCGCCCCTTTCTCGGTGTCTATCTTCATCATGATCTCCCAAATAAATTTTTTATTCATCCAGTGAATGGCTGCAGGAGAAGGACCCAAAACGGGTATATCAGAGATCACATACTCAATCGATTTCTTTAAGATATGAGCCGCCATATTTACCTCATGATCTTTGGTTGACTTCAGCTCAAACCGGATCAATCGTGAGTATGGGGGATAATACAAAGGCTTTCGAAATTCCATTTCCTGCCTTGCAAATCCCCGGTGATCATGATCTCTGGCAAACTTCAGTGCCGGGTTATCAGGCTGTCGGGTTTGTAAAAATACGACCCCGGGTTTATCGCCCCGGCCTGAGCGTCCCGAAACCTGACTCAGCAGCTGATACATCCGCTCCGTAGCCTGGAAGGACGGAAATGCCAGTTCGGTATCGGTATTCACAACGCCAACCACCGTTACGTTAGGGAAATCAAGTCCTTTGGCCACCAATTGCGTCCCGATCATGATATCGGCTTTCCCTTCCCCAAAAGTGTTGAGTATCTTTTCATGCGCCCCTTTGCGGGAAGTTGAGTCACGATCAAACCGAATGATATTTGAATCGGGAAAAAGCTCCTCCAGTTGTTCTTCAATATTCTGAGTACCGGAACCCTGTACCTTCAAATTGGCTGAACCGCAGCTTTCACACTTCAGATCTTTTCGGCGGGAATAGCCTGTATAATGATCCATCAGGAGATTTTTGCGCTTGTGGTAGGTAAGGCTGACCGAACTTTCGGGACTTTCAGGAATGTGGCCGCAATCCTCACACTGTAAATAACTGGCATAACCCCTGCGATTATAAAGCAGAATAATCTGCTCGTTTTTCTTCAGGGCCTCCTCCATCGCCATAAATAATGGGACTGCAAATTCTCCCCGCATGGCTCCCTTATATTGCTTCAGATCCAGGATCTTGACTTCAGGAAGAACAGCCTCAGCATGTCGTTTTGTGAGTTCCAGTAACTCACATTTTCCTTTCGCAGCCATATTCAAAGCCTGCATACTCGGGGTTGCCGAACCCATGATCACCACGGCGTCATTCATAGTGGCCCGAACGATCGCTGTCTCTCTGGCGTGATATCTTGGTGCGGGATCGATCTGTTTATATGAACTGTCGTGTTCTTCATCCAGGATGATCAATCCTAAATTCTGTATCGGAGCAAATACAGCTGAACGCGGGCCGATGGCAATGCTTTTCTTTCCTGCATTCAGATCTTTCCAGGCACGCAGCCGTTCGCGGTTGGTCATTCGGCTGTGTAACACCGCAATTTCATCTCCAAAAATTCTAAAAAAACGAGATACCGTTTGGGGCGTAAGTGCGATCTCAGGCACCAAAACAATTCCGCCCTTTCCGCTTTCAACCACCTGCTTTAATGCGTGAATATAAACTTCGGTCTTACCGCTTCCGGTGATCCCAAAAAGCAGATAATTTGTAAACTCTTCCTTGGTTAAAGCATCACTGATCTTCTCAAAAGCTTTTTCCTGATCTTCATTTAGTGTTTTGATGGAGTCCGGCTCAAATTCAAGATGATCGATCCCAGTATTTTTTTCTACCTCTCGAAAGGTGATCCACCCCTCATCCTGTAATTTTTTTAAAGTGTACGAAGTGAATACAGAGTCATCCGGTATTTCAGATTGCCGGATGGGTATTTCATCTGCAATAAGAGCTAAGGCTGAGGTCCATTTCAGTTCTTCATTTACTTCCTTGCTTTCCAAAAATGCTTTGGCTGCATTCTCGTCTTTCCCATCCGCCCAGATCCATTCTCGTTCAGTGGCCACCGTTACTTTTAGATCGGGCTCTTCCCAAATTTCGATCTTTTTATCCTTCAGCAGTTTCGAGAATACTTTATTCAGTCCGGTTCCCTTCCATCGCTTTTTGGCTTCATCCAAAGTAGTTTTATTCTCCTGAAGGTCTTTTAAGACTTCTAATTGTTCTTCACTTAATTGTGATACATCGGTATCATCTGAAACTGTTAGATATTTCCGGGATACGAAATTCAATCCGGCGGGAAGAGCGGCTTGAATAGTTTCGCCCCAGCTGGCAAAATAGAATTTTGAGATCCACTCCGTGAGATCCAGAAGTTCTTTGGAAAGGATCGGCTTTTCATCGAGGATCTTGCGAACCGGCTTGGTTTTAAAGGAAGGCTTTTGCTGATGAAGACGGACGATCACCCCAATGGCATTATAATTCCGAAATGGGATCCATACCCTTTGTCCGGCTTGAATGGAGTTTTCAAGCTCTTGAGGTACATGATAGGTAAACTGCTTTCGGACGGCTGCCGGCAAAGCTACATCAACAAAAATGGACAAAATATCTGTGCGGTCTTGGATTAATTTTGAACGGAAAGCTTATCCAATTTCAAAGCACGAATCAACCCATTTATAGCACCAGCCACAAATAGACCAAAATGATCAGCACCGGCAGGCTGAATACCATTCCTCCTTTCCAATATGCTGTTCTATTTTTCATAGCCGTCTCCATTTACTTATTCTATCGCATTAAACGACAATCACTTAACTATAATTATACTAAAAACATTTCCTGATAACACCGCATGAACATGTGAAATGAACACCCAACATCGAACAACATGCCAATTATTACAGGTCTGAAGACCTTGGCTTGTTTATTTTCTTTGTGAATTTTAGCTCTTTGAATTCTTCTTTAAGTGATTTGTGGTGGTGATGTTTTTCTTGATTGTAAATGTATTTCCTTATCCCATTTATTTCTTTTGGTGAAACTGAGATTACTCCAAATCCATCTTGCCATTCAAAATGTTCTTCAAGAATCACATTCTTATTGACCCAGAAAGAAGACTCTCCTTTTATAATTCTTATTACATCCGCCACAGACTGAGTGGTTTTAAGCCGAATTAGACAATGAACATGGTCTTCAACACCGTTTATGATATCTAACAGAATATTATTTTTAGAAGCATATTCTTTCATATGACCAAACAGCCTGTATCTGTAAGATTTCAATAAGATCCTACGACTATTCTTTGTTCTCCAAATACAATGGATCCAATGATTTGAAAATGATTGCGACATTTTTCTCCTTATTTGCAGGCCTAAAGGCCTTTGCTTGTTTATGTTCTAAAATAATTTCAACTACAGTAGCTACTAACATTACCCCGGTTTATTAGTAAAATTCTCAAATCTGTTTTACCTCTGTAATTAACAAGCAAAGGTCTTCAGACCTGCTTTACGATTGACCGAGTTCTCACCCCAGCCACCCCTCCCTATCCAGACTCCTATACTGAATCGCTTCGGCCACGTGGTTGGATTTGATATTTTCGGAATGATCCAGATCGGCTACGGTGCGGGAGACTTTTAGGATGCGGTCGTATGCCCGGGCAGAAAGTCCCAGTGAGGTGATGGCCTTTTTGAGGATCTCAGAGCCCGCATCATCCAGCTTGCAAACCTTGCGCACCATACGCGTACTCATCTGGGCATTGCTGTACACCCCTTTCATTCCCATAAACCGCTTGGATTGAATTTCCCTCGCTTTCACAACCCGCTTTCTAATATCCTCTGAAGATTCCCCCTTCGCTTTTCCTGAAAGCTCTTCGTAGCTCACTTTATGTACTTCAATATGCAGATCGATCCGATCCAACAGTGGCCCGCTTATTTTGCTGAGGTACCGCTGCATCTGCATGGAAGAAGTTCCATTCATTTCGTGCGGATCATACCAATCGCCGGAGGGCGAGGGATTCATCGAAGCCACCAGCATCACTCGACTCGGGTAGGTAACACTCATCCGCGCACGTGAAATAGAAACAAATCCATCCTCCAGAGGTTGCCGCATCACCTCCAGCGCGCTTCGCTTGAATTCCGGCAGTTCATCCAAAAACAGCACCCCATTGTGTGCCATAGATATTTCTCCGGGCATCGGTATACTTCCGCCTCCAACCAGAGCCACATCAGATACCGTATGATGCGGAGAACGAAACTGTCTTTTTGTGATCAGTGCTTTCCCTGATTCCAATATCCCGGAAACGGAATGAATTTTGGTAGTTTCCAGTGCCTCATCCAAAGTAAGAGGTGGCAATATGGTTGGAATGCGCCGGGCCATCATGGTTTTACCGGAGCCTGGAGGGCCCACCATGATCACATTATGTCCCCCCGAGGCTGCTATTTCCAAAGCACGCTTCACATTTTCCTGTCCGCGCACGTCGCTGAAATCCAATGGATTATGTTTTCCATTTTGGTTGAAATACTGCTCCACATTGCTGCGCAATGGCTCCATGCTTCCCCGATTTTCAAGCCAGTCTTTAACCTGGTTCAGATGTTCAAATGGAAAGACTTCCAGCTCTTCCACAACTGCAGCTTCTCCCCCGTTTTCTTTTGGGACGATCAAGTACTTGAATCCTCTTTTTGCAGCTTCAACTGCTACTGGTAGCACTCCTTTCACGGGACGGATCTTTCCATCCAAAGCCAGCTCTCCCAGCATCACGGTATCATCAAGCTTATCGGTGTGAAGTTGTCCTGACATATTTAGAATGCCAATCGCAATGGGAAGGTCAAATCCATTTCCTTCTTTTGGGAGGTCGGCCGGAGCTAAGTTTGCCGTTATCCTTCCCAGCGGGTAATAAGAACCTGTATTCCGGATAGCCGCTTCTACCCGGTCGCGGGATTCTTTTACCGCACGGTCCGGCAGTCCAACTAAAAAGAAAGCGACCATTCCGTTGGTGTGATGGGTTTCTACGTCGATGATCTTTGCATCTACCCCGACGGTGGATGCGCAATAAACTCTTGAAAGCATAATTTGTACCTGAATCTTTTATGTTATCTTTACGTAGTTAGAGCGGTGAGAAAGCAATTCCTTACAAAAAAATTTCATAAATCTTACATATCATGAAAAAAGAAGAAGCTAAAGACAAGGCAAAAACCATCTACCAGGAGATTCAGGGCGGAGTTAATGAGGTGATCAGTCAGATCCGAAAAATGATCAAGGAAGGAAGTGCCCGCAAGCTTATCATCAAGAATAAAGAGGGTGAGATCAAATTCGAGACCAACTTAACGGTTGGCGTTGGAGGAATGACACTTGCTGCCGCCATGGCACCGGTAATAGCAGCCATTGGTATGTTTGCGATGTTCATCAACGATTACCAGATCATAGTGGAACGTGAAGTTACCGATGATGACGAATATTCCGTGGATGCCGAATTCATTGATATCAAAGATGAAGATGAGGAAGAAGAGAAACCGAAAACCAAATCAAAAAAAGAGAGCTCCGATTCTGAAGAAGGAGAAGAGAAAGAAGAAAAAACGGTAGGGAAGAAGAAAGGTAAAAAATGATAGATTGATAGTTGATAAAGTGATGATCACTCTATCAACTATCAATCTATCAACAAATTACTTCCAGTGAGATTCGGCGATGGCTTTCTCGCTTTCAATCTCACCCAAATAGCGCTCGGCATCCAAAGCAGCCTTACATCCGGTTCCGGCTGCTGTAACTGCTTGTCGGTACACGGCGTCCATCGCATCACCGCAGGCAAATAATCCGGGGAGGTCGGTTTCTGTAGATTGGCCTTTGGTTTGTATATAGCCCACATCGTCCATCTCAACCACACCTTTGAAAAGATCTGTATTCGGCTTGTGCCCGATCGCCACAAAAACACCGGTCACATCATCCAATGTAATGACTTCGCCGTTATTTCTGTTTTTGACCTTAACACCTTCCACAACTTTATCCCCAAGGACTTCAACAAGTTCACTGTCCCACATGAATTCAATTTTTTCATTATTGAATGCCCGGGTTTGCATGGCTTTTGAGGCACGAAGATCATCACGCCTGTGAATGACCGTTACTTTGCTTGCAAATTTGGTAAGGAAGGTCGCTTCTTCCATTGCGGTATCACCACCTCCAACTACAACTACATGTTGGTTTCTGAAAAACGCACCGTCGCAGGTTGCACAAGCTGAAACGCCTTTTCCGCGTAATTTT
>NZ_DASSWP010000129.1:0-2724 GCF_035704785.1 Gracilimonas sp. | reverse complement strand
ACAGCTTGTTCAAAGGATTCAGAGTAAAGAAGAAAAATCTGACATTGAACCCGGGCGCAGAATCCATGAATTTGAGCTTGGAACATATACTCTCCGCCTTGATTGCGATATCACAAAAAATTATCGGATTACGGTTTCACTCGGAAATGAGCGGATATACAGCTTCACTATTTTTGCTGAACAACATGACTATGAAAAACTTGAAACAGCCTATTCAATGATCTTCGACTTTTTGATGACCGAGCAATCCCTTCAAAAACTCCCGAATAATGATCTTTTGAAAGGTTTTTATTTTGGAAGTAGAAGCAGTTAAACCGTTCAGAAATGAACACCAGTGTTAGTTTTCGAACAGTTTTTGAAACAAGACCCTCTCCATTCAGCCTGGATAATGCTTTATGTTATATGGCACATTTTTTGATTCCTTAATTACATATCACTGTTAACTGAAACCGGACCTGCCATGCACAATGTTCGAGTACAATTCACCGTCCCCAATGTCGAAAACGTAGTTAATCTGGATGTTCACGTAAACGGCGAGAAACGAAATATGAAATTCAGAGTAGAAACTTTTGAATGGAATGCTGATAATGGAAGCTCCCAAGATCTGGTTTCAATTCTCAGAGACCGGATCATGAACTATGATTCCGAGTGGGAACTCTATCACATAGGTACTCCGTTTAAAGATAAGATACCCATAACTTTTAGGTTCAAACAAACTGCATGATTTCTGTAATCAAACGCTCATTTCTATTCATTCTTTTTTTTGTAGCCCTTCCATTTAGCGTAGCAGCACAATCAGTGGCTAGTGATACCGATTTAGAAGAAGTTTTTGAACAAGCGGAATCTATTACATCTCTAAGAAGTATTCTGGTTCAACAAAATGGCGAACTTTTAGGGGAAGAGTATTTCCGAAACGCCTCAGCAGGTTACCCTTACAACATCAAATCTGCATCCAAAAGTATCATCTCTCTGATAACAGGAATTGCTGTTGATCAAGGTGAAATATCCCTCAATGACACCCTTGGAGATTATTTTCCGGAGTACTTTGATGCAAATCCGGATTCACTAAAAGAAGCTATCACCATCAGGCAACTTCTTTCCATGCAGTCAGGTCTCGAAACCACCAGTTTTCATAATTACGGGCGCTGGGTGATCAGTGATAACTGGGCAGAATTTCAGCTTGACCAACCGCTTGAAGAAGAACCGGGGGGAAAGATGGTTTACAGTACAGGGACTTCACACTTGCTGTCAGTCATCATTACCAAAGCTACCGGAATGAGCACGCGGGCTTTTGCCAATCGACATCTTTTCGATCCCATGAATATCAGTATCGGCGGGTGGGATCGAGATCCGCAGGGATATTACATGGGTGGGAATAATCTGGCTATGACCCCAAGGGATTTGCTCAAAATTGGACAAATGCTTCTGAATGGAGGAACGTATGGGGGGGAACGTATTGTCTCACAAAAGTGGGTTCATGATTCCTTTCAAAAATATACCCGCAGTAATTTTAATCCTTATGACTATGGTTATATGTGGTGGAACCGCTCGGTTGGCGGTTACGAAATTTATTTTGCCTGGGGTTATGGTGGCCAATATATTTTTATGGTACCGGAACTGAATAGTGTAGTGGTAATGACCTCATTTCTTAATAATGCCACACAGCGCCGAACTTATAAAGAACCCATTTTTGATCTATTAGAAGATCAAATACTTCCTTTTCTTGAGAGCAAGCGGAGCTAAAAATACGGCCTTTATGCTCTGACTAACCACTGACTTATAAAGAAAAATAAATTCCTCAATTTTTTTCTGTAACAAATGTACAGTCCAATACTCTATCTATATATAAAGTCTATTCCAGGGTATTATAAATTGGTCAGTTGGTGGAAAGGTGTCGCATATGTTTCAAAACTATTTAAAGATTGCAGTCAGGAATCTTCTCAAAAACAAGATTTTTTCTCTTATAAATATTATAGGTTTGGCTATAGGGTTGGCCACTTGCTTATTGATCCTTCTCTATGTTTTTAATGAACAGAGTTATGATGATTTCCATAAAAATTCTGATCGGATCTATCGGGTAGTTCAAACAACAACTTCATCAGATCGTGAGGAAGAACAAGCCACAACACCATTTCAACTAGGCCCCGTTATTGATGCTGAATTCCCCGAATTGGTAAAAAGCTCGGTCCGTTTTTTCGACCGGCAGGAAGCTAAACACACCATCATAAATAGAAAAGACCGGATCGCCTTTAGAGAAAGCAACTTCTATTTCACCGACTCTACTTTTTTTGAAGTTTTCTCAGGAGAGTTGGTTCGGGGAAATCCTTCCGAAGCTCTTAAAGATCCACTAACCATAGTGATCACCGAAGAACTTGCTGAAAAATATTTTGGGGATGAAGATCCCATGGGTAAAACCCTGAATTATAACGGTATCCGAGAGTTTACGGTAACAGGCATTATGAAAGCCTGGCCTGAAGAATCACATATGGATATTGATCTTTTAGCTTCTTACACCAGCCTCGATGAGATCTACAAAAACAGTCCCAATTATGATGAAAGCTGGTTATGGAACCCGATCTGGACGTATGTGTTGTTGGATGGATCTGTAAACCCCGAACAACTCGAAGAGCAACTGAATGCTATTACTGAAAGATATTATTACGCATATTCAGGATGGCCTTCAGATGAAACTGTGGAGATTGAGCTTCAACCGGTCACCGATAT
>NZ_DASSWP010000079.1:0-31882 GCF_035704785.1 Gracilimonas sp. | reverse complement strand
CACTGATTAACTTTAATTCAGTATGTGGGTGTATCATATTTAAGTTGGTTAGGTGTTATTTCAGATAATGGAATTTTTTTAAAAGTATTAGACAAACGCATCTATTCAAATGAATCAAAATTCAGGTTTCTTAGCAATTTTATATGTTAAAAAACTGATTTGATATAACTTATATAAAAAATCTTACTTTTTGTATGAAGAAGTAATAAACAAAAAAATCCCGCCTGAACTTAATCAAACGGGATTTTTATACAACTATTAATTGTGTCGCTTACTGCTCTCCGTTACCTGTAGCGTTTCCTTCTTTATATTCAGAAATAATATCACCTTTCTCGGTAACTGCAATAACTTCGTAGCCGAGAGCTTCCAAGCCTTCGCGATGTGCTTCGGCATCACCTACTACCAGGATGTAGAACTGATCCGGTTGCAGATGCTTTTTAGCAAGATCGTTGATCTCTTCCTGTGAAATGGTTTCAATGATCTCTGCCTGCTCATCTACAAAAGACTCATCCAGGTCGTAGCGTATAATTTGACGCAAGAAACCTGCTTTTTGCTGTGGGGCCTCATATCGACGAGCATCACTCTGTCCAATGGAATTTCTCATGAAAGCCAGCTCTTCTTCCGTAATGCCTCCTTCACGATATTCTGTGATCTCTTTCATAAATTCATAAACTGCACTGTCGGTAGCAGAAGCTCTAACCCCTGCGTATGCAGTGAAAGGCCCGGGTTCATCAGAGCCGCTAAAGCCTGATCCGGCTCCATAGGTCCATCCTTTATCTTCCCGAAGGTTAAGATTTATGCGACTGTTGAAAGCTCCTCCCAGTACATAGTTCATGAGAGACCTTTTGTAATATTCACCGGTGGCATCATAAGTCAGGTCCGTCATATTTCCAATTCGGATCTGAGATTGTGGCGCTCCTTTTTTGTCGACTAAATAGATCTTGGTGTTTTCTGCAGGCTCAACTTCAGGAAGATCAGGAACCTCAGCCCCTTTGGGCTCCCAGCTTTTTAGAAAATCCAGTTTTGAAAGGATCTCATCCTTTTCAATATCTCCTACAATTACCAGTTCGGTAAGCTGAGGGTCATAGTATTTCTCATAAAAAGCCTTTACATCTTCCAGGGTAATACGCTCAACGGTTTCTTCAAGTCCACTTGAAGAAACTGAATATATGTGTTCATCTCCATAAAGCAGACGATTATAAACCATACCGGCTATTGAAGCAGGATTCTGATAACTTGACTTAAGTCCTTCAATCTGCCGCATTTTAACGCGGGCAAAATCCGTCTCATCAAAACCGGGACGCATCATGATCTCTTCAGCCAGTTCAAGCGTTCTATCAAGATTCTTTTTAAGAGTACTGATGTAAACGGTAGTAGACGAAGTTCCTGAAGATACCCGAACTGTACTCGCTGTTTTGCGAAGTTCTTCCTGTATCTCCTCAGCTGTATAATTCTCCGTTGACTCGTTTAGCATGGACGCTGTTAAAGAAGCCAAACCGGCTTTATCCGGAGCATAAGAATTCATCCGGTGCCCACCCTCAATACTCAACTGCAATGTAACTATAGGAATTTCGGTGTAATTGGTTCCAATCACTTCAATTCCGTTATCGAAGTCTTCCCTCCAAAACTCAGGTACCTGAACCAGAGGGGCTGTTTTAGCTTCCGGTTTCACACTTCGGTCAAAGTTATCGCCGGTTGGGCGTTCATATTCCAATCCGGTATAATCAGCTTGCGGATATGGATTTTCTCCCTCTGTTGGAGGGGTATAATTATCCGATTTGGCAGGTTCAGTGTTTTCGTTGGGAAGTACACTTTGAATTACAGCAGGTTGTTCGTAAATATATTTTTTGAATACCCGCATGATATCTTCTTTGGTAACATCAAGGTATCGCTGCAGATCTTTTTGAATGTAATTTGGGCTTTCTGCAAACGTCTCATAACTGGCTAACTGAGAAACTTTCCCGCTCACATTTGCCAGACGATTTATGAAGCTGGATTCATAAGATGCCTTGATCTTCATCAGGTCTTCATCAGAAACACCATCCTTGGCAAATTCATCAAGAATTCCACGCACCTCAGTTTCAAAGTCGGCAAGAGTTTGCCCGGGATAGGGAAGCACAAACATGGAAAATTCACCGGCAAGTTCACTGGAAGAATTTCCAGCAAAAGCCTGAATAGCTTTCTGAGTTTGAACAAACTTTTGGAAAAAATAAGAACTTCTTCCAGTTCCCAGAATTTGAGCAAGAAAATTCAAAGGAGCTTCATCTTCATGATATTCTTCTACAGTTGGATAGGTAAAGATAAGCGCCGGAAAGCGGATGTTATTATCTACATATGAAACATAACGGTCTTCTTCTATCGTTATCGGATCAAGTTCCATTTCCTCTACTTCAGGTCCGGATGGAATCACTCCAAAATATTTCTCAACTAAAGCCACTACTTCTTCAGGATCTACGTTACCACCCACGGTCAATACAGCATTATTTGGGCCATACCATCTCATAAAGAAATTCTTCAGATCTTCAAGGTTAGCACGATCCAGATCTTCCAGTTTACCAATGGTTAGCCAGGAATATGGATGTCCGTAAGGATACAAAGAAGCTGCATTCAGTTCACTGTATAAACCATAAGCACGGTTATCATAATTTTGCTGCTTCTCATTCTTTACCGTAGAGCGCTGTACTTCAAACTTCTCTTGCGTGACGGCGGGAAGGAAAAACCCCATGCGATCAGCTTCAAGCCAAAGTGCCACTTCAAGCTGATTGCTTGGCAGTGTTTCAAAATAATTGGTTCGATCCCGGTTTGTAGTTCCATTCAGGGTACCTCCTGATTCAGAAACGATCTTAAAATGCTCTTCGTCGGCTACATTTTCAGAGCCCTGAAACATCATGTGCTCAAAAAAGTGAGCGAAACCGGATTTACCCAATTCTTCACGGGCTGAACCTACGTGATAAGTTACATCCACGTGAACCAGAGGATCTGAGTCATCTTCGTGAATAATAAGCGTTAATCCATTATCAAGAACATATTTCTCGTAAGGGATCACTAATTCATCGTCACTTTGAGTGACTTTCTCAATGAGTTGTGTTTGCCCGAATCCGATACTCACGAATAACAGGGAAACAAAGAACGTTGTTACTAAGCGTTTCATAAGAAATGTGAGTTTGTGTGACCCATAATGCGCCACAGTTGAAATTTATAGCAAAAGAATGAATTACCTCTAGATATACAGGTATTTGCATGATTTACCTGTAAAAAGATAACTCCCCGAACTATTTTATTAGTACTAAAGTAACAAAGTTTCAGGAAAATATTCAGTATTTGTAAGATTAAGTTTTTTGGGAAATTAAATAAACTAAATGCGGCTTTTATTATTGTTATAACTTCCTCACAGGTAAATATTTAGTCAAAATAAAAATCTTACCCTTTATTGGTAAAACCCACCCGATGTTTCTCACCGAATAAGGCATATTTACCGGCAGCTATAAATGTAGCTAAAAACTCAGATAAGGGGTGATCGTTTGCATCATCTACCGGTTGGCTAAATCCAGCATCACATGCAGCAATACATTAATGCCACGATCCAGGTCCTCATCTTTCGTAAACTCTTCGATATTATGGCTGATACCATCTACAGATGGAACAAATATCATTGAAGTGGGACAAATTGCAGCCATCATTTGTGCATCATGACCTGCTCCGCTGATCATTCGCTTTGAAGAAAACCCGAGCTTTTGAGCCTGTTCTTGTATGGCCCCTGCTACTTCACCCGAAAGATCTACCGGATCAAACCGGACTCTTTCTTTCCGTTCAAATCTTGTATTCTCCTGATCACACAACGCTTTTATTTTCTCATCTACCTCAGACTGAAATTTTTTCAGTTTCTCTTTTTCGGGATGCCTAAGGTCTGTGGTTAATCTCACTTTTTCCGGAACCACATTTATAAGGTTTGGGGAAACTTCGGTAATGCCTACTGTCCCCACTCCATCTAATTCATTTGCTTTTTCACGAACGAAGGCCGTTAATTGAGCAGCCACTAATCCGGCATCTTTTCTTAACTCAATTGGAGTTGTTCCGGCATGAGCCGCCCTTCCTAAAATAGTGTATTCCGTCCAATAAATGCCTTGAACTTTAGTTACAGCGCCAATATTCAATCCTTCATTCTCGAGGATCGGTCCCTGTTCAATATGTATTTCCACAAACGCGGAGACGGGAAAGTGACCGGGTTCAAACTTTCCTTTGTAGCCGATTCTTATAAGTTCATCCCCTAACAATACTTTTCCATCCACTGATTCAATGCCATGCAATTCATCAATGGAAATTCCTTTTTTAAAAGCTAAACTTCCCATCATATCGGGAGTAAACCGAACTCCCTCTTCATTGGTGAAATTAGCCACTTTCAGCGTTCGCTTTGGTCTGATCCTATTTTCCCTAAGTGTCTCAATAATTTCTAATCCGCCCAAAACACCCAAAGGCCCGTCAAATAAACCGCCGGTTCCTACGGTATCAAGATGTGAGCCCGTCATCACGCATGGTTCATTGGTTTCACCTGGAAGTGTCAGAAACATATTTCCGATTTGATCTATTTCCAGTTCAATATCCAGTTCCTGAGTCCATCTTTTAAGCAGATCCCGGGCAGCTTTATCTTCATCTGACAGCGAAAGACGACAGACACCTCCCCCTTCCATTGCCCCGATCCTGTTAATTTCGTTGAGTCTTTTTTTAAAGCGGTCAAAGTTGATTCTCAGTTCCTGATATTCATCCATAGGCTTAATAAATGATCTTTCCATTTCTGCTTTCTTGATTATAGCACAAATTATTTTTTAACGAATGTTCTATTTGAATCAAAGCCACTTACCTATTCATTGTGAATTTCACCAATTTGAGTTAGCATAAAAAAAGCCTCATCAATTTAATGATGAGGCTTTGAAATTCTCATAAATCAACGAATTAGTTTTCGCCGTCTCCGTCAGTGTCAGCATCAGTGTTACCTTGCTCGCCTTGTGTTTGAGGGATAGCAGGTGAGGTTTGAGAAGGAGCTTCTATCGGAACATTCAATCCGGGGGCTCCCTCCTGTAGAATACTACGGTTGGCTTCTCCCCTGTCGATAGCAAAATTAGCCAGAACACACAGCGTTAAGAAAATAGCCGCAAGTATAGATGTTGATTTCGAGAGTAAGTCAGCTGTTCGGCGAGCACCAAGTCCGCCACCGCCACCGATGGCACCTGCACCTCCCATCCCGGAAATTCCTTGCCCCTGTCCGGGTTGCAGTAAAATAACCAGGATCAACAGAAAGCAAATAACAGCAATAACTCCGACAATAATATTATAAAGCATGTAATTATATTCTTAATCTTTTAGAAGGATGAAAAGATACCCAATTTTGCATACTATCCCAAGCATTCACTATTCGAAATTAAATAAATTGTAAGGATGGAAGAATTCATAAACAACGCAACAGAATTTATCGCCAATTCCCCGCGCCTTACCGTTCAAATGGTAGAGACCATCGTCATTATATTAGCGTTATGGGGAATCAGGATTTTTGCCATTCGCATCCTTCAACAAAAGGTTGAAAGCAAGAAAACAGTATACAAGTGGCAAAAAAATATAACGTACATCACTTTTTTCCTTGGGGCGCTCATCCTTGGTCAGGTCTGGTTTTCAGCTCTTGGTCAGTTAGGTACATTTTTGGGATTGCTTTCTGCGGGTATTGCCATTGCTCTGAAAGACCCCGTAACCGATATAGCCGCATGGCTTTTCCTGATTTGGCGAAAGCCATTTGATATAGGAGATCGCATTCAGGTTGGAAATTCAAAAGGTGATGTGATTGACATTCGTGTGTTCAAATTTACCATTCTGGAAATCGGTAATTGGGTGGACGCTGACCAAAGCACAGGTCGGGTTATCCATGTCCCAAACCATAAAATATTTTCTGATGACATTGCCAACTATACCAGTGATTTTGAATTTATCTGGAATGAAATGGGCGTACTTTTGACCTTCGAAAGTGACTGGAAAAAAGCCAAAAAAATCCTTGAAAAGGTGGTTGAAGAAAACATGCAGGAGTTTGTAGAACAAGCACGAGAAGAGATAACAAAGGCTGAGAAATCATACTTGATCCAATATCGCTATCTCACCCCAATTGTTTATACCAGTGTAAAAGATAGCGGGATCAACCTTTCCATTAGATACCTGATAGACCCCCGCAAACGCAGAGGAATGTCCCAAGCTCTTTGGGAATCGATATTGGATCGTTTTGATGAACACGACGACATTGATTTCGCCTACCCAACCATCCGCTATTATAATAACCCTACGGAAGGCAAACCCGGAACCACCCCCAATGGGAATTAGAAATTTTGAATGTTGATTTATAAACCAATTCAACATTCATAATTTAGCATTCCCAATTTCTAATCCTCATCATAGTTCCGGAGCTTTGGTATGGGTTGAACTAATTCTTTGGAATTATTAGATGGATCATTCACCAACTCCGGTACCCTGAAGACCGACATATCCGGCAATAAGTGATTCCCGGAAAATCCTTTCTCGACCATATTAAGAGCTTCCCCATTAAGCCATTTACTAAAGACGCCCGGATCGAGAACAACCGGCATGGTATCATCGAGTGGTTCAACCAAAGCATTAGCAGGCATTGTCAACACAGCATAAGAATGTATCTTTTGACCCTTTGTATTTTTATAATTGTTATAAACCCCGGCAAATCCGGTAACCTCTTGAGATAATATCCTCAGATAAAATGGAAGGGGATCGTCCACAGTTTCTTTCCACTTATAAAAGCCAGACGCAGGAATAATGCATGGTGTTTGTTTAGCCAGTGATCTCAGGCTTTCACTTTCTGACAGTCTTTCATAATCTATTTCATTCATATCTTGTTTGGAATCTTTAAGAGATAAACCCCAGGTAGAAGTAATGATCTGTCTTTTTCCATCTTCTTCAACTATTATAGGCATAGAGTGCCCCATCATTACATTATAATTTGGTTCATAAAGGGTATCAGAATTTGAACTGACACCGAATGTTTCTTCAATAATGTATTTATCAGCTTCTAAAACATATCGCTTCATAGTTTTCTCACTAATTGGTTTATACGGTTAACGGGAAATCTCTGAGGTATTGTGCATTTTTTAAATACAGCCTCCTTAATAAAGGTTTAACGCTTTAAAGAAAACTAAAATTCACTACATTATGGCCACTTTAAAGCCACTTTGATTTATGATCAATCCATTTTTTAACCCGGAAGAACAACGGCTTCGTTCTCTTTTCCGGATTTTGCTGTTCATTTTTCTATTCGCGTTAGCGGTTAGCGCGCCATTCATTATCCCTCTTGCACCTGTTCAGTACATCTTACAATCGGTTTTAGCTTTAGGCTTATTTTATGTGATGTTCCGGTTTGTAGATCAGCGGCCATGGTCCAAAGCGGGCCTCACCATTGATAAAACATGGATTAAAGAATGCACTGCAGGGATTGTAATTGCTGCATCTGTGATGGGACTAATTTTCATAACCCTTTGGCTAACAAATGGACTTGAAGTCACTGGATTTGGCTGGGACCGGAATGGTACACGGTATTGGCTGATTCCGCTTTCTCTTTTCTTATTACAAATGATATCGGTCGGATTCTACGAAGAGGTGATGGCACGCGGCTATCTCATTCCTAACATTGCAGAAGGATTAACTTTTGGAAGTATTACTCCGCAGAAAGCTACTATTTTCGCTGTGATCATAAGTTCTTCTATTTTTGGGATGTTACATGCAGGTAATCCAAACGCATCGCTTACAGCAGTTATAAATATTATTCTTGCCGGAGTGATGCTTGCCATACCCTTTATCATTACCGGGCGATTAGCCCTTTCCATTGGCCTTCACTTCTCCTGGAATTTCTTTCAGGGGGGCATCTTTGGATTTCGGGTGAGCGGTATGGAATTCCGAAACTCAGTCATTCAAATACAACAAGATGGACCGGAATGGTGGACCGGTGGTGCTTTTGGCCCCGAAGCAGGACTGATTGGAATTATAGGGATTCTACTGATCTTAGGACTCTCCATCCTATACCTAAAACAAACCGGAGTTAAATCAGGCTTAGCAGAAAATTTTTCTGCTTCTTTTAAAAATACGACTCCTCAAGCAGCGCAAGTCAACGAATAATCTTCCTTTTAATTAAAATCGCATACCGGTTCCGTCCGTCGCCCGATCACTTTTCAATTCAGCAACATAAAAGCTTTTTACAATGGTTTGATTTAACAATGAGCCCCCATATGCCTCATAATTCGCTGTTTAATGGACAATATTCAAATTCCCTGAGCTTAGTTCACATTTTTTGTATATTTAAGAGTCTTTTGTAAAAAGACATGATCTTTGAAAATTGAACTATAACGCCAAAAAATGAAAGAGGTGTAACCATTGTCTTTTGAAGAATTTGGCTTAAGCCCCGAACTATTGAGCGGGCTGGCCGACGTACGAATTGAACAACCCACACCTCTCCAGAATGAAGTTATTCCACCGGCACTACAAGGCAAACATATGCTTGTAAAACATGAAGCCGGTGATGATGGAGTATTTTTGATACCTGCATTACAAAAACTAACGACCAACGGAGAGGTTTCTGGCACACGAGTTTTAATATTAACACCATCTATTGAGCGAGTTAAGGAAATAGACGAAAAGGTTTGGGGCATGGGTTATCATGCACAGATCAGCAGTGCGGCACTTTCCATGAAAGGAATTCGCACAGAGCAAGAACAAGCTATTAAAGATGGGGCACCGGTTGTGATAGCAAATCCCGGCCGGCTGATTGAAATACTGGAGAATCACAAGCTAACGCTTCCTAACGTAGATCTTATCATTATTGATGAGGCCCACGGCATGGAAAACTACAACCTGGTTAGCCGGGTTAAGGATATAATGAAGTATGTGGAAGGAACTCCTCAATCACTCATTTTTTCTGAGTCCAACAACAAAGCTACGCAGCAGCTTTCCGATCTTCTGCTAAAAGATTCAGTAGTAATTGGATTTGATGAGGCTAAATCTTCCGATCCAAATCCTGAAAAAAATTCTGATTCAGAAGAGAAAGCTTCCTCTCATGATCATAAAGAAGAGGACTTTGAACTTGATCAAGGAGAAGTTAACCGCAAGCTGAAAAAAGCGAGCGTAAGCGTGGTTCTGAACCCCGAAGAGAAAAAGGATGACGAACCGAAAGAAAAAGAAGAAACTCAGGCTAAAGATCAGGATAGTGAAGCAGAAGACCCTGATCCCGTTCCTGAAGATCTGACTCAGGCTTATATTTACGTGCCGCCAAGAGCTAAGATCTCAACATTACTTGCTCATCTGGAAAAAACACTGACCGACAAGATTGTAGTGTTCGCTGCTTCTAAAAGAACAACCGACCGTCTGTTTCGCATTATTCGCAAAAAAGGATGGGGAGTGGTGAGTATCAACGAAGGCCTCAAGGAAGAATACTATGAAGAACGCTTTGGTAAATTCACTTCCGGCGAGATGAAGATTTTGCTGGTTGGAGGATTATCAGCTACCGAAGTCGAGCTGGATGAGGTTAAACAGGTCATCAACTACGATGTACCCGATGAGGTAGAGGAATATAAATATCGCGCCGAATTGGTGGGTAAAGGCAAAGCTGCACGTATTGTATCGCTTGTTTCCAAGATGGATAAAGATGATATCGACGAGATCGTTAAAAAAGTGGGTTATGCCCCAACCGAACTCCCCCTTCCCGAAGAAGTGAAGGAAAAGAAAAGTCGCGGCAAAGAGCCTGACAAGAGTAAGAAAAAGAAAAGCTCGAAGAATAAAGATCAAGGTCGTAACAAGAAAAGCAATGACGACCGGGATCGAAAGCGCCGTAAAAAGCCTAAAAAAGAAGAATCATCAAATGGTAATGGACTGCCTCGTCCAACTTATGATGGACTTTCCGGCGGTAAGGATGGTAAAGGGAAGAGTAAACGCCCGAGCCCCGGAAAATCAGATGGAGCTTTTGGCTGGATCAAGAAATTATTTGATTGATCCTCTTATTCTGATCATTTGATTATTGCAGAGGCGCATCAAAAGATGCGCCTTTTTTTGTTTTAGGAAAGATTGGATTAAAATCGATATACTTTTGGCATTATTACCTTCATTTGCTACCATCCAATGCACAATAAGCAACCTATAAAAATCTATGAGCAATGACTTCGCCGGAACTAAAAAGAAATGGCAAGACCCTGAGACACGACGAAAAATTGGAGTGGGGGCGATATTTGCTCTAATTATAGCCGGGGTATACGCCGGAACCTATGAGTTATTTCCAGAGCAAAATGGTCACTATGGTTTTTGGTCTATTATGCCACCGTTGTTCGCTATTGTTTTAGCTTTCTATACACGGGAAGTGGTGAGTTCTCTTTTTATTGGTATCTGTCTGGGAGGAGTCATCTCAGGCCAGCTCAATATTGTTCAGGATTTTCTTATTCCTTCAGTAGGAACCGAGAGTTTTGCTCTGATCATTATTGTGTACTTATGGGCACTAGGTGGTTTGATCGGTATCTGGACCCGCACCGGTGGAGCCGAGAAATTTGCCGCATGGGCCAGTGAAAAAATGGTACGAGGACCTCAAACAGCAAAATTCTTTACGTGGATGATGGGACTCATTTTCCATCAGGGAGGAACAATCAGTACCGTTCTAACAGGAGCTACCGTACGGCCCATTGCAGATAAACACCGGGTATCTCATGAAGAATTAGCCTACATGGTAGATTCCACAGCTTCCCCTGCAGCAACACTTATCCCGTTTAACGTTTGGCCTTTCTATGTGGGTGGTTTGATCATCGGCACCTTACCCATGTTCGAAACTACGCAGGAAAGCATCGCATTTTTCTTTACCGCACTTCCTTATAACTTTTATGCCATCTTCGCCATTTTGATTACTCTTCTTTTTGCATGGGATAAATTTCCTTACGTTCCCGGAAAAAAAATGAGGGCTGCAATAAAACGGGCTCGTTCCGGAAATGGACTCGACCGTGAAGGCGCAACACCCATGGCCGCCGATGAACTTACGCAAAGCAAAATACCCGAAAACTATAACCCGGGATTAATTGATTTTTTTGGCCCCATTGGCACGCTGCTTGGCGTTGCCATCATTCCATATATCGTAACCCGGTTTTTCTTGAATATGGGAGAGAATGCAATTTTACTTATAGCCGAAGCTTTTATTCTGGCAGTATTGGTTGGCTTTGGAATTGCTCTTACAAAGGGGATGAAACTTCAGGAAGTAATTGACGGATTTATTGATGGTTGTAAGGGAGTAACCATTGGCGCCATAATTCTAGCACTGGCTGTAACCCTCAAAGAAGTAGCAGATGCTGTCGGAACCGCACCATATGTGGTTGACTTGGTAGGTGATGTTATCCCTCCATTTCTGCTGCCCGGCTTATTGATGATCTTATGTATGCTTATTGCATTTTCTACCGGCACATCATGGGGTACATATGCAGTAGTATTCCCCGTAGCTATCCCATTGGCATGGGCTGTAATACCCGATCCATTTTTCCTCACCCTCTGCTTCTCAGCAGTAATTGGCGGCTCCGTTTTTGGAGACCAATGTTCGCCCATTTCTGACACCACAATCCTCTCCTCACTCGCCACCGGTTGCGATCTGATGGACCACGTTCAGACTCAGTTCCCACTCGCAATTCTCGCCGGAACCCTTGCCGTCATTTCATATGCAGGAATGGTTATTTTCTTTGTGTGAACTTTCCAAATATCACCAATACTAAATATTAAAAAATTCTCATGTGACATTTCCTCAATTTGTTATACGTTCATCCACTGCGTTGGCAAACAGCTTTTGGGTAGCTGTTACGCATGAGTCAGAATAGTTTTAGGCTTTTTAAGTTTTGGGGAATTTTATATGGGTATAAGTACTATAGATAATACTTCTGTGTTTGGGAGATATTATGTCGAGCAATAATACTGCATGGATTACACAAAATCCGGAGGTCGAGGAGATCAAACGCAAAGCTTTGGTTATTGCAAAAGCTCGTGTTCCTGTTTTAATTACCGGAGAAAATGGAACCGGAAAAGAGGTTTTGGCTAACTTTATTCACAACAACTCTGCACCAAAAGAAGTAGTAGCAATAAAACCATTTGTTACTGTAAATTGTGGAGCTATTCCTGATGACCTGATAGAAAGCGAGCTCTTTGGATACGAACAGGGAGCTTTTACAGGAGCTGAAAAAACAAAAGAAGGAGCTTTCGAATTAGCGAATGGTGGAACACTTTTCTTAGATGAATTAGGAGAACTTTCCCCAAGAGCCCAAGTCAAGTTGCTTCGTGCTGTAGAATATCAAACTTTTCGGCGGCTGGGGGGGAAAGAAGAGGTAAAAGTAGACGTAAGAATAATTTCCGCCACTAATATCATCCTGCACGATTCTATAAAATCAGGTGATTTTAGAGAAGATCTCTTTTATCGTTTAAACGTAATTGAATTGTATGTGCCAGCTTTAAGGCATAGACGAGTGGATATTCCACTGCTTACAGACCATTTTTTAAAATTATTTTCTGAAAAATATGGTATTGAAAAGCTTTATATAGAAGAAGAGTGCATTAGAGCTCTCAAAAACTATAACTGGCCGGGAAATGTTAGAGAACTAAAAAATATCATAGAAAGGTGTGTAGTCTTATCTAATAACGGAAGAATCAATAAGGAAATACTTCCAAATCACATTTCTTCTCAATCTGCCCAACTATCTGAAAACAGGCAAACAAATTCAGAAAGTTCAGCAAACAGAAATTATATAGAGGTTGAGATAGGCACATCATTAGATGAAATCGAAAAGAAAGTTATTAGACAAACTCTGACTTCTGTTAACAATAATAAATCTGAAGCTGCCAATATATTGGGCTTTAGCAGAAAAACTCTACATAATAAATTACAAAAATACGATACCATCCATTAGGTAGTACCTTTTAGTTTTTTGTAGTTCAATGCGTGTTAGTTTCTGATCTTGTTTGCAATATGTGAGGTTAGACCTTCGGATCCGGTTATCTCCCAAACAATCATACCCCCTACACCTTTTGACCGTGCATAGTCAAACTTTGCATCGATAGTTTGCTCGTTATCAAAGCTTACAAACTGGTCGTCGGTGCCATACCATGCCGCCTGTGCCTGTTCATCCCACTGCGGGTTACTTGCAATACCCGGGAATTCATCCACCAGATCATCATAGCTGGTTTCTCCAAACCTCCGTGTGGCTCCGTCCGCATCTTGTTGCGGGGCATTCACTCCCGTCCACACATACCCGTACAGGTCAATGCCAAAACCTAGTTTTTCAAGGGGGATCCCGGCCTGGTGAAACCGGTTCACCAATTGCTCGATATTAGGATATTCAGTACCGGAGCCGGGAATTGTCACCACCTCACTTCCCCCGGATGGATTGTATACAGCGGAGTTGTGCCAGCTGTACCACCCCTGCCAGGCTCCGGAGAGATCGTAGCTCATAATATTGATCTGGTCAAAATGTTCGTGGGTAGCAGCAAAGGCGTCATCGGCTCCTGACATGGCAGCCCCGGTCATTATCGCATCCGGGAGCCGGTCACGAAGGTGCTGCATAAAAACCTGGAAGCTTTCGGGTTGAGGAGCGGGCTCAGGATCAATATCTGCCCCGTCAAATCCCCACTGCTCGACAAAATCAGCGATCCCGTTGGCAATGACTTCCGGTTGATTTTCAATGCACTCTGCGAAGGCTTCATTACCGGCGCCCCCGAAAGACATGATAGCGGGAACCCCATGGGTATTGGCATCCTCCACAAAAGCATTCAAGCGGTCGGGAGAGACATTTTCCCAGGCTTCAGCTTCATTGGGAGCACAAGTAGATCCTGAAATTGTTTGGGCAAAAAATATACCATGAGTGAAAGCATCCCAATTCAGTTCATCCCGTTGGGTATTCCCCCAATTTCCATGGCCTCCCACATTATAATTCCAACTGGCTACATAACCGGAAACCCACATACCAAGATCATCTTGATTACCTTTATCATCAGATTTTGAGTTGTTTATCGAACATTGGATAAAAATCAGAACAATAAAAATTGAGCTTATAATATATCGCATGGCATTAGTATTAAATTTCCTGTTAAAGACACCCAAGTTTATTACTACTGATATTGTAAATAAAATGTTCCCTAAAAAAAATAGTCCCATTTACTCTTAATATTTTTCTATTCAAAATTAATTAAACTGATTCAACTTAGTTTTAACGGCTTGAAGCAATACATCTTTTTTATTAGGATCTTCATTTTCCCTGAATCCCCCCGCAATTTCCCAAATTAGTAGTCCGCCCAGACCTTCGCTTCTAACAAAATCTATTTTTTCCTCTATTGAACGCACATTATCAAAAGAGACAAAAGTCTCTGGATCAGTTATACTTAAATACGGGACTCTTGCATCCTTATCCCATAAAGGGTTTTCTAAATCATACTTCTCAGCTAATTCAAAATATGGTGTCCCTCCATACCATGGAACAGTTGGGACGTTATTATTATCCCAGCCTTCTCTTGGGCTCGACACTCCACTCCATTCGTATCCGTAAAAACTTGCTGCTATTCCCAATTTTTTTCTTTCAATACCTGCAGTTAGATAGTCTTGCATTTTCAGTTCAATTGATGGGAGAGGGAAATTTCCGGACATAGGGAAAGTATGCCCCCCATTATACAGCGGTGTATTATGCCAGGTTACCCATCCTTGAAACGGCCGGCTCATGTTGTAAGTGGCGATATTTATTTGATCAAATTTTTCCTGAACCTGAGCATATATTTCAGCACTTCCTACCACAGAAGCTGTAAGTAATGGCTTATCTAAAATTGGAGTAGACACATCCTGAAGTGCAGCATGTAGCTGATTTACAAACTGTATTACACCATCCGCATCCGTAGCTTCAAGAGGCTGCATGTCCAAATCAATTCCATCGAACCCCCAGGTATTAACAAAATCCACTAAATTTTGTATAAAAAAATCTCTGTTGTCATCAGAAAAAGCGCTAACAAACTCATCCCTACTGTTAAAACCACCAATTGATATCAAAATAGGTTTATTATGTTGGTGTGCTGATTCAACAATCGAAATAACCCGATCAGGATTTACATTTTCATAGTCTATAACAGGCGGTAATGTGCCATCGGGATTAGGAAGCAAGTTAAAGTAAAATAGATGTGTGAATGCTTCCCAGTCAATATCTTCAGTATACAGATTCCCCCAGGTTTTCCCGTCAACGGTCCCATTCACACGATGATGCCATGAAGCAAGGTAAGCAGAAGCCCAGATCTCACCCGAATCTAAAGGATCTTTTTTAGGTTCATGAAAAAGGGAACATGAGGAGATTAAGGTCAAACCCAATGCAATAATTATTACATTCTTCACAACTGACCTAACATCTGAATAAAATCTATCTATCTTCATCCCGGAAATGCCATCTGTTCTGATACCAGAATATTATTAGCATAAGTAGTACTGTTTCCTGTAACAGACTCAAAATCAAGTTGAAATTTCAGAATCGGAATTTTTTTTCTATCTGAGAATCCTTTGATCCTTCTCATTACCTCAGGTTTTACTTTTTCGTCAGTCATTAAGATCATGTCAAACTTCTCTGAGTTGTAAAGCCTTTCTAATTTCCAATGCCCCCCAAAAACCTGAAACCCATTCAATAATGTTCCCTCTTTTTCATGATTTTCATCAATAAATCCAAGCACATTATACTTTTGATTTTTACTGGACATGAGCTGATCTAAAAGCATATTTCCAAAATTATTAGCTCCATATATCAGGACTTTTTTCTCTGCCCTGTTAGTTCTAAAAAATAAATACTTAAGTGCCTGGTATGATATCCTGAAACCAAGTATAAAAGTAAGCAGCAAGTAAAAATTCAGAATAAAAAATTGAATTAAGAATTCCGGGCCGGAATTAAAGAACATAATGAATACTGGAATAATAGCTGCTACAGCGTAACCTACATATTTAGCAATTTTAAGAGCATCACCTAACCCAATAACCTCGTACGAATCTCGATATAGACCGGATATCCAAAAAATAAACATTTGTAATGAGCAAACGGCAACCAATGCAATTTGAAACTGTTGAATATTAACTAAGTTTGAATTTGTCCATTGCACAACGAAGAAGGAAATCGTAAAAGCAGCCGATATAAAAAACAGATCAAAAAGACTCTTATAAACTGACCTGTTCAACCAAAACCGTTCATAGAATGGAAGAAAGATTCCATTATGCAAAACATCAATCTCTCTGTATTTGAGTTTTTTGATACCCATAAAAATAATTATAGCTGTAATTGCCAGAGCTATGATCGCTTTGTTATATGAATCTATAATTGTGATACTAAATGCAGATAAGGCAAAAACACTCGAGATTACATAAAGCAGAATAACGGTGTTGCGGTGTGTTAAACCATGCTGTAGCAGTTGATGATGGATATGGGATTTATCAGGCAAAAACATTTTATGAATTCGTCGTTTTATAGCCGGACTTTGAGGTGTATTCTCCAAAAAAGTACCTAAGAAACGCCTGAGCATAGCTATCAAAGTATCTGCTATTGGCAATCCAAGCACTAAAATTGGGAATAAGATCGAAAAACCTGTTGATACTTTATTGGAACTTTGAATTGATAAGACTGCAACAAGAAAGCCTAAAAGAAGACTGCCCGAATCTCCCAAAAAGATTTTTGCAGGATTGAAGTTATATCTTAAGAAACCAACTAAACTTCCTGCTAAAATAAGGGCAACATATGCATTGCCAATCTCTCCTGTAAGTGCTGAAACTGCAAAGATAGAAACGCAGGCAATAGTAGTAACCCCAGAGGCCAATCCATCTAATCCATCTATCAAGTTGATTGCATTTGTTATACCTACGATCCATAAAATGGTAAGGGGGTAATCTATGAGTTGTACATTGATCACGTATGGATTTAAAGGATTCATAACACTAGAAATTTTAACCCCTGCAAAATAGACCATACTTGCTATCAAGAATTGTAATCCAAATTTGATCCCTGGTTTCAGTGGCGTGATATCATCCCAGATCCCCAGAAAAAACACCAATGTCAGTGCAACAGAAACCATTATTACCTTTTGGTAGTGCTGCGCTATTTCGAGCTCCCCCATGTCAAAAAACAGAAAAGCTAATAAACTGCATATTGCAAGAGTAAGAAAAATAACCATTCCCCCTAATCTTGGGGTTATCTTCTGATGAACTTTTCTTTCGTCAGGCTCATCTATAGCGCCAATCACATAAGCAAATTTTATAACCCAAGGTGTAAGAATTATAGCAATAACTACCGGTGCTAGAAAGGCAATTATAAATTGAAAAATATGTGTACCCATAGCATTATTTATTTTTTTGAAATGATTCTCTTAAGAATGTTTTTAAACTCTAAAATTAATTCCCCATCCGTATCCTGCGTATCCTCAATTAAGCTCTTATTCAATAGTCCTCTCTTTGCATTTATGAAACTCCAGGATTTATTATTCTCAACTGAACAAGTATAAAATGATGACATCTCTATAGAAATGGGAAGATCTTCCGGTTGAATTATGTCTCCTTTAGTACTGTAATAGGCATGTGTGATAGCATTTTTAAGCTGCCTCACATTACCCGGCCAATCGTATGAGATGCATTTGTATAAAGCTTGGTCCGATATTTTTATGGTTTCCTCCGCAGAACCCTTATGGACGCCTTCTAAATGTTGACCGATAAATAGACTTACTAGTGGGGCAATATCCTCTCTATGTTCTCTTAGAGGAGGCACCATAATTGAGATCGGATTTAAAAGATCATATATATATGGCCATACAACATTATTCGAACCATTAGTTTCCCAATGCTTCTGGACGGTAAATATGTACCTTATCTTAGATTCTGATGCTGATTCCTGCAGCTTTATCAAGCTTGTAAGAAGCAGCAGTTGTTCTTCTGAATTAAGTTCTGAATAATTATCCACTATGACGGTCAAAGATCTATTTCGACCCAAAAATCCAAAGGTATTTGCTGTATCTTTGTCTGGCACATCATTCAAATCAGATAATTTCAATTGATCACAAGACAAATAACCGAAATCATGATCTAAGTTTTCATTTAAATGGCAAATTAGCCTGGCTACCCACTCTTTTCCTGTGCCCGGTTCACCACTAATGATCACATGAGAGTCTGTTTTCGACAATTCAATGATCTTGTTCAGAATATCGATCATCAAATTGCTTTCCATATTATTGAGTGCTGCCTCAAGTTCCGGACGAGATATCTTGTCACATTTTATTTCTTTAATGATGCTCATGCTGACCTTTATAGTTTTAAAACTAGCCCTATTTGATGGATTCTATCTTTTAAACTGGTACTTGGTGCAAGTGAATAATTCAAAGAGAGCCCGCCAAAATTAAAACCCACTCCAGTTGAAAAACCTGACTCTTCTGAGCCGGCCATATAGTTTTCAATACCATTTATATAGCCCACCCGCAATGCAATCACTTTATTAACCACATATTCTGAAGCGAGCCTGTAATAAATTTCTTCTACTTTTATCTTAGTTTCAGTAGAAGCGTAGAGTGTCAATACCCTTCTTTCGCCTTTCTCCGGAAAGTTAAGACTGGCACCATATTCGATACTCTCTTCCATATTCTTATGTACAAGTATGGTCCTTCCATTCCCAAGTTTGTTATACCCCAGACTATGACCTACTCCCTTAATAATCAGCGAATAGCTAAGTAAATCGGATGGTGAGTAAATTGCGCCAAAATCTATATTCACATTTTCTAAAGCATAATATTTATTCCATGCCGTAAAGGCTCTTCCCGTGGCACCTAAGCTAAAAACGGGACTGAATGAATAAGAATAGCTTAAGCTTAACTGAATTCTTTCCACCGAGGGTTGAAAGACCTCTACATCTCCCAGGTAATTAAGTTTATTCATCCCATTTCCCAGATATTGCATATTAACTGAGAAAGAATTCCTCCCACGGCCCATATTTTGAAAACCAAACTCAAGTGCATAAATATTATTGGTCCAGGAATGATGATTATTATATGTAACCGTTCTTTTGTCACTAAAAGAAAGTGAGGCAGGATTTAATAATGAACTTGAAAAATTTGATATATCAGACCCAGTAGCATTTCCTAAAGCAACATCCCGCGCACTTGAACTATTCGGGTATACTAATAAACTATATCCAAATTGAGCAAAACCATCACTGCTAAGTAGCAACATTATTATTGCAAAAACAGAAATTACCTTCCCAAAATGTTTCATAGACTTAATTCTAATCTTTTTCATTCTAGTTCACCGCTCTAAACAGACCAAATACCAAAACAGCATCTCTTAGAAAACCTGAAAACTCTCTGACAAAATTTTTCTCTCTTGGAACATAAACTATATCACCCGGGCCAACTTTTATAGCCGGGTTTAGCTGACCCATCTCAAGGTATTCATTCAGATTAATGGTAGAGTATTGAGGAGTAGCATCTCTGCGATATACTTTTATATATCTTAAATCTGCGTCCATTGATGGCCCGCCTGCCATCGACAATAATTCAAAAAGTGAGATCTTATCAACAACCGGAAAGTTCTGAGCTCTTGAAACTGCTCCGAAAACAGAAATTATGTTATCTCTTTGCGAAATTAGAGATATAGTTAGACGAATTTCTCCTGCAATATATCGACTTAATTTTTCTGTGAGTTCCCGGTCTAATTCTTCTTTTGTTTTCCCCGCCACTATAACCTCGCCGATTAAAGGTATTGCAACAGTTCCTTTACTGGTAACCACAGATCTTGTGTTGAAGTCTTCATTTTGCCAAACCAAGATCTCCAGTTCATCTCCAGGATTAATTACATCCGGGTCATAAATATTCTGCCCCTGGATTTCTTTTTGCGCTTCTAATTCTATTTTGTCCCCTGCTACTTTTTGAGATGAACTGCATCCAACAATAAATAAAAGTAAGCCTATGGCTATGATCTTAAACTGGCTTAATTGCACTTTTTTAAATTTAATTAGTGGTAAAACTTTATTTCTTTTGGTTACCTCTTCAATTAATGTGCCAAGTTCATTCTCTCTTGAATTTTTTTTACCAAACTGACTTGAATGATAAATAAAGCTCCATTTTTTTATTCTAAGTGAACTCTAAACACAAAAAAATCAGAGTGAGTAATATTTACCCACTCTGATTTTACACTGTGTAAATATTACATCAGATCATTAAACCCACTCCATGCCTTGACCAGGTTATCCAGTCTTTTAAAATCAAAACCCTATAAAACCCGCCTCTAAATTCAGTAAATGGCCATAAACATTACTTTCATTAGTATTTGAAAATTATCCAGGCCCATCTTCAAACATTAAAAATATTTAATAAATGGAAAGTTGGTCATTATGGTACGGCAATTGATATACCGACAACTCAACGTTAAAAGATATATCTAAAAATCGGGTTCAAGTATATGGGGCAAATTGAAAAAATTGTTCAGGATCTTAAAGAGATTGCAAAAAGAAGAAAACGTTTATTGATAGCCGTACCAATATTAATGTTGCTATTGGGAATTACAGCTTCTTATGTAATCACACCTAAATATCACTCTTCAATTTCAATACTCGTACAAAAAGAAGAGACACTAAACCCTCTCATTCTCTATGAAATGGCTGTTAATATGGCTTCCGAGGATCGCCTTAAGTCATTCAATAAAATCGTTTTCAGTCGTACCACTATTGAAATGCTTGTTGACACTTTGGATCTGGATAAAGACATCAAAACAAATATTGAGAAGCAACAACTGATCGAAAAAGTAAAAACGAATATCAGAACAACTTTTAGTGGCTCTGACTCTTTTGAGATTTACTATTTCGACTCTGATCCATACCGGGCTCAAAAAGGGGTAGGAATCATTGCAAATCATTTTATAAAAACAAGGCTGAATCTCGAAAATCAGAGAAATGAACAAACGGTTGTCTTTTTTGAAGATAAACTTGCTGAACTTGAAGAAGAAGTAAAAATAAGAAGAGAAAATATTCTATCCCTATCTAAACAGAGGTTACAACAAACTCCTAATGACAACACCGCTTTAAGAATTCAAATGCAGGGCCTTGATCGTGAAATTGACGAAATTGAAAATGAGATTGCAGGCTTAAAAAGAATCCAACGGAGCCTGAATGAAGTAAATCCTTCTGCACTTTCACCGGCTGCTATTGAAGACCTGCATAGTATCACCTTAATGGACCTGCCTTACTCTGATGAACTCAGATCGGTTCTCAGGGAATTTGATGCTCAGAAACAGATGTATACGATGGAGCATCCAAATATTCAATCTTTAGTAAAACAAATTGAAAACTTAACTATGCGGATGCCTCCTGCTGTTCAAACAGAGCTGGAATTCACAGAAACCAAAAAGCAGGACATGGAAGAACAACGAGCATTCATTCTTTCAAACTTAGAAGAAGCTGTAGTTGCCAATCGAATTGACGAGGGTACTGAAAGTGACTATGGGATTTATCGTAAACTCTATAACGAAATGAAGGTGAAACTTGAACAGGCAAAAACCACCAGGGATCTTGGAAGAAAAGCAGCGGATCAATTCATAGTTATAGACCCCCCTTACTTTCCCGAAAAACCAACTTCACCCAACAGGCCGCTAATTATAATCGGAAGTCTTTTTATCGGATTCTTCTTGGCTTCTTTTGCAATTGTAGTGGCTGAGGTTTTTGATACAACAATTCGCAAGGAAGAAGACGTTATACATTACAATAAACCTGTAATTGCATTCATCACTGACGGAAAAAGCTATTAATCATGTCTGATCATATAGAAAATAAAAGTTTAGAAAGGGTAAAAAAGTCGATCTGGAAACCGGATCATAGTCTTATGCCCATTACAATAGATGAAAACCGTTCTACATACGTAGACTCGAGCATAGTTCACCAAAAATATTATAATAATTTCAACTATTCTAAACTTCCGCAAGAATATAAAAAACCAAATCTTACACTTGGCGTAACCAGTGCAAGAAGCGGAGAAGGAAAAACCCATATTGCGGCCAATCTTGCCACCTCATTTGCAGTAGGTTATCAAAAGAATACTGTCCTGATAGACCTAAATATTAAGAATCCCTCTATTCATAAAATTTTTGATATTGATCCCAAGCCTGGATTATCAGAAGCTTTAAAAAATAAAGAGATCAGGCTTGTTCAGTCTTCACATGATCACCTGTTTTTATTGCCTATCGGTGATGTTAATGATTACTCGCTTGGATTGAGTGATATTCTCGCTGTCAGAGATATGATCTGTACCTTGGAAGAGCAATTCGATTTTGTAGTAGTGGACATGTCTCCTATTCTGCCTATTACAGACTTTCCTGTCCTTTTTGCCAATGAAGTTGATGGCCTGATTACGGTAATTGATACCACACGTACAAAGCATTCAGATGTAAATGAGATTTTCCGGCATATTAATAAAGATCAGGTGACAGGATTCATCTTCAATCGGATGGAGGTAGCCAAGTGATTATTCTGATCGGAATGATAGCATTTCATATGCTGACTATTTTCAGTGCCCGGTATTTTAAAAAATTATCGGCAGGTGCTATATCCGTTATTATAATTCTATCTGTATTCATAACGGCTTGGATACTTTTTGGCATGTATACCATGGAAAAACCTGATACCACTGATCAATTCTACTAAAATGGAACTGATTAAGAACATATACTCAAACGGGCTTTTCAATCAGCTTTTATATCGTCCACTTGGATTAAATAAAAACTCAGCCCCATCCATTTGGATCACAGCAGCTGCTTTGGCTTTTGTCTATTTGATGCTCCTTCTTACCGATGGCAACATCATAGCGTCGGGCATGGCACTTCTGCCTTTTATGCTCGTTATAATTACGATCTATAAAATTGAGTATAGCTTCTATATTCTTCTATTCTGTGTATTGTTTTTTGATCAGTTTGGCATTCCCGGGTTTGAGCCTTTTACCTACACTACAGATTATTTTCGCAATCTTAAAGAAATCAGTTATTTACCATATATACCTGCAGGTGTTGTAAATCCTATTGAGCTTCATTTAATGTTAATGCTTGGGATTTGGTTTTTCTCTCTCCCTCTTAAAAGAAATCTAAGCTTTAGTGGGATACCGGTTTGGCCGGCTTTCACTCTTTTTCTAATCACCTTCATTTACTCTTTTGTAATGGGTATCAGAACAGGTGAATTTCTTGTAGCCCTTTGGGAAGTACGGGCATTATTCTATCTCTGCTTTATGTACTTGTTTGTGCCACAGATCATTACAACCAAAAAGCAGATAAAAGTTGTGGTATGGGTCAGCATTATTTGTATCACCCTAAAAGCCCTCCAGGCCGTTCATCGTTTTATTGCTTTAGGGTTTTCAACAGCCGGTTTCCAAACACTTACAAATCATGAAGATCCGGTTTTTGCATCAACAATATTCATATTTGCTATAGGCCTGGTAATTTTTGGTCTTAAAGGAAAAGAAAAATGGCTGGTATTACTTTTTTGTATTCCACTGATTCTTGGCTTTTATGTTGGTTTAAGGAGAGCAGCTTATGCCGGCTTGATCATCTCCATCGCAACATTCTTTGTCCTGCTCCCAACTTCTGAACAGATCCGGTTTGTAAAAAAAGGGCTTCCATATATTTGTCTTGCTCTTATCTATGTTGGGATATTTTGGAACTTCAGTAATTCCAGGTTTGCCGGACCAGTCAACCTCATAAAAAGTGGTTTAGTAAAACCTGATAAAGAGACTAATTACCAGGATTACTACTCTAATCTATACCGCGATTTTGAAGATTATAATTTAGCTATAACCATAAGACGTAACCCGGTCACAGGTATAGGATTTGGCAATAAATATGATATGCCCCTTAAGCTGGCCAATATCTCATTTCCATTACGAGATTACATTCCCCATAATGAGATCTTTTGGTATCTGATAAAAACAGGTGGAGTAGGTTTTCTAATGTTTTGGATCTTTTTCAACTCATTTGCTTTTCGGGGGACACAAATATTACACCAACTCAAAGATCCATATTTAAAAGCAGTTTGTGCCATGGTTACCATAGCAGTCATCAATCAGATGGTTGTGTCCTACTTTGACCTGCAACTTACCTATTACCGAAACATGATCTATCTGGGGACATTAATGGGATTATTACCGGCACTTAAGGCAATTGCACAAGAAGATGAAGAAGCACGTGCAATTTCAGAATCAATTGATAATAACTATGAATAGCAACAAAATAGAATCAAGTTACTTTTTGGGAGTACGAGTAGACCGCTTAGATACTGAAACAGCCAAAGATGAAGTACGAAAACTGGTCAGAAAAAGAGACGGGATTATGAAACCCGTTTATTTCGCAAATGTACACAGCATCTTTCTGGCACTTCAGGATCATCAGCTTATGGAGCAACTCAATTATGCTGCTTTAACACTTCCTGATGGTAGTGGTTTAAACTGGGCAGGCAAGATATTGGGTAATCCAATTGTAGAGAATCTAAATGGGACAGATTTTACTCCTAAAATACTCGAGATGGCTGAACACGAAAATTGGTCAGTTTACCTCTTAGGAGCTGAAGAACATGTCATTAATAAAACTGCTCAAGTGGTCCAACTGCAATTCCCCAAACTAAATATAGCAGGGTATCACCATGGTTATTTTTTGGGCCAAAAAGAGCAAAAGGTCATAGATGATATTAACAGTAAAAGCCCGGATTTACTTTTAGTCGGCCTGGGTTCTCCCATACAAGAACGTTGGATCTGGGAAAATCGGGACAAGCTAAATGTAGGAGCTGGCTTTGCGATCGGTGGTTTATTCGATTTTATGTCCGGAGAATTTCCCCGGGCTCCATTATGGATGAGAAAATTAGGGATTGAATGGATGTACCGCTTTCTAAATGATCCAGGTAATAAATGGAAAAGGATCTTTATAGAGATTCCCCTGTTTATTCCACTCATAATAATGGCTCAATTGATTCCTAATAAAGTTAAATAGATGTCAAAAAACAACGAATATAATGAAATTCAGGAGTCGATAACCCGTAACACAAGTGTTATGATGGGTGCTCAGATCGTAACCTGGGCTTCAAGCTTTATCCTGTTAATGTATTTACCCAAATATTTGGGAAGTGATAACTACGGAAAATTATTCATTGCCTTATCAATTTCCATGATGATCGAAGTGCTTATTGATTTTGGAGGGGGATATTTAATACCCAAAGAGGTATCGCGTACAAAATCAAAGACCGCTCAGGTTCTTTCTAACTTTGGTGTAGTGCGTTTTGTCATTTGGCTTGTTGCCATGATCTTTTTGATTGTCTTTTCCTATATAGCAGGATACCCTCCGATAACTCAACTTCTTATTATAATTTTAGGATTTTCAAGATTATGGGAAGGAGCTAAACGAGTACTTAGAAGTGGATTTCAGGGACATGAGCGTATGGAATATCCTTCTATTGCCGCTATTGCTGAACGAGTATTCATATCAGCTTTAGTGGTGAGTGCTCTGCTAATGGGCTTTGGACCGGTTGCTGTTGCTCTCATCATGGCAGCCGGTGTTTTGATAAACTTAATTGTTTTACTGCTCTATTCTCCAAAGATCGTTGATCACTTTCCTAAAGTTGAATGGGGAGAGACCGCTTCGATGATTCAGGTTAGCATTCCGTATTTCTTGTGGTCACTTTTTTCAATTATTTATTACCGGGTTGATGCAATCATGCTTTCACTCTTGACCAGTGATTCTGTTGTAGGATGGTATGGCGCCTCTTATCGTTTCTTTGATATAGTAATGGTATTTCCCAGCATTTTCACGACCGTTGTGTTCCCCATATTTGCACGCTTGTGGGTAGAACAGAAGAATCAGCTTTATGTAACTTTTCAGAAGAGTGTGAAATTTATGGCGCTACTCGCATTTCCTGTAGCTGCCGGCATACTATTTTATAGTACAGATATTGTAGAATTATTCTTTGGGATAGAAGAATATCAACCCTCAATTATCATTCTCCAGATCTTTGCCATAAGCATTCCTTTAGTATACATAGACTTTATTCTGGGAAGCACCATCTTGGCCACAGATAAACAAAAAAAATGGGCTTTCGTTGGACTTGCAGCTATTTTCATTAATGTCATTTTAAATTTTTATCTCATCCCATTTTCTCAGGCACAATTTGGAAATGGAGGTATTGGAGCTGCAATAAGCACCTTCGGTACAGAAGCATTTATTTTACTTTTTGCACTATTAATGCTGCCTGAGAATTATACAAAAGCCCTCAAATTTAGCTACTTCTCAACATTATCAGTCTCCATCATCATAATGGTTGCGGTGATGTGGGGTGGATACTTTTTGAACATTCCCTGGATTATAGCCGCCATACTTGCAGCAATAACTTATCTGCTTTGCATCTTAAATCTCGGTGTACTCGAAGAGAAAGAAAGAACTTTTGTTCTGAGCTACATTAGCCCGGAATCACTAAAAAAATATCTAACCAAAAGGTCTGAGACTACAATATGAAAATACTGCATATAATACCCTACATCCCCGCTCCACCTACTTTTGGTGGTGCTCTAAGAGTGTATCATCTTTTAAAACATAACTATGAAAATCATGATCTGACAGTGGCCGGATTCTTTGATGAAGGAAATCTACAATCACTTCAGGAATCTTTTCCGGGAATCAAACACAAAATGTTCTTTACCGACCGTCCTTTTAAAGATAAGTTTAAGCGTTTGATACAAACATATTCTTTGTTTACCAAGCATAGTAACTGGTATATCAGAACTCAATCAAATACGCTCCAGCAAATGATCGATGATCTGGTTGAGCAAGATGATTTTGACCTGATACAGTTCGAATTCCCACCTTTATGTCAGCTAGATATTAAATCTGATGCAAAAACCATACTTGATGCACATAATGTTGAGTATGACAATTTCTTCAGAATGTACCAGCTGGAAAAGTCTCCTATTAGAAAATACTTTTACAAGCGAGAGTATGAAAAGTTCAAGATCGAGGAAATTAGCCTTGCTTCTGAAAGGGATGCCATTTTTACTACAAGTGAACGTGATAAAGGTATTTTTCAAGAACACTTACCTGGAAAACCTATCCATGTTATCCCAAATGGAGTAGATACTGATTTCTTTAGTCCTTCTCAGAAAGAGGTTGAGCCCAATACATTGGTATTTACCGGTATGATGGGCTATGTCCCTAACTTTGATGGAATAAACTACTTTATTGATTCTATACTGCCCCTCATACGTAAACAAATTCCTGACGTCAAATTATACGTTGTTGGTAAAAACCCGGCTCAAAGTGTTAAAGACCGTGCTTCAGACAATATTATTGTGACCGGTTTTGTCGATGATGTCCGCCCCTATGTATATCGTTCAGGAGTATATGTGGTGCCGCTGAGGATGGGTGGTGGAACCCGCCTTAAAGTCCTTGAAGCGCTTTCAATGAAGAAGCCTGTGGTAACCACAAGTATCGGCTGTGAAGGTATCGACGTGGTCCATAATGAGCACGTTCTAGTTGCTGATGAAGAAAAAGAATTTGCCGAAAGTGTGATCAAGCTACTTAAGGATAATACAGAGGTAAAAAGACTAACAGATAACGGATACGATCTTATACAGAACCATTACGAATGGAAGGCCATTGGCCAAAAAATGGACGATGCTTTTAATTCCATTTTAAGTAAGTGGAATTTAAAAGAGCCCAAAATGCCCATGTCCAAAATCAAACAGATCCATTAAACAAATAAGTAGTAATTCAAATAAGAGAATTCTTATAAAATGACACAATCAACATCCATCCAAAAAGCATTACTTCGAAATGGAAGAACCTCAGATTCAGCGGAAGTTGAATATAATGGTCACAATCTTGATTCTATTTTAACATCTCTTTCTATAGATATACTCGAAACCGAAGAAGGATTTAAAAACCTTGAATCTGAATGGGATAAGCTTCTCACCAAAACTGAGGGCACAATTTATTCAAGTTTTGACTGGCTTTTTGGTTGGTGGAAATATTTTGGTGAACACACAAAACGTAGCATTCACATTATCACTATCAGAAATAATAGTCAGCTTATTTGTGTTGCTCCTTTTTATGTAGGGACATCTTCACTAATGGGTATCACATTGCAGCGCCGGCTTAAACTTATGGGGGATGGAACTTCACATAATGAAACTTTAGGCTTTCGCGATAATTATGGCCGTAGTGATTTTCTGGATATTATTTGTGATCCCGAATTTGAAGACGTAACCGCACAGCTGCTTTTTTCAGTTTTTAATGATCAAACTTATACCAACTCTTACGATTATTTGGAATGTATTCACATCAATGACCGTAGTTTTGTAAAAAGAAAACTCATTCCCATGTTTAGAAAGAATAAAACCTCATTCTTTCTAAATGAATCTGATATCTGTCCCAGTATTCCATTCAAAAATACCTTTGATGATTACCTGTATGAAGTTAGTTCCAATACACGGAGAAGGCTACGGCAGTCTCTAAAAGCAATTGGAAAAGAAGAAGGCTTTGTAGTGCAGGATGTAGATAATGAGAAAGAGCTGATAAAGAACTTTGGTATTCTCCGTGATATGCATCAGGAAAGATGGAACAGTGCCGGTTATCCCGGAGCTTTCTTTGATGAAAGATTTGAAAAATTCTTGCTGGAGTTCCTTAAAAAAGCACACAAGAAAGATCGTATTTGGTTCAAAATAGCTAAAGATAAAGACGGGTACTGTGCCACTCGCATAGCGCTCAAGTTTGGTAAAAAATATTTCGACTACATGTCCGGATTTAAATATGACGCTCCTTCAGCAAAATATCGCCCGGCGATTGGACTGCTTACTTTGATGATCAAAGATGGCACAGAACAAGGGGATAAAACTGTAGAACTGCTTAGAGGCGATGAAGAGTACAAATTTGACCTGACTTCCACATCATTTAAAAATTGGAAATGGACGGTTCCTTTCCGCATCCAGAAAAGCATTCTTTACAAAATAAAAGCATCATTCATAAACATTCTCTCTTATTCATATTTCCTATTAAACAAGGAAAGGAACCTGTTAATGGTCCAAAAGAAATTGCATGGAAATGTAAAAATGATGTTCAAATATATGATCACGAGATCAAGATTTATTAAACAAAAATTTGAGACTGATTAAAATCTAAACGTCAACCGGTGATAACCATGAATACAAAAAATAATTTACCCCCCGTCCTCGCTTGTAGTGAAATAGGTGTTGTTCAATGCCTGGGAAAAGCCGGTATTCCGGTTCATTCCGGAAGTTTTTTTAATGACAACCCCGCACTCTATTCAAAATATGTAAGTAGACGAGTTCCTTTCAGTACATATACCTCAGAAAAATTCATTGATGAATTATGCGAGTATGGTAAAAGCATAGATCAAAAAGCAGTATTTATAAGTGACGACGACCGCGCCATTTTACTTTTTTCGGAACACAGAGAACGGCTGGAACCATACTTCCATTTTTTGATGCCTGAGAAAAAAATGGTTGAGGGTGTATTGGATAAAAGAAAATTCTGCAACCTTTCTAGAGAGTATGGACTCCCTTCACCTGTATCTTTCTTCTTTTCAACAGAAAAAGAATATGAAGAGATCAAAAATGATATTCCATTTCCCTGCATCATAAAACCGGCCTTCAAACAAGATTGGTGGGATTCTAGTTTTTTGGAAATTGTAGGTGAATACAAAAAAGCCTATACCTTGAATAACCTAAAAGAGCTGGATGAACTATATGCCAAATTAAAAAGGGTATCCCCAAGAGCAATTATTCAGGAATTCATTCCTGGTGATGATGACCATTTATATTCCCTGAACATGTATGTGAACAAAGACGGAGAATTAAAAGGAATTTATATTGCCCAAAAGAGAAGAATATATCCTATTGGTGCAGGTACCGGTTGCTATGTTGTAACTGTACATGAAGAAGAGATCGTAAAGCAAACGATCAATATGGTTAAAAAACTAAACTTCAAAGGATTGGTAAACGTCCAGTTCAAGAAACATTCCGTAACCGGTGAACCTAAGATCATGGAGATACATGTACGTAACAGCTTTTGGAATTATTTAGGAGCGGCTGCAGGAATGAACTTAGCTGCTCTATACTATAAAGACCTTACTGGATCAGATATTAATTATACCTCACCTGAGACCCCTGTTAGTTATAAAAAAAATGTTGCCTTTATGGATCTGGGAAAAGATATCAAAGCATTCCTTCAGTACAAAAGGGCAGGACAACTAACATTTCGGGATTGGGCAAGTACCTATAAGGGGGATTTTGTGACAGGGGGAAATCTGGTCAATGACCCATTGCCAATTATCAAGAACATCGAATTTATACTTAAGAGAAAGATCGCACCAAATTCGATAAACCATTGAATTCAAATGTCATTTTAGGGGTATGGCATATTTCAGAATTATAAAAATAATAAACAATACGTTATGGAAAATTTAACTATCAAAGATCAGGTAAATAAAGAGACCATTAAAATAATGGATAATATTTCGGGACAAGCAGACAAACGCCTTCAGGATATCAAAGTTCTTATGTACCACCGGTTAATTGATTCAGTGGAAGCAAAATCAAACTTTCATTGGACTACGGTAACTCAAAAAGACTTTATTGATCATCTCAAGGTTTTAGAAAGTTTCAATTATACACCTATCACATTTAATGATCTGAGACTGCACTTGCTTCAGGAGATCGAGTTGCCAAAAAAACCGGTGATCATCACTTTTGATGATGGCTATAAAGACTTTTACGAACTTGGTTATCCTGTACTCAAAGAGTTTGGGATGAGGGCTGTGATTTTCGCACTCGGAGACCGAAGTATTACAGAAAATATATGGGACGATTCCAAAGTTATTCCCCGAGCACCACTAATGAACGACCGTGAGTTGCAAGAACTCCACAGTGAAGGATTTGAAATCGGGGCGCACTCTTGTACACACCGTAAATTAACTGAATTGGATGATGAAAAACTTCATGAAGAGATTTTCAAATCGAAAAAGAACCTTGAATCTGTATTGAACAGTAAAGTGTATAGCTTTTGCTACCCATATGGGCTGGAAAATGAGAAAGTACAAAACGCGGTGAGAGAAGCTAGATTCACTTTTGGATGTACCGTTTATAATGGTCCACTACGCTTTGGAGATTCTCTATATAACATTCACAGGGTTACAATTAAGAATGGCATGGGAGCACTTAGTTTTGGTTTACGGATGCTAACACCTTTTGAATATGTAGAAGTAAGCGGATCAAAAATAAAAAGAAGAATTATTGAACAACACTAACCCGAATCAATATTTAAAAAAATATAGATCCGGTAAGATTAAACTGGAGCAGGAGATGTCTGATCATTCCATAGAGTCAAAAATAACATTTGCAACCAAGCTTTCTAAAAAGCTAAAGGGCAGTAATAACTGGCTGTTTAGCCGTATTGGTAAAAGCTTAAGTAGAGACAAAGATTATCCACTTGGATATCTGATCAAAAAAGGGATCTCATTTTTCTTCAGGATGCTTTTATCTCGTCTATACCTACGGAAAACCAACCGCTTTGGAAAGCATCCCAGGGTGGAAAAAAAGCCCTATTTAGTAAATTTGGGTGAAATGTATATAGGGGATAATGTTAATATCTGTTCAAGAAGCGTACCCTGTGACCTCGTTTCCTACCCGGGCGGAACCCTCGATATCGGGGATGATGTGTTTGTGAATTTTGGCACTACCATTTGTGCACAAAATAAAATCCGGATTGGCAACAATGTTAAAATTGGGCCTTACTGTATGATCCATGATACCG
>NZ_DASSWP010000042.1:0-2841 GCF_035704785.1 Gracilimonas sp. | reverse complement strand
ATGAGTATTGTTTTTGTGACCACGGCCATTGTGATTCAACCTGATCTTATCGCGATCTTAAAAGGACTGTTTATTCCAACAGCATCTCCGGAGGAATTATTAACCGTGATCGCACTTATTGGAACTACGGTAGTTCCCTATAACCTGTTTTTGCATGCCTCAACCGTTCAGGAACGGTATTCCCATTTTTCTCAGCTTTCTGATATGAGGATCGAAAATGCAGTAGGCATTATTTTGGGTGGCATCATTTCGATCTGCATAATAATTACAAGTGCAGCTGCAGCAGATGGAAGCCTGGGCGAGGTGCAAAGTGCAGCTGACATGGCTAGACAACTGGAACCTTTATTGGGAAGCTGGGCCAAGACTTTTATGGGAATTGGATTGTTTGCAGCAGGAATTACTTCAGCTGTAACGGCTCCTTTGGCAGCGGCTTATGCAGCAAAAGGATTATTGGGATGGAAAGATGATCTCAAAGGTGCCAAGTTTCGGGTAATATGGATGCTGGTTCTTGGAGCCGGAATATTCTTTTCAGCGACAAGTATTGATCCGGTAAAACTCATAGAATTTGCTCAGGTTGCAAATGGAATTACACTGCCGGTGATTGCTGTTTTCTTATTATTCATCATGAATAAACCAATGCTTCTGGGAACCAACCGGAATTCAACCCGGCAAAATGTACTGGGTATCATCGTAATTTTGGTGGCCCTTTTAATTGGGTTCAGAAGTCTGAATTCGGTTTTTAACTTTCTGTAATTATGCTTTCAAAAATAGATTTGAATTGTGATCTCGGCGAATTTTATGGAATGTATGATGATGTTCGTGATTCTAAGATCATGCCCTATATCACCAGCTGTAATATAGCCTGTGGGTTTCATTCCGGCGATCCGGTTGCCATTTCTAATACCATAAAGCTGGCGTTGGAACATGATGTGGCCATTGGAGCCCATCCCTCGTATCCTGATCTGCAAGGATTTGGCCGGCGCATTATGAACCTGACCCAGGAAGAACTGGTGGCTTGTGTATTATATCAGGTCTCGGCGCTTAAAGGGATGGTAGAATCATTTGGAAGTGAGCTTCATCATGTTAAACCACACGGAGCCTTGTACAATTTTGCGGCGAAAGATGAGCAGACGGCAGTCGGCGTAGTTAAAGCAATTGTTCAGATTCAGGAAGGTATGATGATCTATGCACCCGCTAAATCAGTATTGCGGGAAGTTGCCGAAGATGCCGGATTGAATGTTCGAAGTGAGATATTTGCCGATCGCAGGTATGAAGATGACCTGAGTCTTCGCTCTCGTAAGCTGGAAGGAGCTGTATTAAAGAAAAATGAGGAAGTACTTCAGCAGCTGGCCGGCTTTTTGGATGGCATAGTCTATACCCACGACGGGCTTGATCTACCGATAGAAGCCGAAACAATTTGCCTGCACAGCGATACGGAAGGCGCAGAAGAATTAGCAAAAGAAATTCACGATTTTTTGATCAAACACGATGTCAGGATCACTGCAGATTAATGGAATCGACTGGCAGGTCTCGCTATTAGGAGAGCAAGTACTTGTCATAAAGCCGGAGGGTGAAAACGCTGACCTGTCGCTGATCCATGAAAGTGCAAGACTGTTAGAAAAAGCTGATCTAAAGGGTTTAACGGACATTATTTCTACCTATGATTCAATTGCACTTATCTTTGACCGGCTTCTGGAAGAACCTGACTCGGAAGCTGAAAAGTTGCAACCGGCTTTGAATGGATTGTCTTCAGAAAAAATATCACCCCAAAAACACCGGGTACCGGTTTGCTATGAACTGGGATTGGATTGGCAACAAGTGGAAGAACATACCGGACTTAGCAGACAGGAGATCATTAAAAAACACAGTACCTCGAAATATGTGACAGCGATGATGGGATTTATTCCGGGATTTATTTATCTCGACGGATTAGATAAAAAAATTTCCTGCCCAAGAAAAGCAAACCCGAGAACTAAAATTCCAGAGGGTTCGGTGGGGATTGCCGGAGAACAAACCGGAGTTTATTCGCAGGAAAGTCCGGGTGGATGGCAGATCATAGGCCGAACACCGGATTCCTTTTTTGATGCCAATAAAGAACCTCCAAGTCAGATAGAACCGGGAGATATTGTTGAATTTTATGAGATATCAGAAGCCGAATTTAGGAAACTGAAAGAAAACCGGGGGAACTGATGAAAGGATCCCTTGAAGTGTTAGATGGTGGTCTTCAAACAACCGTTCAGGATGCCGGAAGGGTCGGATACCGAAAATATGGAGTTCCTGTTTCAGGTGTGATGGATGTACATGCCTATCAGTTAGCAAATTGGCTGGTCGGTAATAAAAGCGTAGCTCCGGTTTTAGAACTCACCCTGAAAGGTGGGACATTTAAATTTCATTCTGATGCCAAGATCGGAATTTCCGGCGGGCATGCTGAAGTTTTGATCAATGAAAAACCGGCACCCTCCAATAAAACCATCAAGGTTTACAAAGATGATCTGCTAAATATTGGTAAGGTAAGATCGGGCTGTCGGGTGTACCTGGCCATAGCAGGTGAGTGGAGTATTGCAAAGGTCATGGGGAGCTATTCAACATGCCTGATCGCAAAGTTTGGAGGATTTGAAGGGCGCGCACTTAGAAAAGGAGATCGGTTGACCTGGAATTCTTCAAAAAAATCAGTGGAGATCAGAACTATTCCTAAAGAACTGATTCCTCATTATGCTATCCGTCAGACTATTCACATCATAAAGGGACCGGAATGGAACTGGCTTGATGAAGCGCAGCAAGCCGAATTTCTAGCAGCAGATTTCAGCCTTTCAAGTGAAAGTAACAGGATGGGAATCCGCC
>NZ_DASSWP010000241.1:0-4861 GCF_035704785.1 Gracilimonas sp. | reverse complement strand
GACTGCCCCCTATCCTATTCAGGACCCTATATTTGGGAGGCGATATCAAAATATTCAAGTCGATATTGATGAGGAAATGTTAACCAGTGTAGCAGAATTAACCGGCGGAAGATACTTTAGAGCAACAGATACCGAACAGCTTGAAAACATCTATGATGAAATTGATGAGCTCGAGAAAACAGAGGTTCAAGAACTTATATACACCGACTATAAAGATCTTTATTCTGTTTATCTTGGATGGTCCTTGGGTTTGCTTTTTCTAAGCTTCTTAATGAAAAAAACGATCCTAAGCGGAATAGAAAGCTTTTAACCCATTTTTTAATATTTCCTCTTTAATATTTATCAGTAAAACTGGACACGGTGCTTAAAAATAAATCCACCGCTTCTTAGTTATTATTTTCTACCTATTTAAAAAGTTTTTATGAGCATTTCTTTTATTAAAGAACAACTTCAGAAAAGTAAAGTTTTCAATGAGGTCTATGATAAGATCACAGAAAAAGAATCACTCAATCTGAAGAAAAGTATCGGAGCCCTTAATAGCTTTTTATTGGACGCTCTTTCTTCAAAGAAAGAAGATCTGCTTGTGATTTCTGAAACTGACGAGGGTGCCCGTTTTCTTAAAGCCGATCTTGATATCATATCCCCTGACAAAAAGATCATACTTTTCCCCTCCTCGAATAATAAACCTTACGATCAGCAGCAGCTCAAGGACACTGGCTTATTGGTTCAAAGATCCGAAGCACTGCAAGATATTTCAGATAATAAAAAAAAGATCGTAGTCACTTCTGTAGAGGCTATCGGTGAGAAAATTGCTCCTCCTTCTGCATTAGATGAAGTAAGCCTGGTATTAAAAAAGGGTGATGAAATAGATCTTGATAAGTTTAAGGAAGAACTGGCTGAACAAGGCTATAATCCTGTCAGGTTCGTGGATGAACCCGGGGAGTTTGCAGTTCGCGGTGGTATTTTGGACGTGTATCCCTATTCCGGTGAATATCCCCTTCGGTTTGAATTTTTCGGAGATGAACTGGATACCATTCGTGAATTTGATGCAGATTCCCAGCGCTCGGTTTCATTCCTCAACGAAGCCCGGATCATACCCGATCTCACCAACCTCCCTGAAAAAGAGAAATCCAGCTTCCTGTCCTATTTTGATGAAAACACTTTGATGGTAACTTCCAGTCGCGAAGTAGTACTTTCAAAGATCGGCGAACAGTTTGAAAAAGCAGAAAAAGCTTTTGATGAACACGACAATAATAAAGAGTTAAGCCTTCCGGAAGAACTGTTTTTATCTGAAGAGGTTTTTGAAAAAGAGCTTGCCATGTTTACCCATCAGCTGTTCGTCGCCAATGTAGGAGCATCGGAGAAAGCTGATAACACCCTTACGCTGGTCACCAAGCCACAACCGGACTTTCACGGCAATTTCAAGCTGCTAAGGGAACAGATCTCCAAAAATTCTGAAGCCGGACTTACTACCTTGATATTATGCGACAATGATGGCCAGCGAGATCGCTTTGAGGAATTATTGGGTGAATCGAGCGATATGTTCAACTACCTCCTTGTGGTGGAATCATTGCATGAAGGTTTCGTATATGAGCCCGCTAAATTAGCTGTTTATACCGACCACCAGATCTTTAATCGGTACCACCGCCCAAAAACCAAAAGAAGAAAATTCCATGGCGGCATTTCTTTCAAAGAATTGAAAGATCTGAACCAGGGAGATTATGTGGTTCACGTTGATTACGGAATCGGGAAGTTCATGGGCTTCAAAAAGATCAACGTTAAGAACATAGAACAGGAAGTTGTTGTCCTTCAATATAAAGACGACTCAACACTGTATGTGAATGTTACCAGCCTTCATAAGCTTCAGAAATATTCCGGGAAGGAAGGCTCTGCTCCAAGAATCACTAAACTTGGATCCGGTGCATGGGCGCGCAAAAAAGAGCAGACCAAGAAAAAGGTAAAAGACATAGCAAGGGAACTGATCTTGTTATACGCCAAACGGAAAGCTCAAACAGCCTACAGTTTCTCCCCTGACAATGAGTGGCAAACAGAAATGGAAGCTAATTTTGAATTTGAAGAGACTCCCGATCAGAATGATGCCATTCAGGCTGTAAAAGCTGACATGGAAAGTGAGCATCCCATGGATCGTTTGGTTTGCGGCGATGTTGGCTTTGGCAAAACGGAAGTGGCAGTGAGAGCCGCATTCAAGGCGGTGCTCGATCATAAGCAAGTTGCTGTCTTGGTCCCGACTACGATCTTAGCCGAGCAGCATGCCAAAACTTTTATCAGCCGAACGGAAAAGTTTCCGGTAAGAGTGGAGGCGTTGTCCAGGTTCAGGACTGCAAAGGAACAAAAAGCGGTCATTGAAAAACTTGCAGACGGTGAGGTTGACATAGTTATCGGAACGCATCGGCTGCTTTCCAAGGATGTTAAGTTTAAAGACCTAGGGCTCGTGATCGTAGATGAGGAACAGCGATTCGGCGTTTCAGCCAAAGAAAAACTTAAAAACTTTCGCGCCTCTGTGGATGTAATGACGTTAACAGCTACTCCGATTCCCAGAACGCTTCAATTTTCGTTAATGGGAGCCCGTGACCTTAGCATTATCAATACCCCTCCTCCCAACCGTCAGCCGGTTTATACAGAAATTCACAGCTTTGATGAAGAATTAATCCGGGATGCCATTCTACAGGAAATATCCCGGGGGGGACAGGTTTTCTTCATACATAACAGGGTGAAAAATATTGAAGAGATCGCAGAAATGGTCCGCAGGCTTGTACCTGATATTCGGGTTCGCTTCGGGCACGGACAGATGACGGGTTCTCAGCTCGAAAAAATAATCGGGGATTTCTACCAGCATAAGTTTGACGTTCTTGTTTCTACCAATATTGTGGAAAATGGCATCGATATTGCAAATGCCAATACCATTATCATCAATCATGCCAATCATTTCGGACTTGCTGAATTGCATCAGTTACGCGGACGGGTAGGTCGGTCAAACCGAAAAGCTTTTTGTTATCTGATAACAAACCCCATTAAAACCCTGAGCTCAGAGGCACGTAAACGTTTGTTAGCACTCGAAGAATTTTCAGACCTGGGGTCAGGTTTTAATATTGCCATGCGTGACCTTGATATTCGAGGTGCCGGTGACATTCTTGGAGCCGAACAAAGCGGCTTCATCAATGACATTGGTTTTGATCTTTATACCAAGATCCTCAACGACGCTGTAAATGAGCTTAAACAATCGGAATTCAGTGAGCTTTTCAAAGACGTGGAAGTTGAGGTCGACCATCCCGAGACCATTATTGAATTCGATGAGACGGCGCTTTTACCTCAGAATTATGTTTCTGACAGCGTTGAACGGCTCAATCTGTATCGTAAACTTTCAAGGGCTTCTAAACCGGAAGATATCGATGACTGGAAAGATGAGATCGAAGATCGATTTGGCCCGGTACCCAAGGAAGCAGAGTATCTGATCCTGGCAAGCAAGATCAAATTATATGCCTCTCGGAATTTCTTTACAAAAGTCACTATCAGATCCGACCGCATGTGGCTGGTGTGCCCTAAGCAGGAATCTGACATGGGTAAAAGATTTTATGACTCCGGTAAATTTCAGGAAATCCTTGAAAAGATCGAAGCTGATAAGAAAAACAAATTTCAGGTGATTCAGAAGAAAGATACCGTTCGTTTTGTTATTGAGGAAATTCCTGACAAAGAAGCTGCACTTAAATTCCTAAAAGGATTGGTATTGAGTGAAATTCATGCGTGATCTAAGAAGATATATAGAGTTAATAAAGTCAGGTGAAGTCGTTGCATTCCCTACTGAAACCGTATATGGATTAGGTGCTGATGCCTGGAATCCCTCAGCCATAAAAAAAATATTCAGGCTCAAAGGAAGGCCGGCAGACAATCCGCTGATCGTTCATATTTCTGATACTGAACAGCTGGAAGACTTTGCTGCCGATATTCCTGATTCCGCCAAAAAACTGATGGCTTCGTTTTGGCCGGGTCCACTTACCATGGTCTTAAAAAAGAAGCCTGAAGTATTGGATATTATTACTGCGGGGTTAGATACTGTAGCAGTAAGGATGCCTGATGATGAACTCGCTTTGGCTTTTATATCCAAAACCGGACCTCTTGTAGCACCAAGTGCCAATAAATCGGGTCGCCCCAGCCCTACCAAGGCAGAACATGTTTTAAAGGATCTTGGATCGAATTTCCCGGTAATAGACGGCGGCGCAACTCAGGTTGGCCTTGAATCTACCGTGCTTGACCTGACTTCAGAAATTCCTACTATTCTCCGCCCCGGAAAGATCGGCAAAGAAGAGATCGAAGCTATTTTAAATATCTCTGTTCAGACCAGTACTTCGAAAGCGGAGAATAATACCCCAAAGAGTCCGGGTCAGAAATATTCCCATTATAAGCCTAAGGCTTCTATCAGATATGGAGAGATTTCCTCCATTGAAAAGAACACTTTGTATCTGGTTCAAAATTCATTTCAGGAATCAAAAAATATCATCTCATATAACGGCGATTTAGCCTTGCTCTCAAAAGAGCTTTATGATCGATTTCGTCAGGCAGATCTTGAAGGATATACGACCGTTTTTATTGAAAAATTAGACTCATTTGAAAAAAAATTCCCTTCTTTTTATTTGGCTTTACTTAACCGGATCAGTAAAGCTACACAGTAGATATTTTGTTTCGCAAGCCCTTTTCTCCCATCCTGTTACACTCTTGAAAAAAGCTTAGTAAAACACTCCTCATCTTGCCTAAAAACAGCCTTAATCAGCGTTAAACCAATATTTTTTTAAAAAAACGGGAACTCAAATTTCATTTTTTTCCTTGAGTGGTAGTCAATATCAAC
>NZ_DASSWP010000223.1:0-21265 GCF_035704785.1 Gracilimonas sp. | reverse complement strand
AAAAAGAAAGAACTGGAAGAGGCTCTAAAAGATAGAATTCGAAATCGTATTGGTATTGATAATAGGTAAATACAGAATGTTGATTGAATAGATATTCAATCAACATTTAACATTAAGAATTAAGCATTTCCTGAATATGCTTAATCTCGTCTTCGTTCACATGATGGCCCATGCCCGGGTATAATTTTTTTGTTACACTCGCATTTAGTCCGGTAAATACTTTTTCAGATTCGTTTACTCGCTCTTTTGGAATGTGTGGATCAACATCACTACAACCCATAAAAATTGGAGTCTCTTGCAAATCACCTTCATAATCGTCAGGATTAACGGCGTCTCCTACACCGATCATTCCACCGCTTAAAGCAATCAAGCCACCATATTTTGCAGGATGTCGGGCCACAAACTCAGAGGCTAAACAAGCGCCCTGTGAAAATCCGAGAAAGTAAATGTTTTCTTCTGAGAATCCTTCGTTTTTCAGATCTTGAACAATGTCATAGATCTTTTGCAATCCAGATGAAAGTCCGGGCTGATTTTGCTCAGAAGGAGCCATGAATGAATATGGATACCATGTGTTGCCACTCGCCTGTGGAGCTCTTAAGGTGAGCTTCTTGTCAGTCTCAAATTCATTGGCAAGCTGAATGATGCTGGGCGCCGTAGCACCCCGTCCGTGGATCATGATCATAGCTGCATCAGCCTCTGATGGAGGTACACCACCTTCTGCTATTTGTGTGGGTTGATGTGGGCCATTGAAATTGGTGTCTGCTGTTACTCGGAATAAGCTCATGGAAATATTCTTGTTGGTTAAAAGGGAATATCAGTACGGGTGCATTGCAATGCACCCGTACTAGTCAGGCTTTCGTTGCCACCTTAATTTCAGGAAGCATCTGCTCTATTCGATCTCGTTTGGATTCCAGCCATGGCGGAAGGATCAATTTCTCACCAAGGTGTTCGAATTCTTCATCCACCGTGTAACCGGGATCATCGGAAGCCATTTCAAAAAGCACACCTGCCGGTATTCTGTAATACACTGAATTGAACCAATGGCGGTCAATAATTTGGGTTGGATCTAATCCTTTCTTACCGACTTTCTGCCGAAGCTGATCCAGCTCTTCTTTATTCTCGGCACGATATGCAATGTGGTGAACGATACCGCGTCCGTTTTTACCATACTTCGGCTGGTCGGCTTTTTCAATGATCACATATCGGCCCACCGGCGCATCGGTTTCATAAAGTGTCTTGGTTCCTTTAGATCCTGCTTCTTTAAATCCAAAAAGATCACCGAGAAGCATTTCGGTATTTTCTTTTTCGGTGAGAAGCATTCTTGCTCCCCAAAATCCCTGGATGGTATGCTCAGAAGGAACGATATAATTCACGTCCTCAACTTTAGGCTTGGCATTACCTTCAAAAACAATGTCCAATTCCAGTCCGTCAGGATCTTCGAACCGCAGGGCTTTCCGTCCAAATACATCCACAACCTCATAGCTGATATCATTCTCGCTAAGGCGGATCTCCCAGTAATCTTCGGAACCTTCCGGAACCTGAAGACCCACATTTACCACTTCTCCAACACCGGCTTCACCCTTCTGGGCATTCGGCCATGGGAAGAAAGTCAGACTAGAACCCGGTTCAGCCGCTTGATTCCCATAAAACAGATGGTACGTACCGGGGTCATCCTGATTGACCGACTTCTTGACCAGCCGCATTCCTAATTTCTCGGTATAGAATTCTGCATTTCGTTGGGCATCACCAGCTAAAACCGTGATGTGATGTATTCCTTTATGATGTTTCATGATCTTCGGATTTATTTGCTTTAGTTATTTAACCTAAATATACGGCATATCATTCAATAGTTTAACATTAAACTAATTTGTTTTGTTTATGCAGTCAATAAGGTGTGGAACGCGGATGACCGATCGTGTGGATAATCGCTAAAATGGTAGAGTGTTTATTCGGCCTTAGAAAAAAGAGCGTTAAGAAGATAACGGAATGGAACGTTAAAAAATAAATCACACCGCATGGTACTTAACTTTCGAGCAAGCCCGGTGATGGAGCATTGATTTATTTTAGTGGAGTGAAGTCAGCTTTAGCTCATTTTTCGTAGTCGGGAGTTTTTGTTTCTTTTGGCGGTCCAAAAGAAAATACTTGCTCAATTTTATAGATTTTATTTTATAGAGAGAAACAGAATGATCAGTCTATGTGTAGACCGAAGGAAATTGATGAAAAGGTAGTAGAAAATATAGTCCTGTTTGGGGGAGATATTGATAAAGAACGAGTAGTCGATTTTTTCTTTTATTTTCCAAGCGAACATGCTGCAACTCAGGTTGAAGTGAAACTGATAAATCTTGGATTCGAGACAAATGTTTATTACTTCGATCCAAATGAGAAGTGGTCATTAACTGCAAATAAGAAAATGCAGGTGAGTGCAGAGAGAATCTATGAAGCAAGTCTTTGGTTTGGAAAAATAGCCGAAGAGCAGGGAGGCGAATATGACGGTTGGGGTGCCCCAATTTGATTCCAATATTTGTACCTTTGAAAGTAAAATAAGCCATTCACAAAATAGACGCATGAATATCTACGCCATCATCATCCTGGCAACCATTGCCATTGATTTTATACTCGATCTCACCTCTAATTATCTGAACCTAAAATCCCTTTCCAAGGAACTTCCTGATGAATTTGAAGGCGTGTACGATGAAGACACCTACGCCAAATCACAAGAGTACACCAAAGTGCGTACCAAATTTGGGTTTCTGACCGGGGGCTTTGATCTGACAATAGTACTGGGTTTCTGGTTTTCCGGCGGATTTAACTGGCTGGATGAAATCGTACGAGCATGGGGTTTTAGTGAGTTGGTCACCGGTTTATTCTATATTGGAATTTTGATCATTGCGAAGACAATCATCAACCTTCCATTCAGCATCTATTCAACCTTTGTGATCGAAGAACGATTCGGTTTCAATAAAACTACGGCCAAGACTTTTGTACTTGATCTGGTAAAAGGATTAGGGCTAAGCCTCCTAATTGGAACGCCTCTGCTTGCCGGTATCTTGTGGTTTTTCATGTATGCTGGTGATCTGGCCTGGCTGTATGCCTGGGGCGCATTGACGGCTTTTACGCTGATCATGCAGTATGTGGCTCCAACCTGGATCATGCCATTGTTCAATAAATTCACACCACTGGAAGAAGGAAAGCTGAGAACCGCCATCGAGGATTATACCGAAAAAGTGGATTTTCCACTTCAGGGATTATTTGTGATCGACGGCTCTAAACGTTCCAGTAAATCGAATGCGTTTTTTACGGGGTTCGGGAAGAATAAACGAGTGGCCTTGTACGATACATTGATCGAAAATCACACCAACGATGAACTGGTTGCGGTGTTGGCTCATGAAATTGGTCACTACAAGAAAAAGCATATCATCAAAGGCATGGTGACGAGCATTTTGCAAACAGGTGTGATGTTCTTCTTGCTCTCTATTTTCCTGAATGCGGAAGGGCTTTTTGAGGCATTTTATATGGAACAGATGTCGGTGTATGCTGGGCTGATTTTCTTTGGAATGCTGTATGCCCCCATTGATATGATTCTGTCCGTATTTATGCAGATTCTCTCTCGTAAACATGAATTTGAAGCGGATGCCTTCGCAGCAGAAACTACAGGAAAGCCGGAGGATATGGTCTCAACCCTCAAGAAACTTTCAAAAGATAATCTTTCCAACTTAACGCCTCATTGGTTTTATGTGTGGCTGAATTATTCTCACCCTCCGGTATTGGAAAGGATTCGGGAGATCAGAGTAAAATGAGTCTCTTTTCATAACAAATACAAAGGATAGACCATAAATTGCTTATTTTGGATCAAATTAATTAAGCCAAGCCATGAAGAAAAAGAAGATAGAAACGATCGCCATACACGGGAGCATGAAAACCCGCTCTTTAGAAAATGACACTATTGTCCCCGGTATTGAAGTATCTACCATTTATGAACATCGAAACGGGGGGTATCAGGAAGGTGATGATAAATACATTCGGCTTTCCAACCCAAACCGAGATCAGCTTGAGAATGTGATCATGGAGTTGGAAGAAGGCGATTCCTGTGCCGTATTTTCATCAGGAATGGCTGCTATTTCTTCTGTATTTCAGGCCATTGAATCGGGTGCCCATGTGCTGGTAGCGAACGATGTGTACTTCGGTACCCGAAAACTGATGTGGGAGTTTGCCGAAAAATGGAACCTGGAAGTGGATTTCATTGATATGACCGATCTTGATCTGGTAGAATCATCCCTAAAAGAAAATACGAAATTTCTTTGGCTGGAAACCCCTTCCAATCCGCGGCTATTGATCACTGATGTGAAAGCCGTAAGCAAGTTGGCTAAAGAAAGGGGAGCCCTTGTGGCTGTAGATAATACATGGCCAACCCCGTATAACATGCGTCCACTGGAATTGGGAGCCGATGTCTCGGTTCATTCCACTACTAAGTATCTGGGCGGACACAGTGATATTTTAGGCGGAGCTGTTATCACAAAAGGTAATGAGAAGTTATTCGAAAGGGTCCGGCTTATACAACGAGTGCAAGGAGCCGTTCCCTCACCTAGAGACTGCTGGTTGCTGAGCAGAAGCATCCGGTCTTTTCCGTACAGAATGCGGGCACATAATGAAAATGCCCGAAAAGTAGCCGGTTTTTTAAGTAAGCATCCTAAAGTTCAGGTCATATACTACCCGGGATTGAAGTCTCATCACGGGCACGAAATTGCAAAAGCCCAAATGGATGATTTTGGCGGAATGATCTCATTCCTCATTGAGGGTGGATCGAAAGAAGCCATTAAAATTGTTTCGAGATCAAAGATGATAAAAGCAGCCACCAGTCTTGGCGGAATCGAAAGTATCTGGGAGCACCGGAAATCGTCGGAAGGAGATGAATCTCCGACACCGGATAACCTGATCCGATTAAGTGTAGGGCTTGAACATCCGGATGATATTATTGAAGACCTTCAGCAAGCCCTGAATGATTAAGTGTAGTTGAATACTGATAATAAAGTCTCCATAACATCGGTTAGTAATACCAATATCTGTACAATCATTAAAGAACTGAGCATGCAATTTTTATCGAAGATAGGTGCAGGAATCCTGCTTTTTACATTGAGTATTTCAATGACGGGCTTTGCGCAAAATGCTGGTAATTCAGCAAAAGATAGCATCCCATTTAACTGGAAATCGATGGAAGATGCCCGTGAGTTAGCAGAACAGGAAGATAAAAAAGTGTTGATCTACGCGAATGCCGTATGGTGTACCTATTGTAAAAAGCAGGAGAAAGAAGTGTTCAGTCAAAAGAATGTTCAGGATCTCACCAACGAACATTTCTATTCGGTGTGGCTGGATATTGAGTCGGAAGAGAAATTGATATTTCGGGGAGAAGAAATTACGCAAAGGGATTTTGCCCGGGCCATGAGAATAACCGGAACGCCCACCTTTATCTTTTTGGATTCAAAAGGAGAGATCATAGCTGGTCAGCCGGGGTTTATTCCTGAAGATCTTTATCTGCAAATACTCAAGTTTGTAGGAACTGATGCCTATTTAGATCAGTCTTTTGAGGAGTTTGCTGAGTTATAAAGAGAACTTTTCGCTGTCAAAAATGATTGAAAAAGACACTCAAGCCTTTCCTCGGGTGTTTATGGATTTAATGGATGCATAAAAGTATTTTTTTTCAGGGTACTCGCTCCATTATCCCCATGTTTATGAAGTTCCAGACAAATTGATCATGCACAAAGGCGATCGCCCCGATGATTATTATCATAAACATCAGTCCTGCAATACAAGTATTAAATGACGTTTGGCAGCATGATTTTGAAGCTTGTGCTCCACTCAGGTATGTAATATCTATTACCTTTTCTGATAATTATGCATCAAAGATGAGCAGTAAAGAAAATATCTTAGGTCGTCAAACTGGAATGACAGCTAAAATTACGGAGTTGTTATAGTAAGAAATTTAATGAATGAGACATCAAAGTAAACTTGTAATCATAATGTAATGGATATGGGAAATACAGTAATACAAGCAAATACAGCTTCAGAAATCCAGGAAGAATCAACATTTTCTTTTTCCCGCCCGGAACTCATTCAAAAATTTAAAAAGGTAAGAGCTTTTACTGAAGAAATTACCGATCCACTTGAGATCGAAGATTATGTAGTTCAGGTGACTGAGAATGCGAGTCCCGCTAAATGGCACCTGGCCCATACCACCTGGTTTTTCGAGACTTTTTTGTTGGAAAAAGAACTGGAAGATTATGATCCCATCCATCCCCAATACAGCTATTTGTTTAACTCCTATTATTTACAAACAGGAGTCCCGCATTGCCGGGCTCGGAGGGGAAATATATCGCGGCCTACCGTGAAGCAAGTTTTTGAATACCGTGATAGCATCAATGAGCATGTCGTTAACCTGATCAACAATGCCACGGATGAGCAGTATGAGAAATGGGGACCGATCATTGAGATCGGGATCAATCATGAGCAGCAACATCAGGAATTACTGATGACAGATCTTAAGTATATGTTTTCCCAAAATCCGTTGAACCCAGTGTATAAAGAAGCTGAGCGACCTAAGGCGAAATCCATTCCGGAAATTTCATGGAGCGGTTTTAAAGAAGGCGTGCATGAAGTTGGCCATAATGGAGATGGTTTTGGCTACGACAACGAGTTTCCCCTGCATAAAACGTATATCCATGATTTTGAACTGGCGAGCCGATTGGTGACCAATGGAGAATACCTGGAATTCATGGAAGCAGAAACATACAGTGAGCCCAAATGGTGGCTGGATGAAGGGTTTTCAACCATCCGAGATGAAGGATGGAAGGCTCCGCTTCACTGGCGGAAGGTGGATGGAGAGTGGCATCAGTTTACCTTGTCGGGCTTAGAGAAGCTCGATCTCAACGATCCAGTAACGCATGTCAGTTATTTTGAAGCCGATGCATATGCCAGGTGGAAAGGATATCGATTGCCCACTGAGCAGGAATGGGAAGTTGCCTCAGAATCACTACCGATAGAAGGAAATTTTGTCGACGCCGGGTATTTACAGCCCGCTGCGCTACAGACTGAAAAAGACGGTTTAAAGCAAATGTTTGGAGAGGTTTGGCAATGGACGCAAAGTTCCTATTCTCCTTATCCCGGCTATAAACCGCTTCCGGGTGCACTGGGAGAGTATAACGGTAAATTCATGTGCAATCAGTACGTGCTGCGGGGCGGCTCGTGTGCAACTTCTGAATCCCATTTCAGAAAGACCTATAGAAACTTTTTTCATGCCAATGAACGGTGGCAGTTTACGGGAATTCGATTAGCAAAATAATTTTAACTATTCAGAGAGAGAATTTATGAATACAGCTATTCTGGAAAAGAAAGCCTCATCAACTATGCTGGCTGATGTATTGGAGGGATTGAAAAAACCTCAAAAAACACTATCGAGTAAATATTTTTATGATATGAGAGGCTCGGAGCTTTTTGAGGAGATCAGTGATCTTGATGAGTATTACTTAACCCGGGCCGAACTCGGGATCATGGAAAAACATATCCACGAGATCACAGCGGCTTTGGGAGAACGGGTTCAGCTTGTTGAACTTGGCAGTGGAAGCAGTCTGAAAACCCGATTACTGCTGAATCATCTGGATGACATTCATTCATATGTGCCTGTAGATATCTCGGCGGATTTTTTAGATGAAGTAGCAATTAATTTGCAGAAAGAATACCCAGACCTGAACATAGAACCGGTTGCGGCTGATTACACTCAACCTTTTGATCTGCCTGAGACGCCGGATGATGTAACGAAAATCGCCTATTTCCCGGGGTCAACGATTGGGAATTTCACCAAGCAAAAAGCAGCTGATTTCATTGGTTTGATCGCAGACCTGCTGGGAGATGAAGGAGGGTTATTGATAGGATTTGATCTGATCAAAGATCGCCAAACTTTAATCGATGCTTACGATGATTCCGAAGGAGTGACGGCTGATTTCAACAAGAACATACTTATCCATTTAAACAGGGAATTAGAAGCTGATTTCGATGTTGATCAGTTTGAACACAAGGCGGTTTTCAATGAAGAGGAAAGCCGGATCGAAATGCACCTCGTTAGCCTGAAGGAACAATCCGTATTTATTGACGGAAATCACATTCATTTTGAGAAAGGAGAAACCATTCATACCGAAAATTCCCATAAATATTCACTAGAATCATTCAGAGAACTGACGGGTCCTTATTTCAACAAGGTTCAGACCTGGATGGATGAAGAAGGGCTTTTTGCCATTCAGTATCTACGATAAATTCAGACTTTGCCTTTTTAAAACATAAACTGAAACGAAATTAACCCACCATGACTAATCAACGCCCAGATTTCACGGGCTTAAAAGCACTTTATTTAAACTGTACGCTAAAACGATCACCTCAAAAAAGTCATACCCGTACATTGATGGATGTGTCAATGAATATCATGGAAAAGGAAGGAGTGGAGGCAGAATGCATTAGGTTGGTTGATCATGATGTGGCTTATGGTGTTTATCCGGATATGACTGAACATGGTGCTGATAAAGATGATTGGCCTGAACTTTGGAAGAAAGTGAATACGGCGAATATCCTGATCATCGGTACACCTATTTGGCTAGGCGAGAAGTCTTCAGTGGCTGCAAAGTTGATTGAACGTCTGTATGCTATGAGTGAGTTACAAAATGATAAGGGCCAGTATGGTTTTTATGGGAAAGCCGGCGGGTGTCTGGTTACCGGGAATGAAGACGGTATCAAACATTGTGCAATGGGAATTTTATACTCGCTGCAACATCTAGGGTACAGTATTCCCCCTCAAGCCGATGCGGGATGGATCGGGGAAGCAGGTCCAGGACCAAGTTATGGTGATAAAAGTGAAAACGGTCCCGTTGGTTTTGATAATGAATTTACTCAGCGCAATACCACTTTTATGTCCTACAATCTGCTTCATTTAGCCAAGATGCTGAAAGATCAAAATGGTTATCCCAAATATGGAAATTCCCGTCAAGATTGGGATGATGGCACCCGATGGAAGTATGAAAATCCGGAGTAATGTAAATTATAGCGTTGTTTTATGATTTTTGGTTTACTGACTTGGGTATCAATTATTTGTTTTTGAAACACCAATTTCTAGGGTAATTATTGAGATGAGTCTTCCCGAAAATTCTTTTACATTCCTGCAACAGAATACATTACAGGAATTTAAAGCTGATAGAGATGGGAAGAACGATAAAGGCACCGACAGGAACCAAATTAAACTGCAAAAGTTGGCTCACGGAAGCTCCTTTCCGTATGATCCAGAATAACCTCGATCCTGAGGTAGCCGAAAAACCGGAAGAGTTGGTAGTGTATGGAGGAATCGGGAAAGCGGCCCGAAACTGGGAAAGTTTTGATAGAATCCTGGATTCGCTGAAATCCATGAGCGATGAGGAAACCTTGCTCGTTCAATCTGGTAAACCCGTCGGCATTTTCAGAACCCATAAAGATGCCCCACGTGTATTGATCGCCAACTCAAACCTCGTTCCCAAATGGGCGAACTGGGATCACTTTAACGAACTCGATAAAAAAGGCCTGATGATGTATGGTCAGATGACGGCCGGTTCCTGGATCTATATTGGAAGTCAGGGTATTGTTCAGGGGACCTACGAGACTTTTGTATCTATGGGGAAAAAGCATTTCGGGGGTGATCTTTCCGGGAAATGGATCCTTACCGGTGGACTTGGAGGAATGGGCGGAGCTCAACCGCTTGCAGCGAAAATGGCCGGCGCAAGTATGCTGGCTGTTGAATGCAGAGAATCCCGCATCGACATGAGATTGAAAACGGGCTATGTAGATAAAAAAGCCACTTCACTGGACGAAGCGCTTGAGATGATCCAAAGATCGGTTCAGGAAAAAAAACCGGTTACCGTAGGTTTACACGGTAATGCTGCTGATATCTACCCGAAATTATTGGAGCGAAAAATTACTCCTGATGCGGTAACCGATCAAACCAGTGCCCACGATCCACTAAATGGTTATTTGCCACTAGGAATGAGCGTTTTAGAATGGGAGGAAAAGCAAAAAACACATCCCAAAGAAGTCATTCAACAATCGAAAAAATCTATAGCACTCCAGGTAAGGGCCATGCTGGATTTTCAAAAGCAGGGAATTCCTGTGTTTGATTATGGAAATAACATCCGGCAGGAAGCTCTTGATGAAGGCGTTGAAAATGCTTTTGATATTCCGGGTTTTGTGCCTGAATATATTCGACCGTTGTTTTGCAAAGGTATTGGACCATTTCGCTGGGTGGCGCTTTCAGGAGATCCTGAGGATATCTATAAAACCGACCAAAAAGTAAAAGAGCTTATTCCCGATGATCCCCATCTCCATAACTGGCTGGATATGGCTAAAGAGCAAATTCACTTTCAGGGATTACCTTCTAGAATATGCTGGGTGGGTCTGGGGCAGCGCCACAAACTTGGATTGGCTTTCAATGAAATGGTGCGGAACAGAGAACTGAAGGCACCTGTAGTAATTGGCCGGGATCATTTGGATTCAGGATCGGTTGCAAGTCCCAACCGCGAAACCGAGGGCATGAAAGACGGCTCGGATGCCATTTCTGATTGGCCGATACTAAATGCGTTGCTGAATACATCTTCAGGAGCTACCTGGGTTTCCTTCCATCACGGCGGTGGAGTGGGAATGGGTTTCTCTCAACATGCCGGACTCGTTATTGTTTGTGATGGAACCGAAGATGCTGATCGAAGATTAGAGCGAGTGCTTTGGAATGATCCCGCCAGCGGTGTAATGCGCCATGCAGATGCGGGTTATGATATTGCCATTGATTGTGCGAAAGAATATCAATTAAAATTGCCGTTTTTGAAATAGATAATAACCTGTTGGGACGTATCATGATACGTCCCAACAGGTTAAAAAATAAAATCATCGGAATTCTTATGTCCAAACTTCTCATCCAAAACATATCACAAATTGCCACACCCAAACCGGGGGTATATCGGGGATCGGAACTTCGGAGTTTGAAGGTGCATGAGAATGTCGCGATCTATATTTCTGATGGATTTATAGTAGCTGTCGGGACACTTTCTGATGTGCTGGAAAAAGTTGAAGGCCACCCGCAAATTCTGGATGCCGAGGGAAAAGCTGCCGTCCCAGGATTTGTGGATTCCCATTCCCATTTGGTCTTTGGCGAAAATCGCGCCAATGAATTTGCCATGCGTTCTTCCGGTATGAGTTACGAGGAAATTGCAGATCAGGGCGGCGGGATCGTCTCGACGGTTGAAGCCACTCGTAAAGCCTCCAAAGAAGAGTTGAAGAACCTGTCGCGCATCCGACTCCAAAAAGCGCTGAAGCAAGGCATCACCACTATGGAAATAAAAAGCGGTTATGGGTTGGATCTCGAAACCGAGCGCAAAATGCTGGAAGTGATCAGCGAGCTGAAGCAAGAGCAATCAATAGAAATTACCGCTACATTTTTAGGTGCGCATGCGGTCCCAAAAAATTCAACCAAAGAGGAATATCTGGAAGAAGTGCTGGCTATGATTCCTGAGATATCGGAACTGGCAGAGTATTGTGATGTCTTCTGTGAAAAGGGCTATTTCACTGTGGAAGAAACCCGCAAAGTGCTCGAAAAAGGAATTGAACACGGACTCAAACCCAAACTTCACACCAATCAATTCAATGATATTGGCGGGGTGGAAATGGCCATCGAATTAGGAGCCGTTTCCGTGGATCATTTGGAAGTGTTGAGCGATGAGGATGTTCAGAAAATTGCACGCTCTGAAACAGTAGCAACAGTCCTTCCCGGGGTTTCATACTTTCTGAACATCCCATACTCCCCGGCTAGAAAACTGCTTAACGCCGGCGCTTTGGTAGCTTTGGCTACGGATTTCAATCCCGGTTCCTCAATGACCATCTCTATGCAGTTGCTTATGAGCATGGCCTGTACCAAAATGGGGATGTCGGTGGAAGAAGCGTTGTGCTGCGCTACACAAAACGGGGCAAAGGCTTTAGAAAAAAATAAACTCGGCTGTATTGCTTCCGGATTTCAGGCTGATATCTTACTTTTGGATACTGATAATTACAAAGATCTGGCCTATTTTTTTGGAGAAAATCACGTGCATACCGTTATTAAAAAAGGAGAGAAAGTATGGCAATTGAGAGACTAAACGACATTTTAAATCCTGTTTTGGATGAACTCAGGGAAATGCGTTCTCATGATGATCACGATCATTGGCTGGTTCAGGAGATTGGTTTTGAAGAGAAGGATTATTTTGATTCTACCCATGTATTGGTTGGCTGTCCACAGCATGAAGGAGTAAGAAGAAATAATGGAAGGATAGGGGCGGCGAAGGCGCCAAATGGAATTCGGGAACAGTTGTATAAACTTCAGATTGGGGAGGATTCACCGATTAAGCTATTTGATGCGGGTAACGTGATCACTGATTTATTTGATTCCACTGATTCCACTGATTTTCAAGATACCAATCAAAGACCTGATGCTTTAGATGAAGTTCATAATAGGTTAACTAAGGCCGTGTCTAAGTTTTTGGAAGATGGTAAGAAAGTGATCGTATTGGGTGGTGGAAATGACATTTCGTATGCTAACGTGCGGGCATTGGTGGAAACTGAACTCGAGATCTCTGCGATAAATATTGATGCACACCTGGATATGCGTGTCGCGGATGAAATGACCAGCGGCACACCTTATCGAAAATTGATCGATGATTCTTATCTGGTTCCGAATCATTTTTATGAGTTTGGAATTCGAAGGGAAGGTAACGGGGCTTTTTATTTGAACTCAACTGAAGATATGGGAGTACACATTCATTACTTACAGGATCTAATGGAACAGGGAGTAGTTAATTCCTTCAGAAACATCCTGAATGAAATTGGTGAGCGACCCTTTTTCCTTGGTCTGGATGTGGATTCCATACAGACTGCGGATGCCCCCGGAGTCAGTGCCTCCTCACCCATTGGTTTATCAGCAAGGGAAGTGATGCAGTGCATTCAGTGCACCAAAGAAAAAGAAAACCTGAAGCTGTTTGAGATCACCGAAGTAAATCCAAAATATGATATTGATAATCGCACGGTGAAATTGGCCGCTCATTTGGTGTATAAATTTCTATTTGCTTAGGTGGGGGTATAGAATCCCGGAAGCTTCGGCTTCTAGTAAGAAATTTCCCCCTAATAATTAGATTATTTATATCACAATTCATTACACCCAGTAAAAAGGTTGCTTACGTTTCCTTATTTTGTACTTAAAGCGATTAATTAAATAATGAAGATAGCCTTTGGACGATAATCTCTGTATTCGTCTAAGTACCTTTTATACTTTAGTTATTCATTAATTGTTTAACTTTTAAATAGTTATCTAATCAATGTTCAAAAGAGAAAAAGTACAAAAGCTTTTTGGTGAAGTTGTCAGAAAAGAACGTAAACGGCAGAAAATAACCCAATCAGAACTAGCAGAACGTTCTGAGTTAGATTACACCTATATCTCACAAATAGAGAGAGGGTTGGCAAATCCCAGTATCTATAGTCTTCATAAGATTTCGGATTCTTTGGGACTTTCAGAAAAAGAGATGTTCCAGAAAATGAACAAGGAGCTTAACTTGGGTTCAGCCTCAAAAGTTAATGCTGCCGAAGAGCTTGAGATCATTCATGATGCAATTGTAAAGTTAGATGCCGGTATATTATTAACCAGTACTCACGATGATGACTTCAGAATTATCTACTGTAACAAAGCTTTTTTGGAATTTTCCGGTTTAGAAATGGAGTCCATAATCGGGAAAAAGTTGATGGATATTTTGGCGAATGAAAAAAGTAACGATAAGCTGCTTCAATTTTTTGATCAGCTGAAAGTAGAATCACCCAACAGGATGTACATAGGCGATACCGGTACAAAAGGTGAGTCCTTGCAATTAGAAATTAATTCTTCATTGGTTATAGGTGACGGAAAACAATCAGAGAAGCATTTATTTATACTCCGGAAAGATTTTTATAAGGAACAGTTGGAATCGGATCTGGAGGTTTCAGAAACCGTAAATAAGTATAAGGCATTGGTAAGTGAGTCTAATCACAGGATAAAAAATAACCTGGCTATTATTGCCGGAATTATGGATATCAACATTCTGGATGTGGAGGATGAGGTAGCAAAATCTATATTACAGGATACACAGCTCAGAATAAGTTCCATTGCCCATATCCATGATCTGTTGACAGCCTCCGAGGACCCCTCGAGGCTTGGGATTAGGGATTATTTGAAAAAACTAACGACGGTCATTGCAAATACTTATGAACTAAAAAAAGGAATAAAAATAGAAACTACGATAGGGGTTGATGATCTTGGAATTAATGAGATCATTGCCCTTGGTCTTTTATTTAACGAGCTGATTACAAATTCCTATAAATATGCTTTTAAAGATTACAGTAAAGGAAAGATAAAACTGAGTTTAAATCACGATAAAAACGAAGAGATCAGTTTCCTCTATACAGATAATGGCAGTGGGTTTGATCAATCTATATTTGATAAGGCTGACACATTGGGAATGAATCTTATCCATACTTTTTTAAATCAGCTGGAAGCCAAAGATATTAAGGTTGATACCAACGACGGCTTTAAGCTGGAATTTGTTATTGAAAGTTGATGCTAAGGGAAAATCCTTCTCACCCGTGTTCAATAGAAAGGAAAATTAAGCCCGGGGTTATTCCCAAATAACCGTAGTACCAACATCTTCCCCATCCACCACTATCTTCTTCAGGTTACCCGATTTATTCATGTTGAAGACAATGATCGGGGTCTCATTTTCGCGACATAATGTGAAAGCGGTCAGATCCATTACCGACAGGCGGCGTTTGAGGACTTCATCCCCGGTAATACGATCGAATTTCTTGGCATCGCCGTTCTTCTCAGGGTCAGAATCATAAATGCCGTCCACACGGGTTCCTTTTAGGATTACATCAGCTTCAATTTCAATGGCACGAAGTGAGCCGGCGGTATCAGTAGTGAAATAGGGATTTCCTGTTCCGGCTCCAAAAATAACAACGCGGCCTTTTTCGAGGTGACGAACAGCCCTTCTTCTTATATACGGCTCCGCAATGGCTTCCATCCGGATCGCGCTCATCAGACGGGTTTGCACGCCAATTTGCTCGAGGGCATCCTGCAAAGCCATGCTGTTGATCATGGTGGCCAGCATTCCCATGTAATCGCCCTGAACGCGATCCATACCCTGGGTTGCTCCTTTAACACCCCTGAAGATATTACCACCGCCAATTACAACAGAAACCTGAACACCGGCTTCCTGAATGGATTGAATTTCTTTAGCGTATTCGCTGAGGATATCAGCATCTATTCCATGTCCCTGTTCACCTAATAGTGCTTCTCCGCTGAGTTTGAGAAGGACTCTGTTGTATTTATTTCTCACGTGATCCTGTATTAGTAATTATAAGACAAAAAAAAGGCTGTCAATTTTGACAGCCTTAATGTAAAAAAAATTTACTAAGCGTTTTCGCCAAGTTGAAGCCGATGGAATGACTTCACCAGGGGAGCATTGTTTTGCTCCAGGTAATCCTTCACGGATACGCTGTTGTCCTTCACAAACTTTTGTTCGAGAAGTACGCGCTCTTCGTAAAAACGGCGAAGTTTACCTTTGGCAGCCTGCTCGGCAATATGCTCTGGCTTTCCTTCATTCAGTAACTGATCTTTGGCGATCTCAAGCTCTTTTTCAACAAGAGAAGAGTCAACACCGTCACGGGTTACAGAAAGAGGCTTCATGGCAGCGACCTGCATAGCAACGTCTTTTCCGATCTCTGCATCAGTAAGGTCGCCATCAAATTCTGCAAGCACACCCAATTGGTTTCCGGGATGGATGTAAGAGATCAAAGTTCCGTCAGTGGTCATTAGTACCACATTGTTGATCTCGATCTTCTCACCGATCTTGCCTACCATTTCTTCAAGGTGCTTTTCGATGGTAAGTCCATCCACTTCTATAGCAAGAAGGTCTTTGGCGTTGTCGATGTCGTTATCAAAAGCGGCATTTAAAAAAGATTCTGCATCATTTTGAAATTCCTCATTTCGAGCTACGAAATCAGTTTCGCAGTTGATCTCGATCATTGCGGCTTTCTTCTTATCATCACTGATGCGGCTCAGGATCAATCCCTGATTAGCTTCACGGTCAGCACGCTTCTCGGAAACTTGCTGTCCTTTCTTACGGAGATATTCAACCGCCTGGTCGAAATCACCGTCTGCTTCGGCAAGGGCTTTTTTGCAATCCATCATACCCGCACCGGTCATGTCTCTTAGTTTTTTTACGTCAGCAGCAGAAATACTCATTTTTCTGAATAGTATTTAATAGTTGTAATTATTCTTCTTCGTCGTTGCTGTCAGCGTTCGCTTTTGCTTCTGCTTTCTCAGCTTTTTTGTCTTCTTTTTTATCACCTTTTTTCTTGCGGCGAGAGCGGAGCTTAGTTCCTTTTGCAGCGTCCTTGATGTCTACATCATCTTTGGAATCACTTTCACCTTTGGCGTCAGCTGCAGCTTGTTCCATCACGTCTTCTTCTTGCTGTGCTTCACGTTCTGCGGCACCTTCAATGATGGCGTCTGCGATCTGAGTGGTTACCAATTGAATGGTACGAGCTGAGTCATCATTACAAGGAACGATGAAATCAGGAACATCAGGGTCACTGTTGGTGTCAACCATTGCGATAATAGGAATATGAAGTTTGATGGCTTCATTTACTGCAAGGTGCTCCTTGATGATATCCACAACAAAAATAGCTCCGGGCAGGCGACCCATGTTTTTGATACCACCAAGGGCATCATTCAATTTGTCTTGCTCACGCTGAAGCATCAAGCCTTCTTTTTTGGTGAGCTCTTCAAACGTACCGTCTGTCTTCATTTTTTCAATTTCGTCCATACGGGACAGACTTTTGCGAACGGTACTGAAGTTGGTCAGCATTCCACCCATCCAGCGGTGGGTAATGTAAGGCATTCCGCAGCGCAGGGCTTCTGTTGTAATGATATCGGTAGATTGCTTCTTGGTGCCTACAAAAAGAATGGTTTTACCGGCACGGGAAAGTTTTTGAATTTCATCAAGTGCTTCTTGAAGATACTTTTGAGTTTTTTTCAGGTCAATGATGTGAATCCCGTTTCGCTCCATAAAGATGAAGTCTTTCATTTTAGGATTCCATCGGCGGGTAAGGTGACCGAAGTGTGCGCCTGACTTTAGCAGGTCTTGTATAGATGCAGCTTTTGGCATTGTATTAAGTATATATGTTTAGGTTAATCCTCTATGTGGGTCATCCCCGGGCGTAAATCCTGAGTCAATTAAGCACAGGACACCATACGCCGAGTCACCACATATGTGTGATTTGATTTAGTTGAATGGTTATTGGTTAAAAGTGTAATGGTTATTCGTGAGATATTTCTTTATTCCGAATAACCACTAACAAATAACAAATAACGAAATTATCGTTTAGAGAACTGGAATTTCTTACGAGCTTTAGGCTGACCGTATTTTTTACGCTCTACCATTCTGTCATCTCGGGTAAGAAGACCGTGTCCTTTAAGAACATCGTGCATGTCTTCGTTCTCTCCGTCCAAAGCACGGGCAAGGGCGTGAGAGATGGCACCGGCCTGACCGGTACTTCCACCACCACGAACAGTGATTTTAATATCGTACTTACCTTCTGTTTCAGTAACAGTAATAGGATGCAAGGCGATATTACGACGTGCTTTTACAGGAAAATATTCTTCAATTGGTTTGTGGTTGACGATAATGTCACCTTTACCCGATTTGATATACAAACGGGCTGTAGCTGTTTTTCGTCGTCCTATATAATTCGCTTGGGCCATTTAATTAGTTCTGTATGGATTAAAGCTCAATGATTTCTGGTTCTTGTGCGGTATGCGGATGTACAGGGCCTGCGTAAACTCTCAGGTTGGTTGCGATCTTGCGTCCCAACTTGGTTTTAGGAAGCATGCCTCTTACTGCAGTGGTAACCAATGAGGTAGGATCTTTCTCCATCATCTCTTCTGCAGTTGTAAATCGTTCTCCGCCAGGGTAAAATGTATGATGGAAATAGGTTTTATCCGTCATTTTTTTGCCGGTCAGCTTCACCTTTTCCGCATTGATAACAATAACGTTATCACCGGTATCCATGTGTGGGGTGAAGGTAGGCTTGTTTTTACCTCTCAGTACTTTTGCGATCTCGCTACTCAGTCTGCCCAAGGGCTGATCTTCAGCGTCAAAGAGCACCCATTTCTTTTCAATGTCTTTGGGTTTAGCTGAGTATGTCTTAAAACTTAATGTGTCCACGATTAAACTCGTTTATTTTGTCTTATTGGAAAGTCGAATAAGATAGAAGTTTTTATCGTAGATATCAATAGTAGATTACATAAAAAATTGATTCCCAATCTGCGTAAACCAATAAAGTAAAATTTACAGGGAAAGGGTAAGCGGTAAGTTGAAACTTACTAAATCACGTAAATTAATACTCATAATAGAGACTAAGTAAAGACAATGCCCAAAAAGATTTGTAACTTCCAAGCCTGAAAAGAAAATCCAAATTTTGATCACACTATGAGCGACAAACTGAAGCAAACCAGAGTTGAATTTGAAACCGGTTCAGGCAAAGCCTTTCTCCACAGCCTGCCTAAATTGAAAGAACTGGGATACGATAATATTGCCAAACTGCCCTTCTCTATAAAGATCTTGTTGGAAGCGGTACTTCGTGAATTTGACGGTTATGCCGTTACGGAAAAAGATATTGAAGCACTGGCAAATTATAATGCCAAAGATCCTCAAGGGGAAATTCCTTTTAAACCATCCCGTGTGGTATTGCAGGATTTTACTGGAGTACCGGCTGTTGTCGATCTTGCTGCACTCAGATCCGCCATGCAGCGAATGGGTGGTAAAGCTACCGACATCAACCCACAAGTTCCTGTGGATCTGGTAATTGATCACTCTGTTCAGGTGGATATGTTCGGGCAGGAAGCAGCGCTTATGTTCAATGTAGAAAAAGAGATGGAACGAAATAATGAACGTTACGAATTTTTGAAGTGGGGTAAAGAAGCTTTTGATAATTTCCGCGTGGTACCTCCGGGACGTGGAATTGTTCACCAAGTGAACCTCGAGTATTTAGGTCGTGGTGTTTTCACCCGTAAAGAACAAGACGGATCTACTACTGCTTATCCGGATACTTTGGTAGGTACCGATTCCCACACTACCATGATCAACGGACTTGGAATTTTAGGATGGGGTGTTGGAGGAATTGAAGCGGAAGCGGCCATGCTTGGTCAGCCTATTTCCATGCTCGTTCCTGAAGTAACAGGAATGAAATTGACCGGAAAACTTCGTGAAGGAGTAACCGCAACTGACTTAACACTGACTGTAACTCAAATGCTTCGTCAGCACGGCGTGGTTGGTAAGTTCGTGGAATTTTATGGCGACGGGCTAAGCAACATGAGTTTACCTGACCGTGCAACTATCGCAAACATGGCTCCGGAATATGGAGCTACTATGGGCTTCTTCCCCATTGATAAAGAATCGTTGCGATACATGAGAAGAACAGGACGTTCGGAAGAACTGGTGCAGCTGGTAGAAAATTATACCAAGGCACAGGGTTTATTCAGAACCGATGATACTCCAGATCCTGAATTTTCTTCTACTCTGGAATTAGATCTGAGTACCGTAGAAACCTCGCTTGCAGGACCAAAACTTCCGCACGATCGTATTGCATTAGGCAATATGAAAAAAGCTTTCGAAAATTCTCTGACAAGTGATAATCCTACCATGGGGTTCAACCTTGCTCAGGAAAAACTGGCCAATAAAGGAATTTACAAAAACGGTCAGGAAATTGAGATGAAGCACGGTGATGTGGTAATTGCTGCTATCACTTCCTGTACCAACACTTCAAACCCAAGCGTGATGTTGGGTGCTGGTATCGTTGCCAAGAAAGCCTATGAAAAAGGACTTAAAGTTCCTGCTTACGTTAAGACTTCTCTGGCACCGGGTTCGCGTGTTGTAACTGAATATTTAAATGAAGCCGGCCTGACCGAATATATGGACAAGCTTGGATTCAATCTGGTTGGTTACGGTTGTACAACCTGTATTGGTAATTCCGGTCCGTTGCCTGAGCCTGTTGAGAAAGCTATTAAAGAAGGCGACTTGATCGCAGCAGGAGTACTTTCCGGGAACCGAAACTTTGAAGGAAGAATTCATCCGTATGTGAAAGCAAATTACCTGGCTTCGCCTCCTTTGGTTGTGGCTTATGCGCTTGCCGGAAGCGTGGATATTGATCTCGCTACCGAGCCGTTAGGCAAAGACAAGGAAGGTAACGATGTGTACCTGAAAGACATCTGGCCTACAACGGCAGAAATTGCAGAGCATCTTGATGCCGCTATTCGCCCGGAGCTTTTCGATAAGATGTATGGCGATATTTTTGAATCCCCAGCCTGGGAAGAGATTCCGGTATCAGGTGGAGACTTATTCAACTGGAGTGAAGATTCAACCTACATTCAGGAGCCTCCTTTCTTCATGGATATGAGTGAAGAACCAGAACCGATCAAACCTATTAAAGGAGCGAGAGCGCTGGTTAAAGTTGGAGATTCTATTACTACCGATCATATTTCACCCGCAGGTAATATCAAAGAAGATGCCCCGGCAGGAGTTTATCTGAAAGAGCACGGAGTGAAGAAAGAAGATTTCAACTCTTACGGTTCTCGTCGAGGTAACGACCGTGTTATGACTCGCGGAACCTTTGCCAATGTGCGGTTCAAAAACCAGCTTGCACCCGGAAAGGAAGGTGGATTCACCAAGTATTTCCCTGATAATGAGATCACAACGATCTATGATGCATCGCTCAAATATAAAGAAAGCAATACTCCTTTAGTTGCATTGGCCGGTAAGCAGTACGGAACGGGATCATCCCGTGACTGGGCTGCCAAGGGAACGGCATTGCTCGGAGTAGAAGCTGTGATCGCTACCTCTTACGAGCGAATTCACCGTTCTAACCTTATTCAAATGGGCGTACTTCCACTGCAATTCAAAGAAGGTGAAAGTGCTGACAGCTTAGGATTGGATGGTTCAGAAACTTTCGATATCCACGTGGATGACAATGTTCAGGCCCGTGATGAGATCAAGGTAACTGCAACAAAAGAGGGCGGTGAAGTGATCGAGTTCGCGACCGATTGCCGAATTGATACCCCGGTAGAGGTTGATTACTACCGTAACGGTGGGATTCTGCATAC
>NZ_DASSWP010000215.1:0-12496 GCF_035704785.1 Gracilimonas sp. | reverse complement strand
GTTCCTTCAGGAAGGCTGCTGCTCCAGGTATAACGAATGCTTTTAGGAACTTTTTTAAATAATGCCACTCTCCCCATGTTATATGCCACATAGATACTTGCTGCTACATCATTCGGATCGGTGTCTTCATTACCGCCTTCCGGAATTTTATTCACTCTCCATTTCCATGATAAGATCGGAGTTTCGTGAATATTAACACCCTCTCTTTCCAATAGTGGGAAATTTAGATGGCGTGCGTCGGTATGTTCGTAGTGCAGATACTTATTCCCATTTTCTTCTTCGATGGTATAATGGAAAAGCTTCGCTTCTTTAGGGTGATTAGCCTTGCGGATCACATCCCTGTTATACCATCTTGCAGGGAGCTGACCTACAGTATCTTCTTCAAAGTTCTCTATGAGCCAACTGCCATCAGGTAGCTTCTTTAATGGTTTATCCACCTCATCCTTACTGACTTGCGAATAAAGAACCGTTGAAAATGATAATATTAACGATGTGGCAACAACTAATTTTAGAATTGCTTTCATATAAATTTAATAATGTCTGTAGATAGCCTAAGTATCTAATAATTTAAAATCAGGATTTACACCTCTCATAATTTAACGGTATTTTCAGCCAAATTATTCCATTAAATCTTGATGACTTTAAATGCCCGAAGAAAAGAGTAAAGATCGAAATAATTCACCGAAAGTAAGCTGCCTCATGGTAACAGCCAATCGCCGGGACCTGGCTCAACGTGCTGTGCAATGTTTCAAGAATCAAAATTATGATAATAAGGAATTGGTCATCGTTGATGATGGTGAGGAAGATTACAGCCCAATTTTAGAAGACATCCCCTCTGAACAGATCAAGTATGTAAAGTTAGAGAAAGAGCCGGATTTTGTACTTGGTAAACTCAGAAACCGAAGCCTTGAAGAGGCTACCGGTGACTATTTGATACAATGGGATGACGATGACTGGTATCACCCCGACAGGATCAAAATTCAGGCTGAGGTCTTGGATCAAGGTAACGATGCCTGTTGCCTTGCTTCTGCCCTTATGCATCTGGATACTGATGAATTTATGGAGCATCCCTATGTTGGAATACTGCCTGATGGCATTCCCGGCAGCATCATGCATCGCCGAAGTGGCAGCATTCGATATCCTGAAACCCGCCGTTCAGAAGATACTGTATATCTTGAAGAGTGGATGAAGCTAAGGTATCACAAACTTGACCACTCCTATAACTATCTTTTTTTGAGAGCCTATCACGGCAACAACACCTGGGAACAGGATCATTTTAAGCGAAGGATCAGAAACTCTCCCGTTGCATTAATGCAGTATATTTGGTCGGTATTCATTAAAAGAGATCTGTTCAGTCATCCACGATTTCAGTTAAATGAAAAAGCAGAAGCCGCTTTCAAACAATACCTGAGCGAATCAAAAGAGTTGAATCTTCTGTAACCCTCATCCCTATGAAAAAGATCTTTATCGTTGGATGTCCCCGTTCCGGCACTACCCTGCTTCAAAGTCTGCTTGCCTCCCATCCGGATATCGTATCCTTTCCTGAAACTCATTTATTTTCAAGGACTATTCATATTAGCCCTTTCGTTAGATTTTTTACTGTATATGGAAGTAAGCATCTCCGGGAGTTAAATAAAATTATGGAAGAACTTGGCCTCCCTTCGGATGAAAGCTTAATGAATCATCAGATGATCTATAGAACCCGGAAATGGGCGGAAATGCTTTTACAAAAACTGGATGAAATCGGGCAATACTATGCAGAGAATCATGAAGAATATTTGTTAGAAAAAACCCCCCGGCATCTTCATTATGTAGATTTTATTCACAATGCTGATCCTGAAGCATGTTTCATTCATTTGATCCGCAACGGAGAAGACGTGGTTGCAAGTTTAAGTGAGGCGACCGGAAATCATCCGGAAAAATGGTCCGGAAATCGCTCCATTGATAAATCGGTCTTTTGGTGGAATAGAAGCATCAAACTATCCCGGCGATACATTGGGAAGCCTAAAAATGTACATGTGCGCTACGAAAATTTACTTGAAGACCCTTCCGGGGTTCTCCAATACATCTGCAAATTCATTGGAATCGAATACCATGAAAACATGGTGCATGACTACCACCACACTGCTTCCTCACTTATCAATAAAGAGGAAAGCTGGAAATCAAAAAACACCAAAAGGGTTTTAAATACTTCCAAAAAATTTAAAAACCTTCCCGAAAAGCAACAGGAAAAAGTACTGCGGGGCTTGGTCGACTTTGACTACGAGCAAATAGATATCAGCAATTATTAAACTGAAGCTGTTTCTATTTGGTAAGCTGATACTCGATGTTCACTCCCAATCCAATCCGGTCGCCATATAATTCTCCAAGATCGGCGGATAAATTTACACCATAACTCCATCTTTTATTTTGAGGCAGCGTGCTGCTAAAATTCAGCATAACAGAATGGTTCACTTTCTTCAGTTCTTCCAGCGGGCGTAATTCTGCACAAACCCTCCCTCCTGTCCCGGGGCATTCTTCCCGTGGAAGGCTTGTTATGATCTGATCCTGTACTTCACCATAGTTTCGGGAGAAGGTGTACAGCATCTTATAGTTAACATTGTTTCCAAGACTTCCTGAAAGACCAAGATGATGGGCGATAATGATATTATTATAGACCGGCCGTTCAATAGTCCCATCTGTCAAAAGCATAGGATTACCGATAACCCGACCTTCATAGGTCCATCCGGTTCTGTATATCCCATTATTATAATAGCTTGCAGTTCCCCTGGGCTCAAAATCATAGGAGTCCATTCTTTTCGTATTGATGTGCTCCCATATAATATTCCGTATCAGTGAATTATTTTTGGGCTTTATAGTGAGTCCCCAAATCCCGTCCCAGGGACTTCGAAAACGAGTAGAAACTTTGTCCTCTAAATAGAAAAGCCGGTAAGCTCTCATATCAAAATTATCAAAATACAGTCCTAAGCTGAAATCATACGCCGCTACCGAGTTACCTACTGCATTTGATTGTTCTCCTCCAGGGGCCGTTTCGTCACTTGAGCCGCTTGCTGTTATTACTTCCCAAAATGTTTGCCACCCGGTTGGTAATTGTCCTCTGCTTTGGCTTTCACCGGACCACTGCACATTGTGCACGATCCCTCCCACGGCATCAAAAAAAGCATATTTGATACTTAAGTAGAAATATTTTTCATGGAGATAGGCATTCTTCACATAACGGTCATTCTCAAACCACCCATGGGCAAATAATCCATTGTATCTGACAATGTTATTGGTTCCCGGTACGCCTACAAAACCATCCGTTGAAAAAGCTATCTTAGGGATCGGGGTTGCATTGCGGCTATACATAAAAGACCCTGTAGAAAGTTCATCTTCCTTCATCGCCAACGGATCGATAAACCGGCCCGCCATAAATTTAAAATCGTAGATATGAAGGTTTAAGTACCCTTTATCAAAATATGATAGCTGGGAATCTGCGTAATCCCTTGAAATAAAACTTGCCCCTGCCTCCACTTCAAAAATAGAATTCTTATAAATCTGGGTGTAGCCTTCAAAATAATGTAAAGCATTAGCTGAATTCTGATCAATACGCCCATCGCGATTTACATGCATCCAAAAAGGAAGATCTTCATCAAACCCTTGCGGATTCAACATAAAAGTAAATCCGGTTTTTATATTATAGGGAAGATCTTCGGAGTCATCCTGTGCTACAGCTAACCCGGAAAAACAGATCAAAGCTATTAATGACAAAATCAGTTTCTTAAACATTTTTATCGAGATCAGTTTCTTCATGGGCAGGAACTAAGTCACTATTTTTGGCCACCATTCTTGATATAAGATATGAAACCACATTCAAAATTCTTTTTAATATCAGGTTTGCTGTTAAGATACCAACCAAAGCTTCTTTTGGAACAGATACAGCACCTGACATTTCGAGGGCTACGGTTACAAATAAGGCATCCGTGCTTGGTAAAAATGGAATACGGGATGCCAGGATCTGTACTGCAGAAAAGGTAAACCAAACCGGGATTGCAATATCAGGACGAGCAATATGCCATTGCAAGATCTGGATCACATTTATAAAAATGATTCTCCCTGCATGCAATGAAAATATTTTAGCACTATCAAATTTGTTGAGTGATATAATAGCTTTACGGAATCGGTAGATCAATAAAGCCGCTATGATGGATCCGGCTATGATCAATATCCAAACCCAGCTGTTAATACCATCAACATAATCGGAGATGTTGATATAACCCTTTGACACAAAGAAGATCAACAGAAATATGGTGACAATACCGGAAGCTAAAGATGACAGTACATTATTATCTTTGATAAATAATGCGACTTCTTTTGCAGGATCGCTTACATATTTCTTGGCCCACAGATAAAGATAAAATTCTCCTGAGTAACCAACCACATCAGTGTTTAAGACCTTCTTTTGTATAAATACCGGCAAAGAATCTTTGAGTGAAATGGGCCACTTGATCCTATAAATAAATACTTCAGCAAGTGGTAATGAGAAATAGATCACAAAGTACAGAATATAGAACAGCGGAATTCTGGGCAGGGATTCAATGATCCCCTCTAATCCAATTTCATAAAGTTGATAAATCAGGTACCCAATGATCGCGAACTGTAACAGAAACCGGAGAGATTTCTTTAGTATGTCAACCCACTTGCCATTAAGCTTCATTGGATGGGAATTCCTCTTTAGAAGAGGCAGAATTAATATTCCGTTTATTGGATTTTTCCATTAATCGCTCCCAAACTTTATCAGAAAACTCAAAGAAAGGTTTCTTTTCATGATACCATCCAAAGTGTAAACAGAATGGAGTCACCATCATATAGTCCCCTTTCCCCGGAATTATTGAAAAACTGCGCATAAGTAGTTTTTTCATCCAGTCACTTTTCAAGCCGCGTATGGAATACACGAAATAATCTGAATAGTATTTACAGTTCACGTACTCAAACTCATCATCATGATCAGTTAGCAAATTGATGTAATCAAGCTGTGGACTTGTGTGTCCCTGAAACCACGCATAAACAGGTATATTCAATTTAGACATGGCCATTGCCAGGCTCCACTCGCAGGACTCTTCCGTGCGTCCTTTTTCTTTCTTTCGACTTTGAAAATGAGTTTCTGCTTTTCGATTTAGCATTTCTTTAGCTAATTCACATGTCTTTTTAGTAAGGGCGTAATCAGAAGCATACATAAGCCCGGTTTGCGCCCTGCTCAGATAGGTAAGCCCAAACCTTTTCAAAGTTCTTTTACGTCTGCGCAGAATCATATCCTTTGCTACACCAATGCTTTTTGGAGCACCAAAGAAATTATCAGAAACCAAATTCCCGGTTACTGTAAAGTCATAAGGTTTAAAAGCTTGCCAAAGGGGATCGGGGTTTTTACACCAAACTATATCGCTATCCAGAAATAAATTATTCTCAAAAAATAAATAATTATAAAAATTATGCTTGAAGCCAACAATTGAAGCGTGTTCATCAGGAAGATCAAAAATAAAGTCAAAAAGCTCAGTAAGATTATGCTTTTCAATGAGGCTGCGATGCTTCTTTGTACAGGCAATGGCTACAGGCCGATCTGAATCGTAGCGCCTTAGCGTTGTTACCGAAGCCACTGCATGCTTTAGGTATTTAGGATGGCCGTAGCTGACATATACGTAACCTTCTTTCCCAAATTTTTCTTTTTTAATCGATGTAAGCACTGAATTTTTCTTTTAAAGATACAAGTATTCTACAAAACTTACCTGCATTATGCTCTTGCAGCTCTTTTTCTTAAGCTCTCAAGGAGTGCATCAAATCCACGCTGATTTATATTTCTTTGAAACTGCCTGTGGTAAGAGGAAGCTGTAGACACATCATCAATTTCCAAATCTACAATTACCCACTCTCCATTTTTTAATTCCATTTCATAGTTAACCGGTGTTCGGATATCGTCCAGTTCTGCCAATGTTTCTACCCTCGCTTCCTTTCCATCAGCTTCAACGGAACGATAAGTTATTTTAGCTCGGTAAATATCCAATTTATTCAATGACTGGTCTCTGACTATTGTTGAGAACAGGTCTACAAATTCTTCCCTTTTTTCTGAAGAAATAGTATCGTAAGTAGTATCCAGGGCTTCTTTGGCCATAGCTTCAAAATCAATGATGCCATTTATTATTTCTTTAAGTTCAGCTCTTTGAGTCTCTGTATATTCTGTTCCCTCAGGTCCCATTAATTCTTTGATCTGTTCATCTCTTTGTTCCAGCATAGCCTGAATTTCATCCCCTGTATTTTGTGCAATAACAAGGTTGAATGAGAATAAAGTGATTAATAAAACTGAAGCTAATTTATAAATTTTCATTGTGTCGTCTGTTAATGATCTATTAATTGGTAATCAGAGTTGTTAACGGAATACCTGCCGATTTATTCAGTTTTGCTAAAGAAGTATTGTATTCAAATATCCGCTGTTTTAATTGCAACTTGAGCTCGAGCTCTTTTTTCATGGCATCAATAAGGTCTTTCACATCACCCATACCGAAATCATAATCCAATTGTTCCTGCCGAAGCCATCTTTTTGCGGTCACTAGAGCCTTATCAGTTTGGTTCACTTTTACTTCTGCTAATGAAGCTGAGCGGTAATTATTATTCACTTCAAGTAAGATCCCATCTCTGGCTGCATCTTGAGCAAAAGTTACTTTACGAAGTTCAATCCGGCTTCGCTCCAAAGATGCTTTCATGGAAACGAAATTCAGGTTTTGACGGATAGTAAAGCCAAAACCACCGGTGAAAAGATTAGTTGTATTCTTTATAAAGGGATTAGATTGTCTGGGCCGGTTAGGAGTATTCGCAAAGTTTACATAGCCTCCCATATATAACCCGGGTAAAGCTTGGCTTTTTAAAGATGATATGTATGTTTCTGTAGCTTCTGCACCAATTTCCAAGGCCTTTAATTCCGGCCGGTTGTCAAATGCTACCTCTTGATAAAAGTCTACAGGTTCCATCTCAAAAGAGACCGGATCCAAAAACCTTACATCAGATTCAAATACTGTATTATCATCATTTCTTAATACATAATTCCATGTTTCACGGATAAAAGCCATATTTTCGGAAACTTCGGCTTTCTGAATTTGAAACTCATGTTTAAAGATCTCAAACTTAAAGATCTCCGAATTATCAAGCTCACCATCTCCGCTCTCCCGCATGGTGTTGATTTGTTTTTCGATCTGGTCTACTTTGTCTTGTGCTTCATCTAACAAACGTCCTATCTCAAGGGCAAGAACATAGCTATAGTATAATTCAAACAAACGTATTTCAAGATCAGCTCTCTTGGCCTTAAAACTATACGCAGCGGCTTCAGCCCCAAGCCTTGCTGCTTCTACAGCTTCATTGATTGCACCCCAGGTAAAAACAGGCTGAGCTGCGGTAAGTTGAAACTTGGTAAAGACGGCCCAATCTTCCCAGTCATTTCTCAGGTTGGGATCTAGATAATATTCATCTTCTTCCAGGTCTGTACGATCGCTTTCTACTCCCGGCACTAAACCATGTTGGGTTTCAAAGCGCAAACTTGGAAGTATACGCTGGGCTTTAGCCTGATCGATTTTATTTTCAGCCAGCTCAACATTTTGCCTCTCATAGTCAATTTGACCTGAATTACTCAATGCTTTATCAAGAAATGAATCAAAATCAATTCTAAGCGTATCCTGGCCTTGAACACTGATGTTAAAAGTGAATAATAGAGGTATTAGGAAAAAGAAAATTCGTGCTGCCATAAGAGTTATTTGGTTTAAAGCGTCAACGAATGCACGATGATAATATTTAAAAACTTATATTTAAAACAAAAATAGCCCCAAAAGGGGCTATTTGTTTGCGGAGAGCGAGGGATTCGAACCCCCGGAGACCGCGAGGCCTCAACGGTTTTCAAGACCGCCGCATTCGACCACTCTGCCAGCTCTCCTAATCTTCACTGAGTGCCTGAGCACCCGATACAATCTCAGAAATTTCTGTAGTAATTGCGCTTTGTCGAGCTTGATTATATTTCAATCGAAGTTCTTTCTCGAGATCTTTCGCATTTTCGGTAGCACTGTCCATTGCGGTCATTCGTGCTCCCTGCTCCGATGCATTAGATTCAAGTACTGCGCGCCAAAGTTGCATATTTAAATGCAGTGGCAATAAACGGTCTAATATTGCCTGTGAATTCGGCTCGTAAATGTAATCAATAGCTTGTTCAGATGCAGTATCAGTTTTGGTATTTCCAATACTTTCTGTGTCAATCGGAAGTACCTGCTGAACTTTTCGGTTCTGTGCAATTACGGATTTGAATTCATTGTACGCGATGTACACTCCATCAAATTCACCCTCAACAAATTGCTTTGTTGCAGATGTCATGATATCTGCTGTAGCATCATACTGGATATCATCAAAAAAGCCGGGGAAGCTTTCAATTACGTTATACTTACGTTTCTTGAAATACGCTGTAGCTTTCTTGCCTATAGCAACAACGGAAAGAGTTTTATTCTCCAGATGTTTCTCAAAATTTTCCTGAAGTTGTTTTTCAACTTCCTTAAAAAGGTTGTTGTTAAAACCACCACACAAACCGCGATCAGAACCTACAACGATAAACAGTACGTTCCTTACTTCCTCAGGCTTACGCATCACAGGATTGGATGCATTGCTTGAGTCTGTCAAACGCCCGGCTACTTCAGCAATCTTAGAAGCATAGGGACGAGTTTGAGTCATTCTGTCCTGAGCTTTTCTAAGCTTGGCAGCAGCCACCATTTTCATAGCTTTGGTGATCTGCTGTGTATTGTTAACAGATGATATCCGGTTCCGTATATCTCGAAGGTTCGCCATCGATAATGCTTATTTAGTTGGTTGCGGTGATTTGATCGATCACAGAATTTGCGATCTCGATCAGTTGTCCACCGAATGTATCAGAAAGGGTACCGCTTGCAGCAAGGGCATCCATTTCTTTTTCATATTTGATGCCTACAGTTTCAAGGAATTGATCTTCAAATTCAGAGATCTGAGTCACTTCAAGCTTGTTCAGCAATCCTTCATCATTTACTTTAAGCAGTGCTATTTGTTGCTCTACCGGAAGTGGTTGATATTCACCTTGCTTAAGCAATTCTACCGTACGCTCACCTGTTCTTAGCTGTGCCTGAGTTGAAGCATCAAGGTCAGAACCGAACTTGGCAAATGCTTCCAATTCACGATACTGAGCAAGATCAAGCTTCAGTGTACCGGAAAGTTTCTTCATGGATTTAACCTGAGCTGAACCACCCACACGAGATACAGAAGTACCTACGTCAATGGCCGGACGAATACCCTGGTTAAACAAGTCAGTGTCAAGGAAGATCTGTCCGTCGGTAATAGAAATTACGTTAGTTGGGATATAAGCAGAAACGTCACCGGCCTGTGTTTCAATAACAGGAAGTGCTGTTAAAGATCCTCCTCCTTTAACCATTGACTCAAGTTCTTCCGGGATGTTGTTCATCTGCTTGGCTACTTTATCATCACTAATGATCTTAGCAGCGCGTTCTAATAAACGACTGTGCAGATAGAATACATCACCTGGGTATGCTTCACGTCCAGGGGGGCGTTTCAATAGCAATGAAAGTTCGCGGTATGCAACAGCTTGCTTGGAGAGATCATCATAGATCACCAATGCATGTCGGCCCGTATCACGGAAGAACTCCCCAATGGCAGCACCTGCAAAAGGAGCAATATAACGCATGGGGGCAGACACACTTGCAGGAGCAGCTACAATAGTAGTGTATTCCATCGCTCCGTTCTCTTCAAGAACCTTACGGATATTAGCTACAGTAGAACCTTTTTGACCAACAGCTACATAAATACAGTAGACAGGTTTATCTGTATCCTGAGTTTCTTTTTGGTTGATGATGGTATCGATTGCAACCGCTGTTTTACCTGTTTGGCGGTCACCGATGATTAGTTCTCGCTGTCCACGGCCAATCGGGATCAAAGAGTCAATTGATTTCAGTCCGGTTTGCAGAGGCTCTGTTACAGGTTCACGGTAAATTACACCGGGAGCTTTTCGCTCTAACGGCAATCGAATGGTTTTTCCTGTAATAGCGCCCTTTCCATCAATGGGGTTTCCAAGTGGGTCAATTACACGGCCTAATAAACCTTCGCCCACATTCATTGAGGCGATATCCTTGGTTCTTTTTACAGTGTGACCTTCTTCTACAGCACTTGATGAACCGAAAAGAACGATACCTACATTGTCCTCCTCAAGGTTAAGTACCATACCGGTAACACTTTTACCATTTTGATCTTTTGAATCCGGTAATTCAACCAATTCACCTGCTTGTACTTTTGATAGCCCGTAAACACGAGCAATACCGTCCCCTACCTCAAGAACGGTACCTACATCATACGTATCAGCTTCATTGTCGAAGCCTGATAATTGTTTACGTAGTATGGCTGAAACTTCGTCTGGTCTGACTTGACTCATTGTATATATCTGATTATAAAAATGTTGTAATTTTATTCCTTGGCTGCGCTCAGGAATACATCTTCAAGCTGTTCTAATTTATACTTAACAGTGCCATTGATAACCGTGTCATCAATTTTAACGGCCATGCCACCTTTAAGATCTTCCTGCACAATTGTAGAGATATTCACTGTTTTTTTTGTGACTTCCTCCAGCTTTTGTTTTACCTCAGCAAGTTGATCGTCATCTAATTCTTTAGCCACAAACACTTCTGCCGATATGATCCCTACATGCTCATTGTATTTTTCAACAAAAGCTGCTACGATCTCATCCAACATATTCTGTCGGTTTTTTCTAGCAATAAGTGTAATGTATTTATGCACCAGCTCACTTACTTTATCCTCAAAAATTGCGTTAAGAGCAGCAACTTTCTTATCAGGCTTTATCACCGGGCTTTTCAAAAACAGGAGTAAATCTCGCGACTTTTCGATGGTTCCTTTTATAAGGAGTACATCTTCAAGCGTACGATCTAAGACGTCTTGTTCTTTAGCGAGCTCCAAAAGTGCAGTGGCGTAGCGGCGTGCCGCTTTAGATACCAGCATAAATTATGGTTAGTTTTTTGAAAGGTCGGATAGAAAATTATCCACCAGCTTGTTATTCTTTTCATTATCAAGCTCAGCATCAATGATGATAGAAGCTGATTTGATGGCAAGTTTTGCCACCTCTTCTCTCAATTCCACCAAAGCCTGATTTTTTTCTTGCTCAATAGAGGTTCTTGCTTGCTCAATAAGTTGAGCTGCTTCCTCTTTGGCCTTACTAATTCTTTCTGCTCGAATAAGTTCTGCTTCTTCTACGGCTTCCTTACGTATTTGCTGAGCTTTCACTTCAGCTTCACGCAGAGCTTTCTGGTTATCTTTAGAAATTTGTTCTGCTTTAGCAATTGCTTGCTCAGCAGATTCCAAAGACTCCTTTATGTTTTGCTCGCGTTCCCGGAGTGCCGTCATAATTGGAGGTACAGCATACTTGATCATCACAATAAGGAAAGCGATCAAAGAAACTAAGATCCAGATCGCAAATCCCGTATTGAATGAAAGTAGGCCGCCTCCGCCTGCTAAAAGGAAAGTCATAGATAATTACCTGTTATTGACCAACTTGAAGTGCAAGAAGAATACAAATAACGGCACCGAGAAGGGCTACACCCTCAATAAAGGCTGCCGTCAAAATCATGGCTCCGCGAATGTCGCCTGAAGCTTCCGGCTGACGTGCAATACTTTCGGTTGCACCTTTACCGATCATTCCGATTCCGATTCCGGCTCCAAGTGCTACGATTCCGGCTCCAATACCAGCTGCTAATAATCCCATTTTTCTGTTTTTTAGTTTTGTTATTGAGTTTTAGTTATTCAAATTAAAGTTCTTCAGCAATGTGTTCTGTGTGATATCCTTCTTCAGCATGCTCGTGGTCTTCAGCTGCCATACCGATAAATACTGCGGAAAGTAAGGTGAAGATATAGGCCTGTAACAAGGCTACAAAAACCTTAAGAGCATACAATACAACAGTCAGCGCAACAGAGAATAGGCTGACACTAACACCTGCTACGGAACCAAATGTATCAGCGAAAATAAAGATAAGGCCTAAAATGGCTATGATCATTATTTTTCCTGATAACATATTTGCAAAAAGACGAATGGCCAGTGCAAAAGGCTTGGTAAAAATACCAAGTATCTCAACCGGAGTTAATATAAACCGAACCCAGGTTGGTACGCCGGGGAACCAGAATATATGCCCCCAATAATCTTTAGTACCACTGAACTGGGTAATCACAAATGTCACAAATGCGAGAGTTGCAGTTACAGTAAGATCTGCCGTTGCAGTAGCAGCCCATGGTAACAACCCAAACAGGTTCATGAAAGAAATTCCCATAAACATCGTAAACAGAAACGGCATATACTTATCTGCTTTATGATCATCAATGTTACCTCGGACCACATCATCCCGGATAAAAATAAATAACACTTCAAAGATATTTTGCATGGCACCTTGTGGCT
>NZ_DASSWP010000078.1:0-13098 GCF_035704785.1 Gracilimonas sp. | reverse complement strand
TGTTTAAGCCATCAATAAAGTTCCTTTTCCTAAAAAGTCAGTTAGATTATTTTCTATATTGTTGTTCCAATTAAATCTTAGTCTTCAGTGTTTTTAAAATCGAAAGAAGTATATGCTCACTAAGAGAATTATTCCCTGCCTTGACATCAAAAACGGGCGAACCGTAAAAGGCGTAAATTTTGAAGGACTTCGTGATGCAGGCGACCCGGTTGAACTCGCAAGACGTTACAGTGAAGAAGGTGCTGATGAACTTGTATTCCTTGACATCACCGCTACGCTCGAAAAACGAAGAACATTGGTTGAGCTCGTCAAAAAAATTGCCAAAGAGATCAACATTCCTTTCACGGTTGGCGGGGGAATTAAGACTGTTGACGAAATTGAAGAACTATTAAAGTCAGGCGCTGATAAAGTTTCCCTGAACAGCAGCATCGTTAAAGATCCTGATCTTATTACAAAAGCATCTGCCGCTTTTGGAGCACAAGCAATAGTTGCGGCTGTAGATGCCAAGAAGAACAATGACAGCTGGAATGTCTACATCAAAGGAGGAACTGAAGACACCGGTTTAGATGCTTTGGAATGGATGCAGGAAGTAGAAAAACGCGGCGCCGGCGAAATCCTTCTTACCAGCATGGATAGAGATGGGACCAAGTCAGGATTTGATATTGAGCTGCTCAAAAAAGTGAATAGTTTGGTTCACATTCCTGTAATTGCCAGCGGCGGAGCCGGCACCGTTCAACATTGTATTGATGCTGTAAAATTAGCTAATGCAGATGCTGTTCTTGCCGCCAGTATTTTTCATTTTAAGGAGATCGAGATCAAAGATCTAAAAAAACAGATGCAAGATTCGGGTATCGAAGTCCGCCCTGTGTAAGCAAACTGCTTTATTCTTCAACCAAGTAAACTTCACTTGCTACAGCCTGGCCCAGTACCTGTTCTTTTTCAGCTTCCAGCTCTACTTTTATTGGGCCATTAAAAGGTGTCTTCTCCAGCACTTTGATCTTAACCCCGGGTATTACCCCGATCTTTTCCAGATATCTCAATAACTCAGGATCTTGATCTTTGACACGCCCAATGATATAAGAAACATTCTCTTTAGCATCAGCAATAGAGAGCTGCGCCATTTCAGGCATCACCCCGTCTTTTGAAGGGATGGGATCACCATGAGGGTCATGGGTGGGATGATTAAGCAGCTCCGCGATCTTATCTTCAAATTGTTCCGAGATATGGTGTTCCAGATTTTCTGCTTCATCATGTACTTCATCCCAGGAATATCCCATTATTTCCTTGAGATACAATTCAAGTAAACGATGATGACGCAAGACTTCCAAAGCAATTTTAATGCCGGCAGGAGTTAACTTAGCTCCTTTATAAGATTCGTGATCCAGTAATTTCATCTTAGCTAATCGCTTCAACATATTGGTTACGGAAGCGGAAGAAACATCAAGGGCATTTGCAATCCTTGTTGTAGTGGCGGTCTTCCCCTCCGACTGCAGTACATAAATTGCTTTAAGATAATCTTCAATAGACTGACTAAGTCCCATAAATAGTGCGTTTTTTAAATTCTATCAATAATACGAATTGCCTGATAAGATATTTAAGCAAATTTTCATTTATTGATTGGCGGATGCATCTGCTTTTATGATGACCAGTGTCATATCATCATGCTGTTTTGCCATTCCCTTGAACTCATTTACATCATCAATTATTATCTCAAGTATCTTTTCTGAAGATGCCTTCCTTACCCCTTTTACCAATCGCTCAAGTCTCCCCTCTCCATAAAAATGATTTCCAGAATTCAGCATTTCTGTTATACCGTCGGTGTATAGAATTATTACATCGCCTTCTTTAAACTTAAGCGTAGCTTCCTCAGTAAGTCTTATGAACTCATCGTTTTTTGAAACCCCGATCCCAATTCCATTTGGCTTGAGCCATTCCGTATCCCCATTCTTTCTCACAACTAACATCGGATTGTGGCCGGCCCGGGCAAAAGTAAACTGACGTTTATCGGCTTCAAGTATGCCATAGATCATGGAAATAAAAGTACCGCGTGTAGAATTCTCATTGAACAACCGGTTAAGCTGATTTAATAATTCTACCGGCGATAAGATCAATGCACTTAAGCTATGAAGTACGCCTTTAGTAAAAGTCATGTAAAATGCGGCCCGTATTCCCTTTCCACTTACATCACCTATGGCGATGGCTGTACGTTGTTCCCCGAGGGAGATCATGTCATAATAATCACCTCCGGTTTCCTGTGCCGGAATACAGATTCCGGCTATGTCAATACCGGGTAAGTGGTGTATTTTGGAGGGCAAGAATGTTTGCTGAACCACACGAGCAATGGAGAGTTCTTGCTTGAGGCGTTGCTCTTTTGCCTGATCTTCTATGTAGGCAGGCACGTATTCAGGAAGCTCTTCCCTGTCACTTCCTTTCATTACAAAGTAGGCTCCCAATGCTGTGAACGTCAGTAGTACTAAAACAAATAAATAAAAAGTATTGGCATCCGGTGATCCACTAACAACCCAGCCTTTGGAAGTGCTTAAAAAATTCACAAATACAAAAGTCCCTAAAACAGTGGTCAAGAAGTCATATCTCACATAAAAATAACCGAGAGCTAAACCAAGAACAGCTTTCATCATTCTATCGTAGGCATCCGGTTCAATATGAAAAGGGAGGATATCCAGAAGGCAAAACAGTATAGCACTCATTATTGGAATTACCCAATTTCGGTCGATCACCCCTTTTATTTGATTTCCTAAGATCAAAAAAGTTGGAATCACTATGACCAATACCATACTTGTGGTAACCATAAGGTTAGCTAAAGATGGAAGAAAATAATTATCTGATATAAACCCTGTTTCAGCTGATAAATATGAAGTGGGAATGACTCCTAAAAATATTCCTACGATCCCTGTTAATATACCGGCAATGGCAATAGCATTGATAATACCCCACCCTACCGGTTTATTTGCAAAAAGCCCTCTTCTAACAAGATCCCAGGTTTTTAGTTTTTCAGGCCAGTATTGCCGGGTAATGGAATCACTTACTGCTGTTATTACAAAAAACCCAACAGCACTTACAGCTCCCAGAACAGCCAGTCCCATCAAACTGTTTACAACCTGATTGGCTTCAGTGATTCCTTGCATCAACCCAAGCTCATTAATGAGTTGTAATATCCAAAAGCCCGGAATTAGAAAACCTGCTAATACCGCAATTACCATCGCAGGTTTGGTATCAATAGCACGTGCCTTAATCCTCAGATAGAATATAAATAGCAGCCACAACCCAAAAACCAAGACTACAAATAAGGCAATACTCGTTACCATATCTGTATAAAAATTGCTTTCTGCCTGTAACTCCGGAGATAGATCATACTCCAGTGATTTCAACGAACCCGCAGGGAGTACATCCATGGTAATATTTGCACGAACTCCTGTCGCCGAATCTTCAGCACTTAAAAAAGCCCTCGCGAACCGAATTCCGGCTTCATCAACTAACTCTACAGAATCTTGTTTTAGATCTAAATCAGCCCAGGCCGTTCTGTTGATGTAAAAATCAGCCAGATTCCAGATGTTACCCATCGTATAAACGTCTTCAGCCTGCCCTCCCCTTATTTCCCGAAGCCTTTCAATAATAGCTAAAGATTGGGTATTCGATGCTGATCCGTTGGTAAGGTGCTGGTAGTCAGTAAGTCCAGCTATTAAAGAATCTTCAAGTCCCCGCGAATATTCCTGTACCTGATCCTTAAAAACTGACCTTACTGCAAATCTATTGAATGGGCGCTGACGGCTTATCATTTCGTTACTGACAACCATGCGTACTACTTCTCCGGAAGTATTTAAGCCAAAGGTAGCTTGCACACCACTTACCTCGCTTTCAGTACTGTATTCCTGAATTTCCCAACTCATGAAGGGTATCTCTTGAAGAAATTGAGATGATTCGATCTTATTCTTTAACTCTTTAATACCCCATTTTTTTTGAAGGGAATCAATAAGCTCTGTCTCTGGAGTGAACTTTGTGTACGGAACAAAATCAAATGACTGATACTGCCAGCTTTGAAATACAGAATCTGCTTTTTCTATGATCTGAGCTTTTGGCTTCTCGATCTCATTGATAGTAAAAGGATGATTTAGCGAAAGTGTATAGAAAAAGTACCCTGCCCCCGCAAGCCCAAACACAATAATTATTAAGTCCCTAAAGAGTTTTTTACTCATTTCCATGTTATACTCTACGAAAAACTTGAATTAGGTTTCACTAATATCCTTAGATTAATTATAATTTCGAAACCCGAATGACTTTATATGTGCTTAATTACTTTCGCTTATAAACATCACCCTGAATATAATTTGATTTTAGCCGGAAATCGGGATGAATTTTATGAGCGTCCTGCCCGTAAAGCTCAGTTTTGGACAGATGAAGGGTATCCTGATATTTTAGCCGGAAAAGACCTTAAAGGCGGAGGCACGTGGCTCGGTGTAAATAAGGACGGAAGATGGGGAGCATTGACCAATTTCAGAGATCCCAAGATTCAAAAAGAAGATCCTCCCTCCCGCGGAGAACTCGTTCTCGATTATTTAAGGTTAGACTATTCAGCCATGGATTATTTGCAGGAGATCACAAAAAAGGCAGATGAATATAATGGCTTCAATCTGTTGCTTTGGGATTCTAAAGGATTTTATCACTACTCCAATCAGAATAAAAGGGTCACCAATATCACTGAAGGAATTCACGGTATCAGCAACGCCCTGCTTGATACCCCATGGCCTAAGGTAACATTAGCAAAACGAAGGCTTGAAGAGGTCGTTGACCGTGAGGAGATCGATAAAGAACAGCTTTTTAAATTATTGAAAGATGAGACCAAAGCTTCGGAAGATGAACTTCCGGTGACCGGAATCCCAAGACATTTAGAAAAAGCTGTTTCTTCCGTTTTTATAAAGACAGAAAATTACGGATCGCGCTGTTCTACAATTTTACTCATAGACAAAGAAGGAAAAATAGATTTCGCCGAACGTCAGTTTGAACCCGGAACCACAATTATCGATTCAGAACAACACTTTAATTTTCAGCAATAATTATTTGCCGAAAAATGCTGATCGTAAATCTGAACAATTATTTGTAATAAGATCTATTCCACATCTAAACTGGTAAAAGCCGGTTCTTTTCCTTCGGGAGTATACTTTTCCGGGTCCGGGATCTTACCAAATTTATAGATTATAGCAATAATGAGTGCCACGCCAACCGGATAAATGATCCAAACTGAGACATTCAGTACTAATGCACTTATCATGGCTAAAATACTTATCCCGCCCACAACCATAGCGTATGGCAACTGTGTATTTACATGTTCCACATGATCACATTGGGTTGCTATAGAACTCAAAATAGTGGTATCAGAAATGGGGGAACAATGATCTCCCCATACCGACCCGGCCAGTACAGCACTCACACTTGCATAAATTACTTCTAAAGTCATTTCAGTAGGAATTCCTGTCGCATTACCTATTTCCCAGGCTAAAGGTACTACCAAAGGCATCAAAATACCCATAGTACCCCAGCTGGATCCTGTTGCAAAGGCTGTTAATGCAGAAAGAACTAATACAATAGCAGGCATCCAATATGGATTGAGCGTTTCACCAAACACTGAAACAAGATAATCAGCAGTACCTAATGCAACCGTTACATCACTCAGAGCCCAGGCAAAAACAAGAATAAGCACACCATCAAACATAACGTGCATACCGTTCATCATGCCTTCCAGGGTTTTTTCCACATTAAGCAGCTTTTGAGAAAGCGTCATAGCAACTGCGACCACAACTGAAGCAAGAGATCCCCAAAGGAGGGCATTATAAGAATTCGCTGTTTCAATAATTGCCTGAATACTTTCGCCTTCACCGGTTACAAAAAGCCCGATAATGGTTCCAAAAACCAATGTAAGGATCGGAATGGCGGCATTTGCCCAATGCGATTCACTTCGTTTTTCCTCATCTTCTTCAATCTTCTCCTTATAGAGATTGTATTTGTCCAGCTTTGAGTCGTGCTTCGCTTTATACAGATCGATCCTTGCCTTCAGCATGGTTCCAAAATCACGCCCTGAATAGGCAATCAAGATCACGAACAAAATGGTGAAGAAAGCATAAAAATTATATGGCAGTGAATTTAGAAAAACCGAATAGGCCGCTTCATTAAAATCCGGCATTTCGGCTTGAGCCGTGGCAATAAATCCAACCATGGCTCCGATCCATGTACTTACCAAAGCTACGGTAGCAACAGGTGCAGCAGTGGCATCCACCAGATAAGCAAGCTTTGCTCGGGAAATTCGTAATTTATCGGTTAGTGGGCGCATGGTATTTCCCACCACCATAGTGTTGGCATAGTCATCAAAAAACACAATGAAGCCCATCAGAGAAGTCACCACCATTCCCTGAATTTTAGTTCTTACAAATCGGGTAATGGCTTTAATCACCCCACGGGTTCCTCCATTATCTGTAATGATACCTACCATACCACCTATCAAAATAGAAAACACAACAATGCTCATACGGTCAGGATCTGAGACTCCCGGAACTATGTAATCACTTAATGCTCCAAAAAAACTATCAAAAATACCTGAAAAAGTTAGGTCTCCGATCAGATAAGCGCCCATCCAAATTCCAAGGAACAGCGCGAAAAGAACCTGTCTGAATGCCAGTGCTATTGCAATAGCTACTAACGGGGGAAGAATACTTACCCAGCTTCCAATAATACCGGATGATGCTTCTACAGTTTGAGCATCAGCCCATGCAAGCTGTGAGGCTAAAATGAGAAAGGTACCAACTCCAATTAATGCGGCTATTTTCTTTTTCATGTAATGTCGGTTGCGTTTTTTTTAAAGTCGCTCAGAAAATAACATCTATTCAGTTAAAACCAAGATTGAAAGTTGTATACAGTTATTAACTTTTAACAGTATGAACTTTGAATTGTATATTTCATCCGCTTACTATCCGAGAGCAATAACCAGAATAATAATTTCACTCTATGAAAAATAAGATACTACGTTCTGTTTTAATGGTATTGATATGGACCTTTGGTTCAGCGACAATACTTTTAGCCCAGGGGGCATATAGTAATTTCAACGACTTAACGGACAGATTAAATCAACTCAACTCAAATTACGGGGATCTAACCTCACTTCAGTCTTTAGCAAAAACAGCGGATGGAAGAGACATTTGGGTGTTAACCATTGGCAGTGGAGATACAGAAAATCATCCTGCAATTGCCGTTATTGGAGGAGCAAAAGCTTCACATATTTTTGGAAGCGAACTTGCCATCACATTTGCAGAAAAATTACTGAGTAATTCCTCCTCAGAGGAGATCAGCGAGTTATTAGAAACGACTACTTTTTACATTCTTCCCCGAATTAACCCGGATGCAACTGAGCAATACTTTGCTGATCTGAAGTTTGAGAGGGATGTTAATACAATCTCTACCAATGATGACAGGGATGATGCTTTTGATGAAGATCCCTTTGAAGACCTGAATGGAGACAATCTTATTACTATGATGCGGGTTGCCGATGAAACAGGGAAATGGATGGTGATGTCTGAATACAGCCGTCTTATGAAAGAAGCCGATATCTCTAAAGGTGAAAAAGGCAACTACCATCTTTTCACAGAAGGTATTGATAACGACAGTGACGGACTTTTCAATGAGGACGGTGAAGGCGGTGTGAACATCAACAAAAACTTCACCTATGATTATCCCTATTTTGAGCCCGGAGCCGGAGAGAATATGGCCTCACAAATAGAAACCAGAGCTGTTTTAGATTTCTTGTATGAAGGGGCACCTAATGTATTTGCAGTTGTATCATTCGGGCCTGCTAATAATCTGAGCTCCCCGGTTAGTTTTAATCGTGGTGCGGTTAGTCAGCGGGTGATTACCGGTTGGTATGAGGAAGATGTTGCCATGAACAAGCTTGTTTCAGAAGCCTATAATGAAATTACAGATCTGGGTGATGCTCCGGCAGTTTCGGGACAACAAGGTGATCTATTCCAATGGGCTTATTTCCATTATGGGAGATACAGTTTCAGCACGCCCGGCTGGGCAGTTCCTGAGGTTACCGATGAGGAAGGAAATACTCAGAAGTTTGAATCAGATGAAGCCAAATTCCTGGCATGGGCTGATCACAATGATATTAATGCGTTCGTAGACTGGGAGGAAGTTGATCATCCCAATTTTCCAAATAAGAAAGTGGAAGTAGGCGGGATCAAACCTTATGTCAGCTATAATCCTCCTTATAACGAAGTTGATTCTGCGGCTGAAAATCATACCGATTTCCTTATTAAACTCGCCGGCATGAAACCCAATGTTAAACTGGTGAACTTCGAGACAGAAGAAGCAGGAAGAAATCTTACCAGGATATCTGTGGATGTTCACAACAGCGGAATTTTCCCAACCGCCTCCCGACTTGGAGAACGAACAGACTGGGTTAAAGAAGTAGTAGTAAAGCTGGATCTTTCCGATGATCTTGAGATCGTAAGTGGCGATGTGCAGGATATTATCGAAGCAATTGAGGGTGACGGAACCGTTAAAAAAACATGGCTTGTACGTGGAAGCGGATCTTTCACCATTACAGCCGGAGCACCAAATACCGGAATTTCAACTATAGAACAAAGGATTAGATAGTAATTGCCATGAAGAATTTTAAATATACATTGACATTATTTATATGCATGGGGCTCGCGTTGTCTTTTACAAACAATGCTGAAGCCCAGGTAACAGAAGGCGTATTTCCTGCCGCTGGTTCTCCAGCCAATCCGGAAGTTCCCGCAAGTTGGAATAAGTACTATAATTATCAGGGAATCTCTGAATTAACGGCTGCTTTGGCCGATGCCCATCCCGATCTTATTAAAAGAGAATCGATTGGAAAATCGTATGAAGGCAGAGACATTTGGTTACTGACGGTAACTAATTTCAATGAAGGGGATGCCGATCGAAAACCGGCTATGTATATCGACGGTAACATTCATTCCAATGAGATCCAGGGAACGGAAGTTTCGCTATACACTGCCTGGTATTTAGCTGAAATGTTTGGCGACAATGATTTCATTACCCAATTACTGAATGAAAAGACCTTCTATATAGTACCGACCATCAATCCTGATGGTCGCGAAAACTTTTTCTCAGCCCCAAATACAGCAAGTTCACCACGGTCCGGTGTCAAGCCTATCGACAATGATCTTGATGGGGAAGTCAATGAGGACGGTTATGATGACCTGAACGGCGACGGAAGTATCTCTATGATGCGCCGGAAGAATCCAAGAGGGCAATTTGTTGAACATCCCGAATATCCTGAACTGATGGAGCGCGTAGGTTCCGACGAGTTTGGTGAATATGAGCTGCTTGGCTACGAAGGCCTCGACAATGACGGTGACGGCCGCATCAATGAAGATGGCGAAGGGTATTATGATCCCAACCGTGACTGGGGCTGGAAATGGCAACCTGATTACATTCAGGGGGGCGCCCATAAATATCCGTTCTCACTTCCTGAAAACCGTGCGGTTATGGAATTTGTGATGGCACATCCGAATATTGCTGCTGCACAAAGTTATCATAACAGTGGAGGAATGATCTTAAGGGGACCCGGAGCAGCAGAAGATATTGACACCTATAACCGGCAGGATATTCAAGTGTATGATGCACTCGGAGAAATGGGTGAGCGTCTCATCCCCGGTTATAATTATTGGGTCGTTTATGATGATCTATATACCGTTTTTGGCGGAGAATTAGACTGGTTCTATGGAATCCGAGGTGCCTTCACTTTTACCAATGAGCTTTGGTCTTCGTTTGAGATGTTTAATGAAGACGATCGTTCTCGTGAAGATTCTTATGAATTTAACAAGCATCTTCTTTTCAATGATGCATTAGTAGAGTGGGAATCTTACAATCATCCTCAGTATGGTGAAATTGAAATCGGTGGCACCAAGAAAAACTTTGGGCGTGCTCATCCCGGTTTCCTCTTAGAACAAATGGCGCATCGGAACATGGCTTTTACTATTTATCATGCCTACCATACCCCTAATTTGGTGATCGATGAAATTTCCGAAAAAGACCTGGGCGGTGGCTTAAAGGAAGTAACAGCCGTTATTACAAATACGAGAATGATCCCCACTCATGCTAGCCACGACCTGATAAATAATATTAGTCCACCCAACTATGTAAGCATAGACGGTGCAGAGGTTGAAGCCGGTATGATCGTCAACAACCGAGACCTAAACCAAACCACCGAACAACCCCATAATCCGCAAAAATTGGAAGTGGATAACATACCCGGAATGAGTTCTGTAACGGTTCGATGGCTCATCAGTGGCGGCAATGATTACACTATTACCGTTGACAGCCAGAAAGGCGGGGTTGTTTCTAAACAGAAATAGAGACTTTTAGAATGTATCTCATAAAAAAAGGAGCTTATGAAAGTAAGCTCCTTTTTTATTTAGTCGACTAAACATCAAAGTTTCTGCAACGCCGTATCAATTCTTTTCAGCACTTCATCTTTCCCAATAAGCTCTAGGGCCGGAGTTAAGTCGGGACCAAAACCCTGACCACTGACAGCAACCCGAAGCGGCATCATTAGCTTTCCAAAACCCACTTCATGCTCTTCAATGGTTTCCTTGATCTTGCCTTTCAAAGTAACAGCTTCAAAATCCTCTTCTGAAAGCTGTTCGATCTTGTCACGATAGGCCTTCAAGATAACGGGGCTGTCATCTTTCCATTTCTTTAGCGCGTTTTCGTCGTACTCCTCGGGAGCTTCAAAAAAGAACGATCCCATACTTACAAATTCATCTACTTTTGAAACACGTTCGTGAAGTAATTCAATGACTTTAGTCAGAAATTCATCACTCCGGATCGTGAATTTAGACTCCTCAAATAAGACCTTTACCCGTGGTTTCAGTTCTTCCACTGAATGTTCCCGAATGTAGTTTTCATTATACCACATCAGTTTTTTATAATTGAACACCGCTCCGCCTTTCGAAACACGGTCGAGGGTAAACAATTCGCACAATTCTTTCATGTCATGGATCTCGGAATCATCACCGGGACTCCAGCCTAAATACGCCAGGAAATTTACCAAGGCATCCGGCTCATAATTTCCAGCTATATAATCCTTGGTGTTTACCGGGATCCCTTCACTTTCAGCTTTACGCTTGGAGAGTTTCCCTCCACTTGGGCTCATTATTAACGGAAGATGTGCCATCACAGGCGGTTCCCAGCCGAAGGCGTTGTAAAGCAAAATGTGTTTTGGCGTACTGCTCAACCACTCTTCACCTCTGATTACATGCGTGATCTCCATCGTGTGGTCATCTACCACATTTGCCAAATGATAGGTCGGCATTCCGTCGGACTTTAGCAGCACCTGATCATCCAGTCCTTCCGTATCAAAAGAAACGATACCACGGATCTCATCTTCAAACTTGATGCTTTCTCTGCGGGGTACTTTGAGCCGCACAACATATTCATCACCGTTTTCCAATCTCTTATCTACTTCATCCTGTGAAAGGGTAAGGCTGTTTTTCATGGACTGACGCGTAATCGCGTCATACTTTGGTGACGGATTCCCTGATTTCTCCAGGCGCTCCCGCATCTCGTCAATTTCTTCCACGGTATCAAATGCATAATATGCATGGCCAGCCTCTACAAGCTGTTTTGCATATTTGTGGTAAATATCCTTGCGCTCACTTTGTCGGTAAGGGCCAAAATCTCCGCCTTTACCGGGGCCTTCATCAATTTCCATCCCTGCCCATTCCAGTGAATCAATGATATCCTGTTCAGCATCTTCTACGTAACGCGACTGATCGGTATCCTCAATACGAAGTACAAAAGTCCCCCCATTATGACGGGCAAATAAGTAGTTATAAAGGGCTGTGCGGAGTCCGCCAATGTGTAAAAATCCTGTGGGCGAAGGCGCAAATCGTACGCGTACTGACATATGTTATTTTGTTTTGATGAATTCTTCTATTTCGGCTTTAAAGATAAGAAATTTTAAATGCTAAATTTTGAATGTTGAAATGGCTAAGTTTCCATTCAACATTTAAAATTAAAGCATTAAGCATTGCATTTAGCGCTTCTCCAACCTCAATTTGCTCCAAATTTATACGACCTTGCTGCTATGCTGAAAGCAGACGCCATTATCTGGGAAGATGTTGAGAAATGGTCGCGAAAAGGACGAACACACCGTGCTCAGATCCGCGGACACAATGGCTTGCAGTGGATCAATTTGCCCATTGTAACTGAAGACAAGGACAAAGCCATCAAAGATGTACGCATCGATCATTCCCGTGATTGGCTGGAGCCTTTATGGAACGCCATCTATCATAATTACCGTACCTCCACCTACTTTGATCTCTACATAGATGAACTTCGCAATGATTTTGAGACCGCTGCCCAATTCGAAAAGTTACTCGATTTTGATATGTATTTTTTTGAGCGCATGATGATCTATCTGGAGATCGATCATCAGCCTAAACTCTCCAGTACTATTCCGGAGTATGATACTTTCCCGGACCAATTCATGGAAAATGTTGGTGCAGAAAGATTGTATCTGGAGCATGAATCCAAAAACTACCAGCGGCAAACTGAAAGCGCGGTTACCGCTTTAAAACAGCATCCCGTTTATCCACAAGCTGTAGACGGATTTGTTGCGGGCTGCAGCTCTTTGGATCTGCTGCTTAATTGTGGAAAAGAAAGTTTTAAGGTATTGGAAGCATTAGTACTTGAAAATAATATCCGGAACGATCTAACTAACCCAATCGGGTAGAACTCCAACCTCAATTCCAAAAACCCAGCTTATTATTGTCATGGAAGCAAACGTTAGAAGGGCGATAAATAATAAATTCAGCCAAAATCCTGCATCCTCAGAGTACAAAAAATGTTTAAACACTTCCAACGCTTTCCATATTTCATTTTCAAAAGAATCACACATTATCTATTATCTGTCATGGAAAAAAAACCCATAGATGACATAAAACCTGAATGGCTCAAAGACTATACCGTAGTCGGTATTTTAGGTGTTATTTTCATTTTGCTTTTCTTTTGGTTCACCTCAACATTCAACCTCCCGTAAAT
>NZ_DASSWP010000019.1:0-3218 GCF_035704785.1 Gracilimonas sp. | reverse complement strand
AATCGTACATCATGGAGGCAAAGATATGATTTATGTATATAAAAAAAGAGCCCTCAAATTATTGAGAGCTCTTTGAAAGTTTTAAACTTTATTCTGTTTAAAGTTCAGATTGTGGACGTGCAAGATATTCAAATATCTTACCGCCATCCAATGGAAGATCATCTAACCGGTCATATCTTCTGGCATCAATCCAGCGGTGACCTCCTTCAAACCAGAGGGAGTATCTACGCTCAAACAAAATCTGATCGATGATAGCTTGCTGATCGGCACTTGCAAAATCACCAAGATTCCAAGTGTTTCTTACCATATTGATAGCATCAACTGCATCCACAAGGTCGGTTACCTGAGCACGCCGTGCAAGTGCTTCTGCATAGATCAGGATCAACTCTTCGTTTCTAAAGAACGGGAATGAATCTCCGGTTCCGGAAAAACGGTTATCCTGATATTGAGAAGTAAGTCCCTGCAGACTTATCGGATCATCCCGTAAGAAGAATTTATTTTCAACCCGGAGATCACCCGGCTCAGCATCTGCGATCAAATCAGGATGAACCATCGGCAACTGAATGGCTGTTGTATTGGGCTCATAATAAAACGGATTAAATATATCCGGCGGGTCACCATAAACAAAGTATCCGCCTTTGTTCATTACGTCAGCCCCTACAGCTAATTCGAAAAATGGTGCCGCATCATTTACAGCTGTAATAGCTCCATCCCAGTCTTCAGCGTAGATTGCTGCCCTTGCTGCAATAGCCCTATTCAAATCAGAAAATGTTGACGGCGTGTTAAATTCACTGAAACCGGCCGTCAATTCGAATGAGAAGGAGGGCCCTGCTGCATTAAGATTGACTAAAGCTTCATCTAACAGGTCACGTATTTCCTGTAAAGCTTGATCATATTCCAAGAAAGGACCCAGATTTTCGACATCATCTACATCAATCCGAATGCCACCTTCATGGTTATTTCCCGGATCGGCTTTGTACTGAGTCATCAGAGGAATCAGATAACTATAAGCCTGCAGAGTTTTAGCAAAACCAAGATAACCATTTCGTTCTTCATCAGTCACTGCATCTGTATTATTGACTGATTCAATTAAAATATTACCCTGGTAAACTGCTCGATAAGGCGTACTATAGGCACCGGCTGAACCAAAAAACGCCGGGTCATTTTCGGCATCCGCGTTTGCTCCTACTCCCACCCACTGATTGATAAAACGTGGATCTGATGCAAACAATGGATAAACCTCTCTACCAAAGGTGCTCAAGAGATTATTTGCACCGGTGGTTGCCCTGTGCCGATCCTCCAAGCCGGTTACAAGATTCTGAAGCTGAGGTTTTGAAGCATTTTCTAATACAAGCTCCAATTGAGGATTATTTGGATCTTCTATTTCATTCGGATCCAGGAAATCACAGGCCGAAACCCCTGCTGTAAGCAGTGCAATTAACAGTATTTTATTTAAGTATTTCATTGTGTTCTTCCCTATAAATTAAAAGTCAATATTAACGTGGAACATCACTTGTCTTGAAGTGGGATAAGGTGTCACTTCCACCGTGTTATTAATAGCCTGAGTACCAAATACAGAAGTCTCGGGATCATAACCTGGATAATCAGAAAACAACAAGACATTATTGGCAGAAGCGCCAATTTTAATGTTACTCACGCTGTTTCCAAGAATGTTGGCAAGCGTTTCGGTTGGAACGGTGTAATACAGTCCAATTTCACGAAGCTTAACATAAGAAGCATCATAAACATAGGCACCTGAACCACCGTTAATCACACGGTCGGCACCTTTTGGAAATACTCCGTTGCCCAGATCTGTATTCTCAATGTTATCATTCCAGTCTGGAGAAGTACCGCCTGCATCAGTAAGGAGCTGAGAAAGGTTGATGTTATCTCCACCCTTCTTCCAATGCCATAAAAAGCTGAAGTCAAAATTTCGGAAAATATTGAATTGATTAGAAAATGACATCTCAAAATCAGGCTGCCCATCTCCATAAACCGTAAATAAGGATGGTTCACTAACAGCGGGAAGTCCAACTATTGTGGATGGCGAAAAGCCTTCCTGAATAAGATAATTACTTAAGCTTGTACCAAATCCTCCGGTTGTATATGGATCAATAGACAAACTGGTAATTTCTGACTCGTTTTTCCAAAATAAGATAGTTGAGAACCAATTCAGATTTGGATTACGAACCGGGTTCAGGTTCAGCGTAAATTCCATTCCTTTATTTTCAAGGTCTGCTGCATTTCTGGCGATCACAGCTATACCTGAAGACGTTGGCACCTGCTGGTCTAAAATTAAATCCTCTACATTTTTATTGTAGTAGGTTGCTTCCAATGAAATCCGATTCTCCATAAGAGCGAGATCTACTCCAAATTCGAGCTCTTTAGCTCTTTCTGGCTGCAGGTTTGGATCTGTACTTCTATTACTTCCATACGTAGCTAATAAACCTCCTACGTTACCAGGGGTTAAAGAACGGTAAGTAACACCGAAATTTGGCAGCCCACCGGTTTCACCATACGCAATTCTTGGTTTCAACTGGTTTAGCATGGATTCTCCAAAGAGATCAAAGTTTAGCAAATTCACTGCTAAAGATGCTTTTGGGTAAAAGTAATATTCATCTTGGTTAGCATTGAGTGAAGAACGGTCAAAACGACCACCCAGTGTAGCAATTACTTTATCATCCCAGTTTATTTCTTCTTGCCCAAACCAACTTAGATCTACTACATCAACCTCCGTCTGGTTTATTACAGATTGCACAGCCGAATTAGCAATACCTGTTTGGCCGGCTACCAGACCCTGGCCACGAACCACATTTCTTTGCTGATATTGATCAAAACGAGATAAACCAAGCTGAGTATTCAACTGAATGTTTGAAGAAACCGTTGTGGCATAGCTCAATACTGCTTGCACATTCGAGTTTAAGTTGTCCTCTATAGTATGTACAACATCTCCCGGATTTGCATTACTCTGCTGATTCTGAAGAAAAGTAGGCATCCAAACCATACTCTTGAAGGTCAGGTAATCAATACCTCCATCAACAGAAAGAGATAGTATATTTGATTCACTCTTATACAGATCTGCATTTAACTGTATTCCTTGTATCAACCGCTGTACGGTTTGATCATTTACCGCATTCGCTACTATTGATAACATATTGTCACTGAAATATGGATTATCAGGATAATTACCATCGGCATCTGGGAATAACTGAGCATAA
>NZ_DASSWP010000051.1:0-7311 GCF_035704785.1 Gracilimonas sp. | reverse complement strand
TGATCTTCAGAAGGGTATTCTTATTCTCGGTCATTGTGATGGTTACTTCCTTACAGCTCTCTCTACATGCACAATCAATGCCTGACCAAAAGCTTCCTTTTAAATTATATAATGACAATAACGATGGCTTTGTGGTTATAGCTCATCGTGGAGCAAGTGCCTATCATCCTGAAAATACGATGAGCGCCTTTCGCGCTGCATACGAAATGGGTGCCGAAATGATTGAGCTGGATGTGACACTCAGTAAAGATGGTATCCCGGTAGTAATTCATGACGAGACGCTAGATCGTACTACAAATGGAGCCGGAACAGTTTCTGATTTTTCTCTTGAAGAGCTAAAAAAACTGGACACCGGTTCATGGTTTAGTGAAGAGCATTCGGGGGAGCCGTTTCCCACCCTTGAAGAAGTGCTTGAGTTTGCCAAAGGCAGAGTTTCCCTGAATATTGAAATTAAAACGGAAGCAGTGACTGAAAACGCCCGTGGTGGGATCGAAGAAAAAGCTTTGGAGCTTGTCAAAAAATATGAAATGGCACAACATGTACTGTTCTCAAGTTTTGATTATCGGGTAACAAAGCATTTAAAAGAATTAGATGTTAACATCCCTTCGGCTTTACTATATGAAAAGCAACAATCAACTAAGAGATCTCCTGCTCAACTGATTAAAGACTACAATGCTGATGCCTTTAATTGCAGCTATCGTCAATTTTCAAAAGAATGGGCTAAGGATGCTTCAGAAGCAGGTTTTCCTGTATTTGTGTACACAGTGAATGAAGAGGGACGAATGAAGAAAATGATCAAAAGAGGCGCAACGGGGATTTTTTCAGACAAACCGGATGTACTGAAAGAAGTTGTGGATAACATGTGGAAAAGTAACGGAAGTTAATTACCCTTTTAGATTGAATGGGGAAGGGGAACCTCCTATATTTTACATCCATCAACTACACTCACATCCCGCATGTCTACTAAATATATTTTTGTAACCGGAGGAGTTACGTCATCCCTCGGAAAAGGAATCATTTGTGCATCATTAGGTCGCTTATTAGTAGCGCAAGGTCTGAAAGTCACTATACAAAAACTGGATCCTTATATAAATGTAGATCCCGGAACCATGAATCCCTATGAACATGGTGAAGTATATGTAACAGATGATGGCGCTGAAACAGATCTGGACCTGGGGCATTATGAGCGGTTCTTGGATATCAAAACCTCTCAAAGTAATAATGTTACAACGGGAAGAATTTACTATGATGTTATCACTAAAGAACGCCAGGGAGCTTATCTTGGTAAAACCGTTCAGGTGATTCCGCATATTACGGATGAAATTCAATCGCACGTACTCAAGTTAGGCCAGTCAGGAAATTATGATGTTGTATTGGTTGAGATCGGTGGCACAGTAGGGGATATTGAGAGCTTACCATACATAGAAGCAGTTCGACAATTGCGCTACAATGTAGGAAGGGCAAATACTCTTTCTATACATTTAACATTGGTCCCTTATTTAGCAGCAGCAGGTGAGTTGAAAACCAAGCCGACTCAGCATTCAGTGAAAACACTTTCTGAGAGTGGGTTGCAGCCCGATATTTTGGTCTGCAGAACTGAACATCATCTGGATGAAACAATACGCCGAAAAGTAGCTCAGTTTTGTAATGTTGAAATTGAGGATGTAATAGAATCGGCTGATGCTCAAAGTATCTATGAAGTGCCTCTTTTGATGCAGAAAGAAGGATTGGATAAACGAGTCATTGAAAAGCTGAAGTTAAAAACGACGGAGCCCAAGCTGGATAACTGGATCGGTTTTGTTGAAGCCGTTTGCAATCCTTCCGGAGAGATCAATATCGCCCTTGTAGGAAAATATGTGGAACATCATGATTCCTACAAATCTATTGTGGAAGCTTTTATACATGCCGGCGCAGTTAATGATTGTTTGGTAAACGTCAAATGGATTCAGTCTGACGAGCTAAATGATAAGAATGTCTCAAAGGAGCTTAAAGATGTTTCCGGAATTTTAGTTGCTCCGGGATTTGGAGGGCGAGGTATCAGTGGAAAACTAGCAGCGGTGAAACATGCTCGTGTTAACAGAATTCCATTTTTTGGAATTTGTTTAGGTATGCAATGCGCAGTCATTGAATATGCAAGAAATGTATGCGGTTGGGAAGACGCGAACAGTGCTGAATTTGATGAAAACACTGAGTATCCTATTATCGACATAATGCAGGACCAGAAGGATATAGAAAATATGGGTGGTACCATGCGTCTTGGAAAGTATGATTGTAAACTTCAGAAAGGCACAAAGTCATATGAAGCTTATGGTGTAGAGGATATTGAGGAAAGGCATCGCCACCGGTATGAAGTGAATAATAATTTACGGTATAAACTTACCGAAAATGGGATGATATTAGCTGGTATGAATCCTGAAAGGGATTTGGTTGAGATCGTTGAAATACCTGACCATCCGTGGTTCGTTGGTGTTCAATTTCATCCTGAGCTGAAAAGCACTGTAAATAACCCCCATCATCTTTTTGTTGATTTTGTGAAAGCCAGCCTGAAAAATGCAAAGACCTCGAAGCTATACAAGCCAAAGAAGAAGGGAAAAGCTGTCGCTGATAAATCATGATTCCCGATACCTATTCGAATAAACTCAGGGTTCGTTCGTGTGGGTTGCTGATTGAAGATGACAAGCTGCTGCTGGTAGAGTTAATGTCTCCGGTAACACGAGAATGGATATGGATTCCTCCAGGCGGCGGTGTTGAGTTTGGAGAAACTCTTGAAGAAGCTCTTATCCGGGAATTTCGAGAAGAAACAGGGTTGGAAATATCTGTTGATAAGCAATTACATTTCGAAGAAATAATAGAGCATCCTATCCATGCTATCGAGTTCTATTTTCTGGTGTATAAAGTGAGTGGAACGCTAAAGTTGGGTACCGATCCTGAAGTGAAAGACGAGGCTCAAATTCTAAGAGATCTTAGATATTATTCCCGAGAAGATTTAAAGGGAGTGAATGCTTTTCCTGATTTTGTAAAAGATGATCTTTGGGAAATCATCCGGAAGTAGATCATTTTTTATCTTTAGGAAGAGAAAAACAAAAGGTACTGCCTTCGCCAACTTTACTTTTCACCCGGATGTCACCATTATTTTTTGTAATGAAATTCTGACAAAGCATAAGGCCTAATCCGGTTCCCTTTTCATTATTGGTACCATCAGTGGTATGAAAACTGGTATCTTCAAAAAGTAAATTTACCCTTTCTTCTGAGATACCTACTCCATTGTCCTTAATATAAAATTCTACAGTATCATTCTTTGACTCAGACCAGACCTTGATCTTACCTCCGGTAGGCGTGAATTTTATGGCGTTCGAGAGCAAATTTAAGATCACAAGATTGATCATATTTTTGTCAGCATAAACGGTGGCTTTCTTTTCTAAATCATTACCTATTTCGATGTCTTTTTTATTTGCCTGATGGGAAAGGAGATTCTGATTTTCCTGAAATTGTTCACTCAGGTTAAATACTTCAGGAACTACTTTATAGCCATCAAGCTGACTTCGAGCCCAGTTTAAAAGATTGTTTAAAAGGGAAGTGGTACGCTCAAATTTATCAGCCAGTTCTGGGAGTATTTCCTGGATCTGATCGTTGGTAAGTTCATCCATTTCAGTGAGGGAAATAAATCCATACAGAGAACTCAAAGGCCCTCGCAGGTCGTGAGAGATAATTGAGAAGAGTTGTGTTTTGATCTCATTCATTTCCTCAAGCTTTCGAGCTTGTTCTTTGATCTGATCGTTTTTTTCACGAAGCAAATTATTGGCCTTTTTCCGGAGTGATGAATTTCGATATTGGGCATAAGCTACTATAAGAGCAATTGCAAAAAGGGAAAGTGTTATCAGTAAGAAAATATTTTTTGTAGCTACTTCATTCGCATTATCCAGGTTTTGCTGCTGCTGAGCTTCACGCAATCTTAACTCTTGTTCTCTGTACTTATATTCTGCTTCCAGGCGTCCTACTTCCCGGCTTATTTCATCATTCTTTAGACTGTCTGATAACGTCTTAAACATTTCATGGTAGCTAAGAGCATCATCATAATTTCCCCGTTGTTTATATATCATGTATAGAGTTTCCGAAGATCGGTTTTTCTCAGGCAGTCCTTCAGATTCTTCCGATATCTCGAATGCTTGAGCAGCATACTCAAGAGCTTGATCTGAATCATTCATCTCCAGATGCGTAAGTGCAATACCATTAAGGGATTGAACTTTTTCCAGTTCATTTTCAAGTTCTTCATACACAGCCAGGGAACGGTTGAAATAAGCTAGAGCAGTATGGTATTGATCTTTCAACAGATAAATTTCACCAAGCTTAAAAGTGGATAAACCAAGAGCACGTTGATCAAATATGCCACCCTCAAAGTTTAAGACACGCATCAACTGTTCTTCAGCCTTTTCATATTCTTCTAATTCGTAATAAATGAACCCAAGGTTGACAGGAATTGATATAGTAGGAGTATCTAATGTTTTTAAAGAATCTAATTCAAGAAAGATGTCAAGAGCCTGTTCGTAATCTTCAAGTTTAAGGTAACTCACCCCTATGTTATTCAGGTTTTGAAAAACGCCATGTTTATTTTCAAGTTGCTCAAATAAATTTATAGCCTCAAAAAAATAACTTAATCCGGGTTGATAGCTTCCCTGAGAAGCGTAAGAAATACCTATCAACTGATTCAATAAAGCACGTTCTTTACGGTAAATGTCCTTTCCGGCCAGCTCTAAAGAGGCGCTGGCAATTTCATATACCTTTTGGTATTCGCCTCTGTTAAAATGTACAGTAGAAATAAGATAGTTAGAGTAAAGTAGACCCCTTGTATAACCAATTTCTTTAGCTTTGTTCAGAGCCAGATTTGCATACTTCTTTGTGCTGTCTAATTCTGTATATCGGTAAGCTGAACCTATTTCATTCAGGGTATTAATTGTGGTGCTGTCTGTATCTAACTTTTCATTAGCAGCGTACTGCAGAACTTTCCGAAGGCTATCAATATCTTGTTGTTGACATTCGGCTAACTGTGGGAGAGACAAAAAGAAAAATAAAAGTGAGAATAATTTTAAAAATATACGATCCAAATTTGTGCGTATGTATTTGATATTTGACACTAAATAAACCTTATCCTTTTAACTTTCAATCTGAACAAGAGATTATTACACAAGATTAATAAAGTTTGAAACATATCAGTTTAATTACTTATCAAAACGCATACGTTTCCTTATATTCAAAAAATTCTAATTAATAACAGAAAATGAAAAAGATACTTATTACACTTTTTGCGTTTGCAGTTACCATATCTGCATGCACAAATGATACAGATCAAAAGACTTTCATAAATGCTAACGGCTATACATTTTCAGGAGACTCACTTATTTCTTTTGAAACGATGATCATTGAAAATGGAAAGATCGTTCAGGTTGGGGGGAGTGAACTTTTTGATGAATCTACCGAGGCCGAAGTTATAGATCTTGAAGGTAAAACCGTGCTGCCGGGGCTGATTGATGCTCACGGTCATGTGATGGGACTCGGTTATCAAGAACTGAATGTAAACTTGGCAGGAATAGAAACCCTGGAAGCAACTCTTGATACCATTAAAGCTTATGCTGAAGCTAATCCCGAATTAGAATGGATCCAGGGTAGGGGATGGAATCAGACATTATGGCCTGAAAACGAATTCCCTACCGCTGCCGATTTAGATAAAGTGGTAGATGATCGTCCTGTATGGCTTACCCGTGTTGATGGTCATGCTGCCTGGGCTAATACCAAAGCGATGGAGCTGGCCGGCATTAGCAAGGAAACCCCTGATCCGCAAGGAGGAAAAATAATCCGTGATCGTGCAGGGAATGCTACCGGCGTTTTTGTGGATGCCGCTGAAAATTATATCCAGCAAATTGTTCCGGAACCTACTGAAGTGGAAATGGAACTGGCACTTGAAAAAGCTTTGGAGCAGATGGCAAGAATGGGGCTTACTTCCGTTCATGATGCAGGAATTGGGGTTGATACATGGAATTTGTATAAAGAGTTTGCCGATGCCGGTAAAATGACAACCCGCATCTATGCGATGATAGGTGGTACCGGAAATGCATTTGATGAACTCTCAGAAAATGGCCCCATTGATTCTTATGCGAATGACCGCTTAGCTTTAAGAAGTGTTAAGATCTCCTCTGACGGAGCACTGGGAAGTCGTGGAGCAGCTATGAAAGAGCCTTATTCCGATGATCCCGGAAACCGCGGATTGCTATTCTATGATCAGGAAGAATTAAATGAGATGGTAATGAAGTCGGTGGGTGAAGGTTACCAGACCAACATTCACGCAATTGGTGACCGTGCTAATGATGTGGTGCTGAATGCTTTTGAAAAGGCCAAAGAAGAATATGGAGATCAGGGATTACGTCATCGAATTGAACACGCACAGATTGTTTCATTGGAAGATATCCCACGATTTGCAGAATTGGATCTGATCGCATCTATGCAGGCAACACATGCGACCAGTGATATGAATATGGCTGTAGATCGCGTAGGTCCCGATAGGATCAAGGGTGGCTATGCCTGGCAGAAGTTTTTAGATCAGGGAACGATCATCGCCAACGGTTCCGATTTTCCGGTAGAACATTCCAATCCTTTTTATGGATTGTATTCTTCGGTAACCCGTCAGGATCATGAAGGTAATCCTCCCGGCGGATGGTATCCGGAAGAAGCTTTAAGCCGAAAGGAAGCACTCAAGTCATTTACTATTAATGCCGCTTACGCTGCACACCAGGAAGATATTCTTGGAACGCTGGAAGAAGGCAAATGGGCTGACTTCATTGTGATCGACCGAGATTTGTTTGAGGTACCTGCTATCGAGATATGGCAAACCAACGTACTTCAAACCTGGGTAGCAGGAGAGAAGGTATACGAGGAATAAAATTTAAAAATATATTTTTGTGGTACTTAAGCCTCGTTTAGAAATAAACGGGGCTTTTTATTTTTCATTGGTTTCCTGAACGCGTACATTATATGTGCAATATATGTATAAAATAAAGGAAGCACATGGCAAATTCACGAAATCCGCTAAGAGGAAGGGGAGCCTCAGATAATCCCGTTAATCGGTTTGAGGGAAATTATATTGATTATGATCTGGATGAAGAAACGGGAGAAAAGCCGGCTCCAAAAACGCAGCTTATCAGGGATGCAACCCAATCAGTAATAACCTATAACAAAAGTGAGGATATTGGGTTCAATGCAAGTATAAATCCTTATAGAGGATGTGAGCATGGCTGTATTTACTGTTATGCCCGGCCATAT
>NZ_DASSWP010000098.1:0-6201 GCF_035704785.1 Gracilimonas sp. | reverse complement strand
CATACTGGCAAACACTTTCTTCTCTCGGCATTTGAAAGAGATCAAGGCCAACATTAGATACAGTCCATTGAGTGGTGTTATCCAAAAGATTTATGAGAGAGATAGGAGTACCGGCCACAAAGGCAGCAAGACGAGTTAGGTCGTCCAGTTTATGCTGAATTTCGGAGTAGTCAAGGTCATATTCAGAGAGTTTAAGTAAGCGGTTAAATTCATTATCAGGTATAGGGGCAATTTGTTTTGACATGCACTAAAGTTATTCAGATAATTTCCAGATATCTACCCGATCTAAGGCAATATATGGTACGGCTATGTGGTTGAGTTTGGTATTTATACCGATATCAGCCGGTCGTCCGGTTGTTTTGATAAGGATCTTCTCTGTGTCCTCGTTGAAAATCCGAATGGAGGAATCCTGCTGACTTGCTGAAAATAAGTTAGAGTCAATGAATTCGATACCGTCAAAATATCCTCCTTCAAGAGTTGCAAATTCATTGATCTCACCATCAGCGTTGAATGCATGAAAAGTTTGGGCACCGCCCCATGGGGCTAATATAAAGTCTGAATTTTCAGGATTTAAGGTGATACCATTTGGGGCATATTCAAGTGAATCGAGAAAGACAGTCGCTGAACCTTCTTCTACTTTATAAACACGGGGAACACCGGTATCAGTTACGTAAAGAACACCATCATCATCGGCAGACACATCATTCAGAAAGCCTATTTCAAATTCAGTGAAGTCTACAAAATCAGTTTGCTCACCGGTATTTTTATTAAAACCATGAACACCGAGAACATCTGCTGCCCAAAGTGTTTCATTCACAATAAACATTCCACGCGGGGCATGGAGGGGATTTTCCTCGGTTCCTTTCATAAATCTTAATTCCAGGATATTTCCTTCAGAATCAGCCTTGGTTATGAAACCTGTAGAGTCTTGATCATTCCCGCCACCGGTGAAGTTTGATATAAAATAAACGTCTTGTTCAGCGTCGTATCGAACGGCTTCAGGGCCATCTAGTCCGGTTATGGTATATGCAATTTGAGTGGAGTCTTGAATAGTTTCAAGATCCAGATTTGTTTGTGGCGAATCTGTTGAAGAACATCCCAGGAAAATAATAGATGCTGTGATTATTGCGGAAATTAGAGTCTTCATATCGTTATAGTTTGTTCTGTTATTTGTTGAACCAGGAGATATCGCGCACTTCAAATTGGTCTTCCTGATCCCAGTCTGTATTTATGATAATACCACCGATCAGAAGAAGCGGGCATTTTCCGAGATGTTCAAGTCCGCCCGCTATAATATCAGTGAGTTCCCGTTTAATTTGGGTGAATGCGATTTCAGTAGTGGCTATGATCTGATCATCAGCTTTTTTGATCTCTTGGTAATTTTCAATTAGTACCTTGTTGACCTGTCCTTGCTGGTAGTCATTGTTGGAGATGTTAAGTACGTTTCCGGCTTTCACGTTGTTGAGTCCGGCGATTAAAGAGCCACAGCATGTACTAGGTTCTTTTTGTCCTTCCCGCTGAACCGATCCGGTAGTTCCGTCTTTACTAATACCGATATGAGGACCGTACACAATAAACGCGCCTCCATCATCAGGAATATGACTTGAAAAAGCAGCAAATCCGGTTTTCCCTGTAAAAGGAATTCCAGAGATTCCTCCAAACCGAAATGGGCCCGGACCGCAGAAATTCTTATTAAGAGCGTTGATAGAATTATTTAGCTCATCACTACAAATGGATGTGCCCCAGATATAATCTTTTGGTTTATAGCCTGTTCGTTTTATTTCATTAAAAATGGTTTTTTCCAGGGAAGAAAATGATTCCGCCTTCGGATATACTGTGGTTACGTTCTGCATATTTTGTTAATCTGTATTACTGCTTTTTTTTTTGGATCAAATCTAACAATATAAATTCAAAGAATAGAAATGAAATTCCAAAGTGGGTTACAGTGAGTAGTTTGTCTATCGCTCTGATAAGAAATTAATTTTTGGCCTATCTCATACCGTAAGGTTTTTATCCGTATATTTAAAGCTTATTAAAATTGTGAGTTCGTGATAAGACTGGAATGTTAAACTTTTCAGGTTTATAGAACCTTGCTGGCCTTTGTAAATCAAGCAGTCGTGCTTGCCTCTTGTCCATAGCTCACCCCAAATTTATTCCGGACAAGAAGACGCGCAGCAAAAAATTTCTGAACGGGATCAAAACGACTAAAAAATATTATATGTCAACGTTCAAAGAACTGGGCCTGTCGCCCGAAATATGCCAAGCAGTAGAAGATCTTGGCTTTGAAACCCCCACTGAAGTACAGGAACGAGCTATTCCTACTATATTGGCTTCACAACGGGATCTAATTGCATTGGCCCAAACCGGAACCGGTAAAACCGGCGCTTTCGGAATGCCAGTGCTGCAACAAGTAGATGCCAACTCAAAAAATGTTCAGGTTTTGGTGTTATCTCCAACGCGTGAATTAGCTATACAGATAGAAAAAGACCTTAAGTCTTTTGCCAAACATCAGAAGGGTATTAGCACAGTAGCTGTATATGGTGGCGCAAATATCTCCACACAGATCCGTGCTCTGAATAAAGGTACTCAGGTAGTTATTGGAACTCCGGGACGAATGCTTGATCTTATTCGCCGTAAAAAATTAGATGTAACGAATGTACGTTCGCTGATCCTTGATGAAGCAGATGAAATGCTAAACATGGGATTCCAGGATGACCTGGATGCCATTCTTCATGACACACCGAAGGAAAAACAAACACTGCTGTTTTCTGCTACGATGCCTAATCAGATCTCCAAGATGGCGCGTAAGTACATGAACAATCCGGAAGAAATTCAGGTGAACGCCCGTAATTCCGGTGCACTGAATGTAGAGCATCATTTTTATATGGTGAATGCGAAGGATCGTTATGATGCCCTCAAGCGAATCGCAGATGTGAATCCTGATATTTATGGGATCATCTTTTGCAGAACTCGTCGCGAAACCGCTGATATTGCCTCTAAACTTTCCAAGGAAGGCTACAATGCCGACTTGCTGAATGGAGACTTATCTCAGAATCAGCGTGATGAGGTTATGAATCGCTTTCGTTCTAAAGATCTGCAACTGTTGGTTGCTACCGATGTAGCTGCCCGTGGATTGGATGTGGATAGCCTGACACACGTGATCAACTATAACCTTCCGGATGACCTGGAAGTGTATATTCACCGCAGTGGCCGTACCGGTCGTGCAGGAAACAGTGGAATTGCGGTTTCTATCATTCACACCCGAGAGATGAATAAGATCCGATCACTGGAAAAAATGTCAGGAAAGGATTTCATCAAGCAAGAAGTGCCAAGCGGTAAAGAAGTTTGTGGGATTCGTATGATGGATATGGTCGAGAAGCTCAGAACTACTGATGTCAACGAAAAGCAGATCGAGAAGTATTTGCCGGAAGTGTATGAGCGGCTGGCTGACTTAGGCTGGCAAGACCTGATCAAACATTTTGTTTCCATGGAATTCAATCAGATCCTGGAATATTATGAGCAAGCCGGCGATATCAATGCAACGGCAGGCAAATCGAAAAATAACAACAACCGCAAGAATTCATCTAACCGTAAAGGAAATAGAAATTCAGGCGGAAGCAGCAGCAATCGTATTGCTGAAGCAGGTTTTACCCGGTACTTCCTGAATGTAGGTGGAAGAGACGGATTGAATCCGGCCCGACTTATGGGTGTTGTAAATGAGCAAATGAATGGCAGTAAGCCTGATTTTGGCAAGATTGACATTCAAAATAATTTCTCATTCTTCGAGATCGAGCAAGGTTTTGACAACAAGCTGTTCGATGCCATGAACGGAAGTAAATTTGAAGGAAGAGACATTTCTGTTGAATTGGCTAAGCCCGATACAAGTGGTGGGTCTTCTTCATCTAACGGTTCTTCATCCGGTGGATACAAAGGAAAAGGCGGCTCCGGCTCTAGAAGCAAAAGCTCTGGTTCCAAGAAAGGAAGCAGGAAGTCTAAAGGCGAAGAGCCCTTCAGTAAGTCCAGAGGCGGACGGATCAAGAAAAAGAGAAGTCCTGAGGTTTACTCTTAATACTTGATAAAACCGAATAAATTTAAAGCCCAAGATCAGCAATGATTTTGGGCCTTTTTTATGATGGAATACTACAAAGGATTTAAATGTAGGCTTGTGATAGGATGAAGATTTGGAACATTGGTTAGATAGTTTAGAGGATATTCGTCGGAGAAGCTTTTTACTTGACTAAGTTTTAGAGCTTCGTAAAATCTTTTAGCATTTAAAAGTTCTACTGAGTAAGTCTTGTCTGAAATCGATTTCGCTAATTTTGAAGCACCAGATTGAAAATCAGAAGTCGTAACAAATATTCCGTTTGTATAGTTATTGATAAATAACGCACCAATAAAAGATCTGATTTGTTCGACTTTAATTTTGTTCTTGTATCTTTTTACTTGAACCCCGATAAAGTTGTCGTCAGAATTATTTAAGATCACATCTATTCCTCCGTCTGAAGAATATCCAGTAACCTGAGCAGAATATCCAAGATTCTTAAATACACTTGCAACCACGTCTTCATATTTTTTTGGGTTCAAAGAAAATCGGCTATCATATTTAGCCGTTAGGTATTTTTTGATTTCTTCAACGGGTAGTGATAAGTCTGTAAGGTCAAAATTATTTAAAACTCCGGCTGTAGCTAATATCAGTTCCCAGATTTGAGTGCTTTTTGAGTTCAAAAGAACTTTTTTCTCTAATACCCACCAACCACAGACTTTGCATGCGTGTGCTGTGCAATAAATATCACTTCCGGGGTCTCCATCTGCTAATTCAAAATGTTTTAAGGACACTCCTTCTTGATAATGCATCCAGTTTATGTCAATACTTTTATAATATAACTTTAAATAATTTTCAGGACTATGACCCCAAATATCAGGGATTGATACTGAAGACATTAAATTGTCACAAAATATGCATTTACTATTGTAGAAGTTGACTAGGTTGAAACCAAGTCTTTCCAAAGTTTCTTGATCAGTCGATTCACCATGAACCCAAGCTTTCATATGAGAGTAGTTGTATGCTATAATTTTTCAGGACCAGAAAGGTCTTGTCTAACATGCCTTACTGTTTGTATATAAACAGCATCTTTTTTTATTTGGTAAATGATGCGATAATTTCCTGAAATGATTTCTCTAAGGTTTTCATTATTAAACTCAGGCATCCTTCTTCCGGAACGAGGCTGTGAAAGTAATCGATCAGTTTCGGACATCAATTCCTCTGCCCACTTTTCTGCAATTTAAACACTGTCTCGGGCAATGTAATCTATAAACTCTTTGACTTTGTTAAGGGCTTGGTTAGTCCAGATTACTTCCACTCTTTCAGGCGTTCTCTCATTTGTTTCTTAGCTTCATCATTAGAAACTACGTTTCCATTCACGATATCACGTTCAGCCTGCATTAGCTCTTCAGCTAGATCCATTTTATCAATCATTCGCTGATACTCACCAACATCAACCAAAACAGCAGCACTTTTACCATGTTGGGTTAATACGATTGGGCGCTTATTGTTTTTCACTCGTTCAATGAAATCAGCAGATTTTTTTCGAAACTCGGATAGGGGACGAATATCTTGGTCCAACTCAACTTTTATTGTATTCATAATGCTTATTATATAAACTTATAAGGGTACTTTTAAAAGTACGAAAAAAATACATAAGTAAAATAAAAAGGTTCCGAAGCAGAGTCTAAGGAACCAGTTGAGAGTGATAAATAAAAAACCGTCGATACAATTTATAAATTACCCATACGGCTAAGTATCAATTAAAATCTACGAATCCCTAAATCCTACAAATCTGTGATCACAGTTTTGTAGGATTAGGGGCATCGCCATAAACCTCTTTGGGATCAAAGACTTTCTCATCTTCTTCGAAGTTGAGCTCGCCATCTTTCTCTTCGAAATCTTCTCCGGTTGGCACGCTCCGATAGAAGCAGGAGCGATACCCAACGTGACAGCTTGCGCCATTGCCCTGAACTTCAACCCGAAGCCATACGCAGTCTTGATCATCATCAATGCGCATTTCTTTTACGGTTTGAACCAGTCCGCTTGTGGCACCTTTGTGCCAGAGTGTTTCACGGCTGCGACTGTAATAAACCGCTTCTCCAAGTTCGATAGTTTTCTTTAAGGCCTCTTCATTCATGTAGCCATGCATCAGCAGC
>NZ_DASSWP010000057.1:0-4849 GCF_035704785.1 Gracilimonas sp. | reverse complement strand
CCCCAAGACCTGCATGATAGGGAAGGGCATTAAAACCATTTGCATTCAGATCCTGTGTTAGCTGATCCACCTGCTTGCGTGAAAAGCAATAAATAATGCCCGACTCGCCTTCATGTCGTCTCAAAAAATTAATGGTCTGTTGCAGAGGACTGCTCTTGGTTACCACATCCAAATACAAATTCTTCCGGTTGAAGCTCGCTACGAAAGTATTGGCATCAGCAAGGCCCAATGAATTTGCGATGTCTTTTTGGACACGGGGAGTAGCGGTGGCGGTGAGCCCTAGAGAAACAGCGTTATCAAAACGTTTGGTTACCTCAGAAAGCTGTCGATACTCAGGACGAAAATCATGTCCCCATTCCGAGATACAGTGCGCTTCATCAATTGCCACGCATTCCACGTTTAGCCCGGATAGCAAATTCAGGACATTGCCCTTCAATAAGGTCTCTGGTGCCAGGTACAGTAGATCCAGTTTATTTCTGCGGATCAGATCGAGGGTAGCTTCATATTCCTGGGGCGAGAGTGAGCTGTTTAAATAGGAAGCTGAAATTCCATAAGCCGTGAGCTGATCAACCTGATCTTTCATCAGAGATATGAGTGGAGAGACCACGATGGTCAGTCCATCAAAAATGAGGGCGGGAATTTGATAACAAAGTGATTTTCCTCCGCCAGTAGGCATGATGGCGAGGGTGTCTCTTTTTTGCAGAACATTCTCAATGATGTCTTTTTGGAGCGACCGGAATTCCTCAAACCCGAAAACTTCATGAAGTACGTGTTCTGCTTGTTGGATATCCGGCATAGTAGCTAAAGTGGTTTCTGAATTTTGCATGATCTTTTTCTAAGGTAAGAGCTATGAAAACCGAATTCCTTACAGTTTTTTTTGAGAAGAGTGGTTTTAGGCTGGTTTATCCCAAAGGAATAAAAGAGTGTATAGGCTCGCTGAACTGATAATGTACGACCTGATCTGATTTAATTATAAACCATTTAGTTTGGCTCTTGTTTCCAAAGAGAACAAGCGCTGAGTAAAAGTCTGCAAACTCAGTAAAAAAATCAAACAGCGACCATCAGTTTAGTCTGTACCATCCGTGTTCCATTCCTGAGTCTACCCCACCAACTCCCAAAATCCACATCCAGCATCTCGCTTTTCTCGTTCCCAACGTCTCGCTGGGAATGCATGCCAGAACCTCTGGTTCAAAATGTTTTGCGGGGGTCCTATAGTTGGATGGAACCGGAAGCTCCACCGAATTCTCGGGAAGGTTTGTAACGAGAATAAAGCCAAAATTGATACAATTGGAAGTTTCTCTTCTGTACGTTACATTTAATAAGAAACTAATTGATCTGCGATGAGAGAATTGACCAAAAGAATAATAATAGATGAAGGCATTTGTAATGGTAAACCTGTGATTCGGGAAACCAGGATAACAGTGCAATCAATTTTGGAATATTTAAGTGCCGGAGATTCGGTTGAAGATGTTTTAGAAGCTTATCCCTCTTTAAGCAAAGAAGATGTTTTGGAATGCATTCGTTTTGCTGCAAATTTGATGAATCGAAAATTCACCATTGATCCAACTGCTGCCTGATGCCCCGGTTTCTTATTGATGAAAATCTGCCTTATAAATTTTCACTTTGGAAAGGTGAAGACTTTGTGCATCAATATGAATTAGAGGACATAAAAAGTGATAAAGAGATTTGGGGATATGCAAAAAGAAATCAACTGACAATAGTCACAAAAGATGCGGATTTTTCAGATCGTATAATTTTTGCAGACCCTCCTCCGAAAGTAATCCATATCCGAATTGGAAATATGCGGATAAAAGAGATGTATCAATTCTTCGAAAAGAATTGGGAAGATATCCGAAGTCATTCGAGAAATTATAAGTTGACGAATGTTTACAAAGATCGAATTGAGGGAATAGAGTAGATATAAACTCATACAATTATTTCACGCGGATTTTCGCAGATGAAACGCTGTGTTCCGCAGAGAAAAAATAGATCCGTGACCATCTGCCCAATCCGTATCATCCGTGTTCCCTTCCTAAGTCTATTCCACCAACTCCCCAAAATCTACATCTAACATGTTACTCAAAATCTCCTTGCTTTTTGAGGTATTGATGTGTGCCCCCATTTTCATCAATAAATTATAAAGTCCGAGGTGCACACGTGTGGTATATAAGAAGTGTTGGGAACCACGGGGCTCATTTCCAATCGGAGCATCTTTGGTGAAATATTTGATGTTGTTTCGGTATTCCTCATCCCCAAAATCAAAAACCTCATATTTGTAAGGCTCGGCGAAAGTCATCCCGTAATTCCGGGCAAAGTTGAAATATTTTTCTTCGTTTTCAGGAGTATCTGAATTGGGATTGATGACCTTTAGTTTCTCATAAAGCTCGCGGATAGCTTCTTCATCATCCTTTAGATGCGTGGGAAGTAACCGCAGGTAATTCATGAAAAACTCTTGGGGGAATTTCTTCACGCACCCAAAATCGATCACCCCAAGTTTGCCATCATATGTAAAAAAGAAATTTCCGGGATGTGTATCAGCATGAACATAATCCATCTCCTTGATTTGCTGATGGAAAAAATCCCATAATAACTGACCAAAATGATCACGCATTTCCTGGTCGGGATCTTCCTTTAGAAATTCTCCCAGATGCCGGCCTTCCAAATAGGTCATACATAATACTTTGTCGGTAGAGAACTCTTGAATCCATTCGGGCATAACGATATTTAATCCGCCAAACCGCTCTCTGAACAATTCAATTTGCTGACCTTCATTTTTATAATCGGTTTCTTCGAGAAGGGTCTTTTTTACTTCATCAAAGTATGGATCAATATCTGCGCCCTTTTTCACGATGCGTTTCACCAGGATCTTCGCCAGTCCAAGATCCGAATCAATAGTTTCCCGGACGTTGGGATACTGAATTTTGATGGCCACTTTCCTTCCGTCTTTCAATTCTGCTTTATGTACCTGTCCGATGGAAGCCGCAGCAAAAGCCTCTGACTCAAAATTTTTAAAAAGCTGCTCGGGATAAGCTCCCAACTCTCTCTTTATAATAGAGCGAACCAGCGCCTTATTAATAGGAGGAACCGAATACTGCGCCTGGGTCATGACTTCGGCAAATTCCTCGGGGAGAAATCCCTGGTCCATGCTCATTCCCTGAGCAATTTTGAGGGCGGTTCCACGGAGCTTGGTAAATTCTTTGAAAACCTCTTTGGCATTTTCGGAATGAAAGGCTCCATCCGAATCGTCATTGGTTTTACCGGTTTTTTTACGGAGATATCGCTTGGCGTAATTCGTCCCAACTTTAATACCGGTTTTAGCGATCCGACTGCCGCGCTCAAATTTTGATGAAGGAAAGTCTTTACTCATTTGGAATGTTGAATTATGAATTTTAAATGTTAAATGACTTATTCATTTAACATTCTCATTTAGCATTTAAAATTAATCAGAGGTTTTTTTGCTGTCGGTTTCTTCCTCTTCGTCGTCCTCTATTTCTACTTCCACTTCCGGCTCATCTTCAAACCAGCTTGAAACCCAATCGTTGAAATCTTCCACCTGTTTGCTCAAACCGAAAGCACTCAAAGAATATTTAGCCAGATCGAATCCCTTGTCTACGATCTTGGAATAGACGAGCTCTTCAATAAATCCTGTGATCTTATCGGTGAGGGCAAAGGTGCGTTCGCGGCTGTCACTATCATCCTCCAGCCAGAATTTGATCAGGAACAGAAATTGTGTTTTCAGGGAAGCGTAGAACCAGTCACCTATAAAGAACCCTGCGCTCGTTGCGATGTTGCCGTCAGAAGTGAAGAAATCTTTGAGTAGGGATTTGATCTCCATTTGAAACTCACTTTTGGAGGTACACTTCCATTCATATTTCTCAAAGGTATCTTCTGCAAACTTCCGGCGCTCGTCCATCATATCAAATAGGGTAAAAGCAAAGTTGGAGAGCTTCTCACTGATAGAATAGGAATCGAAGTCGTCGATCTCATTTATCATTGCGCGGTAGCGTATGACCAAAGAGGGGTAATAAAATTTCAGGATGGAATTCTTATTAGGGAAAAGTGTGTAGATCTCGGAGGCTGTCTTACCGGTTTTTTTGATCAAATTCGGGATCGAATATTCGTCTTCTATATATAGATCTATAGCAGCTTCGGTGAGTTCGATCTTGGTATTTATTTCTTCTGTGTTCATGGTCTTTATTTATTTCACTGATAAAACGAATGCGGAAAGCTTTCAGTTCGTTGTTACGATAGAAATTGAAAATTTGTTTTGACCTTTTCCTTAAAGGACTCTTCTCAAGAAGGTCGGCTCAGAAATTATGCATCAAAGATGAGAAGTCAGTTTGCAAATTCTACAGCTATTTTAATCATTTAAAATCTGAACTAAACCTTGGCAACAAGATAAACTTTGGAGTCACGCTCATCATGGTAATCATGATCAGTCATTAGGTTAGAATTTTCTTTGCACTTTTCGATACTTTGCTCTTTTATTTAGATGGTAGTTTACTTAAAGACTTTGGTGAAGACCCTTCAGGGCACTCATTAAACGAATTTGATTAACTCAGTAAAGCAAAGCAAAAAAATAAAATATATTTGAAATAAAACTTGCGGTGAATAGGGTCCATCCCTTACCTTTATAATCCTTTCGAGGAAACAAAAAATCGCTGACCAAACAGATGTTTAGTCGGCATTTTTTTTCGCTGAAAGTTTAGTTCTTAGACATAATGAAGTATAGATCAGATTGTTTGTGCGAGCGAGAGCTTGTTCAATTCTTTTTACAGAAATGACAAGAGCGTAGGGTCATGCTCACAGAGTATAATTTAAGTATTTACAATGGAGAGTTTGATCCTGG
>NZ_DASSWP010000133.1:0-5251 GCF_035704785.1 Gracilimonas sp. | reverse complement strand
AGCCAGTAAGGGCGCATGGCCATGCGCCCTTACTGGCAATTAAAGTTAGATGGTTTTTTCGTCTGATCGCTTGATTGCATCTGACCGATGGTTAATTTCTACCTTATTGCCTAAATCCATCCATCAGACGGGCAATTCGTCAGATGGATTCCTATTGTATAGCAATCAGTGAACATCCACTCAATCCACGTCATTCGCATTCCATTCTTAAATTTTATCCAGAGATTTACGCTCGGGATCTTGCACCTTTTGATAGGCACTCATGCTCATCCCCGTAATTTCCTTGAATTGGCGTGACAGGTGCTGCAAGTTCTTATACCCAAGCTGATAAGCAATTTCGCTAAAACTCAGGTTTCCATATTCTACCAGTTCTTTGGCCTTCTCGATCTTCAGACGAATGAAATATTTTTCAATGGTGATCTTCTCTCTCCGGGAAAAAACCCGGGAGATCGTTGCATAGCTTTTAGTAAGTTTTTTAGCCAGGTAATCGGAGAGAGATGTCTCATCGGTTTCCAGATTTCCCGAATCTATCCATTGAATCAGATTGGTTTTTACTTTTTCCACCAACACCGATTCCTCATCTTTGATGAGCCCGAAGTTGAACCGCTCCAACTCTTTCTCTATTTCGTGTATAGTGGGTTTATCGCCTTGTCGGGTGACTTCCGCCTTGCCAAGTTGCACGTGATCTACTTCCAAACCAAGCGCAGTCAGGGCTGTTTCTATGACCATCTCACAGCGGTCACACACCATGTTTTTAATATGCAGCGTCATTTTTTCCATAGCATCAATGTAAACAGAAGTGGAAGAAACTGCACTCACCGAAGTTTTGCCTTATAAGATTTGAAGAAAAGTTTGTCGGATTTTGATTAAAGCTTACATCGCGTAAGGGCCTATCGCAACACGCCCTTACTGACGCCTTATTCATTCTTCTATTTCTTTATCAGACCACACCGCAAATTCATTCCCACTGGGTTCAGTGAAATGAAATCGACGGCCTCCCGGGAAAGAGTAAATGGGTTTGATGATCTTGCCGCCGGCATCTTCCACTTTCTTTTGAGTGGCTTCCAGGGCCTCACTGTAAAAAATGATGAGCGCACTTCCTGTTTCGGTACTCGATTTTTTGTTGGATTTGAAAAACCCGCCGTTAATTCCCTCATTTGCGAAGGAACTATACTCGGGGCCGTAATCGGTGAACTTCCATCCAAAAGCTTGAGTAAAGAACCTTTTCGTGGCCTTCAGATCTTTTGCCGGAAATTCTACATAGTCTATTTTTTCGTGTTGTTGCATAAAGCTCCGTTTTTTCAAATGTAATTAACTGAGCCTCGAAGGACAATACGGCATCAAACAAATAAATTAACTATATTGTCTCGCGTAGCGGTATGGAGTACGTTTGATGTAGTAATTATTGATTACCACTAAAGGAATAGCCATGAGTATAAATAGAAAAGTTAAATCGATTCATCCCGGTAAGATATTAATGGGGGAGTATTTGGAGCCCATGAAGATAAGTCAGCGTGAATTTGCACGACGAATTTCGGTTTCCCCGAATCGTGTGAATGAGATCATCCGTGGGAGGCGTGCCGTTACCGGAGATACCGCCCTGCGCTTTTCAATAGCCCTCGGTACCAGTGCCGAAATGTGGCTTGGTCTGCAAGCTCACTACGATCTTGAAAAAGCCCGCAATGAAATGACGGAAGAAGTGAAAGAAAGTATTGTGAAGGTTTAGTGTGAAGAGAATTTGAAGCATAGCTTCAATAATGGATTCCGCAACATAGAAGGCGGAATCTCGGCAAAATTTCTTTTACATAATCTTTATCTACACTACTTATTCAGTACGAAGGTTACCTTTGCATTGACCCTATACTTTTCGATTCGGTTCTGGGATACAAGGGCTTGTATATTTTCACAGTTCACGCTTTTGATGTTATCTACTGTTTCCGATGCTTCTTTGACTGCATTTTCAACAGCATTTTCTATAGTTTCTCCCTCGGCGATCACTTCAATGACTTTAGCTAATGACATGGGTTTCTCTCTCTGGTTTGGATTGTGATTAAACATTTAGTTGATGCGTTACTAAATATAAGATATAAGAAAGAAAATTGATTTATATCTGACCGAGATTTCCTTTTAACTTTGTAAGTAAAAGTCGTGAGCTAAGCTAAGTTCAAACAGAAACTACTCCTGTTCTTTCAAGGCCTTATTCATTGCATCGTAGTATACCCTTCCCATGATGGCATATCCCTCTTCATTCAAATGCACCCCATCACCCGAGAGGTGTTTATCCGGATCTAATGCGGCCTCCATATCAGCCAGGATGATGTGATCGCCATTCGCTTCTCGGTCTTTAATGATGGAGCGCAGTTCCGCATTATAGTGTTGTACCATGACAGCCCGATCTTGAATCGACATTCCTGACTTCCCTACATTCTTGGAAGAAACGGGTGGGATTGTAGCGGCAAGGATATATGTTCCCGGCTCGGATGAATCAAAAATACGATCTATCAGATCATCCCAACGGTTAGCAATTTCCGAGGCGGGTTCATCAAAATACCAGGCAATATCATTGGTTCCCACCATCAGGGCTACATACCCGGGCTTGTGTGTCTTCATCAGAGATTCTGCTTTATCTATGATGCCTTGGATCTTTATACCGCCTACGCCTTCATGATCAGGATCAGGGATAGAACTCCCTTGATGCTGATTGCCCACATAATCTAATTCGTGACCGTCATTACTCAATAAATTCCACAGTTTTATTCTTGATCGGCCGTCGTTGGTCATGCTGTCACCTAACGGCATAATGACCAACTCTTCACCCGACGGAACAGGAAGGTCTGAATTTTCTTTAATTTGATACATTAACTCAGCTTCAAGGGTTACGTCATTGCTATTAGTAATAGTGGCCAGAATCCGAAATTCTCCGGATAATTCGGCGGGTTGACTTAGCCTGAAATGACCATCACCCAAAGAGTCGACCGTGATCTGAAGCTCCTCGCTAAAAAGCACTGAGTTGACAATAGGAACGTTGCTATCAAAGTAATCCAAAATATTAAATTCCATTATCTGCCCTTCACATCCCTTTAAGGTATCGGAAGTTTGAATAATTGGAGCACGCAATTCTTCACCGGATGGTTCATTAGCCACATTGGTGGGCTGACTGCAACTCATAAAAATAAGACACATTAACAAACAAGACATTAGAGCATATTTAAGCATTGTAGAGCTACTTTTAAGTGAGAGAGTGTGAGAACTTATTTTAACCAAGCAGCTCAAAATTTGTTCCATAATTTAGATTTAGAGGGCTCAAAAAGTTTAAAGCATATGTTTGGCTGATTTATCGTTCATACTTCTGCTTTTAAGATCAAGGTTTCGCAGGAGTGGAGCTTGAAACTGAGCAAGAGAGATTACAAAGTTAATCAGCTCCCTCACCCGGAAATAGTCCTGTTCCTGGCTGCACCTAAGCCCACACCAAGTTGTAGAGCTGCAATTGTCAACATGCTAAAAAGCGGGATATCCCAGCTATTGGTTATATCATGCACAAAACCAAACAAAACGGGCCCAAAGGCAGCTATAAAGTAACCTACAGACTGAGCCATTCCTGACAACCCTGTAGTTAGCTCGGCAGAATCAGCCCGTAAAACCATGAATAACAATGCCAAGCTAAAGTTTCCCCCAAGACCAAATCCCAAGATTCCGGCCCAGGTCGAAACCAAAAAGGTGTCTGTTATGAGGATCCCGGTAACACCAATAATTTCCATAGCTCCGGTGACCATCACAATTCTACGCTGATCTTTGAACCGTCCGGCAATCACCGGAATGATCAGAGAACCAAGAATACCGGTTCCCTGAGAAATCGATAACACTAAACCCGCTTTGGTTGGTGTCATACCTCTGTCGATCAATATTTCAGGAAGCCAGGCCAGGATGGCATAGAATATGAGGGATTGCAATCCCATAAACAGTGCAATTTGCCAGGCAATGGGTGAAGAGCCTAGCTTTTTAATTGCTGTTCCAATATGTATGGGGTTCTTAGGCTTCGTTCTGTTTCTAAGCTGTGGAATCCATAGAAATAGTCCTATAAAGGAGAGAATAGCCCAGCTCCCCAGCGAAAATTGCCAATTCGTGGCATGAGCAAGAGGCACACTCAATCCGGCCCCCAACGTGGCCCCAATCCCCATCGCTCCTGAATACAAACTCGTCATAAAACCTGATCGCTGAGGAAAATCCCGTTTTACAATAGAAGGCATCAACACGTTCATAACAGCGATACCGATACCTATAAGTAGGGTGCCAAGATATAAAGACGGAATATTTGCGAAATACCGGCTAACTGTGCCAACAGTTAGAATGAAGAGAGCAGCTCCGAGGGTGACTTCTAACCCAAATCGTTGAGTAAAATACAGTGTAAAGCCGGAGAGAGCTGCAAAACAGATCAACGGAAGGGTAGTGATCAACCCGATCATGCTGTAGGAAAGTCCCAGAGCATTTTGGATAAATTCGGTGAGCGGACCCACACTCGACAATGGCGAACGCATCGATAAGGCAATGAATGCGATGCCTAGAATCAGTATGCAGCGCTTTTTGGAATCGGGGCTGATGGAAGGACCTCTTGCTTGAATAGATAATTTAATTGGACTGAAATATCGAGGCTAAATATACGGATGCTGAGATAATTATTTTGCGAGGTTAGATAGGCTTAAAAATGCACGGTAACAGAATCATTACTTAGTTCTACTATTTTGTTCTGTTGAAGGTCATTTTCAATTTGTTCAATATTTTTCTCAAAAAGGGATATTAGTTCATTATTCACAATGTTTCCCATCGTGAGCAGCAATATTTTTGATGGCTGACCTTTTAGTATGAAATGCTTATAAAAATCTTCGTCTTTTGAAACTACGATCCGGTTTTGCTCAATCGATAGCTGGATAATATCAGCATCTTCTGTTTTGTTTTTCTGAGGAAGTTCGGAAGTGTGAATGACATCATGTCCGCGTGTTCTCAACCATTTAACTAACCCGAATGGTAAATGTGCATCTACCAAAAATTTCATTATCCTGCGACTTTATGAATGCTTTTAACGGTAAGGGCTTCTTTCGCAAAAAGAATACAGGCCTGAATGTCTTCTTTTTCCAGGTCCGGATAATCCTTTAGGATTTCTTCAGTAGTCATTCCCGCTGCAAGCAGGTCAAGAATAACCTCTACCGGATAACGCATATTACGTATAGTCGGTTTACCAAAGCTGACCTTTGGG